>NZ_FOCS01000020.1:0-111656 GCF_900110155.1 Methylobacterium sp. UNC300MFChir4.1 | reverse complement strand
GTGGGCCTTCACGTGGGACGCGTCGAGCATCAACTCATCTGGCACGGGGCCTGTGGCCGCGATCTTGGCGAACAGCCGCTGCCAGATCCCGCGCTGAGACCATCTGTTGTAGCGGTTGTAGACCGTCGTGTGCGGACCGTAAGCGGAGGGCGTGTCCTGCCAGCGGCAGCCGACCTTCAGCACATGCAGAATGCCGCTGATCACTCGCCTGTCGTCGACCCGGGGCTTGCCCGGTTGGCCGTGCGGCAGGTGCGGCTCGATCCGCCCCCAGGCTTCATCGGAGAGCCAGAACAACCGTGCCATCGCGAACCTCCTGCGCTGGAAACCCCAATCTCAGGAAGAAAACACGAGCAACAGCAGTTGGTTGTATGAGTTCCCTACCTAGCCTTCAGCCCTCTCGCCTGACCGAAGAGTCGCCTCTTGGAAGAGACGCAGAAGGTTGGATGGTTGCAGGACACTGACGGCAAGGTGCAGTAGGCAGGCGCACGCATCACGAAAGGCGGGCGCCATGAACACCGACCAAGTTGAAGACATGCACCGCGCCTGCGGATCGCTCATGCGCCAGCGCGACCTGCTCGCCAAGCGCATTGGCGGGATTGAGCTGGCACCGGTCTCCATGGCCGAGGATCTGAGTACGGTGCTTCTGGCAATTGAGGCCGTCGACCGCGCCTTAGCCGATGCTGGTCATCCGTACTTCGACGCCGGAAATTGACTGCCGCCATTCGAAGCCCCCGGCGTCATCTTCATCGAGGAGAATGGCGAGGGGCCGGGGGTACGGCTCCGGAAGGGTACGACCGGGCCCGCCTGAGCGGCGATCAATCGCCGTTGGATGCGTCGACTTCAGGCTCAGGCGGAGGGAGCTTGAAAAGGGCGTACACGATCGCTGCTACAACTGCGCCCAACTGGATGATCGTAGCTCCAATGATTGCCATCAAAACGTGCTCAGTAATGAGACGTTCAGAAGGCGCCATGAGCTTGTACGCAATAAATACGTAGTCGACCGCCGACAGCGCGGCGGTCAACAGCACCGTGAACAACACCGATAGTCGGAAAAGCTTGAGAAGCTCATCAGCGATCTTTTCGCTAAGAAGCTGCTTCCTAAGAGGGATCGTCTGAGCTAGCCGACTAAGCGGTATTGGGTCATTCATTGTCTGGCGGCGCGGCCTTCAGGCCCTGAGCGCGACAGCGATCTCTTCAGTCGCGGGCTGGCCTTTGCCGCGCACCGTGACGATGCCGTCCGACTGGCGAGCCTGCTCTGCCGCGACCTTGGCTAGAGCCAGGGCTTTACGAAAGACAGCGGCCGTGGTGGGCGCCTTGAGGTCGACCTTCAGTGCTCCGATTAGGGCAAGCGTCTCCTCATCGGCCACGAAGGACAACTGCTTGGTTCTATCGGTCATAGCGGGAATCTCCGAGGCTGTCGGGCCATCACCATAGTAGCGAAACCGCGCGTCAGTCAATGATTAACTGCGTGCAGACCACTTGGTTTCCGCGCGGTTTTCATATATGTGAGCATTGTGCGGTGACAGCGCAAGAGGATTGTTCCGATGGGCGAGATCGTTGAATGGTCGTGTGAGCCGGCAGTAGAATTTGATGGTCATGCACTGGCGATCCTCACTAGAATGGCTGCGGCCTTGTTAGGCACAGCGCACATTATGAGAATCAGTGATTCGACCGAGGTTTGCCAGAGAGGACTAGAGCTTGTAGACGATCTGGCGTCCCACGGAGAGATATTAAACGAGCATATTGAAGCTTTAGAGAAATATTCCGAGGATATCCTCGATGCTTTGATGGAAGACGAGGAAGGTTATTTCTCGAATGAGAGCCGACTTCAGAAATTTACAGTCACTAGCATCGTTAGAAAAAAGAAAAGAACTATCCGAGTCCAAAGGTTTTTAGTTAGAAAAGCCGAAGGACATATGGTCCCTGACAACGATATGCTTGCTCTTGAGTGTCGTGATGGCGCTCTGGCTTGCAGCTTGAAGGAGCCTGGCTTGGTTCCTGATCGCGTGAGAAAGCGGGCATAGCCCGCTTTTTGTGTCTCTAGACAGTGTCGGTCCGGTGCCTACGATGCCGGGATGCGCACAGCCCTCGCCGCACTCGCTCTCGTCGTCGCTGCTGGTGGGGCGCAGGCTCAGAGCGCGTCGGACATTGCCGCCTGCCGGGACGTGAAGGACTCACTGCTCCGACTGCGGTGCTTCGACGATGTGTCGAAGCCGGCGGCTCAGGCAGCGCCCAGCGCCCCTACCACGGCGACCAAGCCTAAGGCGCCAGACTTCGCTGCCTATGCCGTTGCTCCGTACCGCGGCCCCATCGGTCTCCCGGATTTCCGAGGACGTGACCGCCAGCACGCCTCCTACAGAACCCGCATCCTCGCCGGGGCCAAGGCCGGCCCAAACTTCGCGGGGCACCTTGCCCTCGTGACGATCGGCTGCGGATCCAGTTGCGTTTTCGTGCCTGTGGTCGACGTGCAGACGGGGCGCGTGTTCGACTCCCCTCTCGGGGGTGAGGATATGCTGTCGCTCGACATGAAGTACCAAGTCAACAGCCGGTTGATTGCCGCTCGCTATATCGCAGATGAGCGCTGCAAGTTCGAGGAGATTGTCTGGACCGGCAGCTCGTTTCAACGAGGGTCGGTCAAGGATCTCGGCGAGCGAGAGGCATGCTGGGCAGCCGATTAGCCCACTTGCAAACTTGCGTGGCGCTGCGCCGCGCGACCTCTTCGACGGGCTTCCCCGCAGGCAGAGATGCGCTATCGCTCAAAGATGCGCACAGCCCTCGCCGTCCTCCTGCTACTCACCGGTCCGTCCCTGGCCGCCGAGCCGATCGTTGGCCGCGCCTCCGTCACGGACGGCGACACCGTGGTGATCCGCAGTACCCGCATCCGCCTGCACGGCATCGATGCGCCTGAGAGCGCGCAGCTCTGCCAAGACGCCGCCGGCAAGTCCTACCGCTGCGGGCAGGTCGCGGCGCTCGCTCTGGCGGACCGGATCGGCGAGGCCAACATCTCGTGCGAGCCCCGCGACACCGACCGGTACGGCCGCACCGTTGCCGTCTGCCGGAAGGGCGACGAGGACCTGAACGCCTGGATGGTCAGCCAGGGCTACGCCACAGCCTACCAGCGTTACTCGCGCGACTACGTCGGGGCCGAGACCAGCGCAAGGGCGCTGAAGCGCGGGCTCTGGGCTGGCACCTTCGACCCGCCGTCGGACTGGCGCCGCGCCAAGCGCGCCAGCGGGGTCGAGACCCGGCCGGAGATGGAGAAGCCCCCGGCGGCCGCTCCGGCGCCCACACAGGGCGCCTGCGCCATCAAGGGCAACATCTCGCACAAGGGCGACAAGATCTATCATCTGCCCGGGACCCGTGACTACGACCGGACCGTCATCACCACGAGCTCCGGCGAGCGCATGTTCTGCAGCGAGGACGAGGCGAAGGCGGCGGGCTGGCGGGCGGCGCGGGGGTGATCCAGTGAGAGTCGGCCCCGCCCCGATCTGCTCAGGGGGCGGGGGAACGTCCGATCTCACCCGCGTGTGAGCCGAGTGCCTACTGATCCGCGATGTCGATGCTGGCCCGCGCCTGCATCACGAGCTTGCCATCTTCGTCGTAGGCTCGGGCGCTGCACTCGGTCGCCCCGTTGATCGCGCATTCGTCGTGGAGGATCGCCGTCAACGTCCTCCCGAGCATGGCGCGCAGTGCCCCGCGGCTTGATAGCTCTACGCCCTCGTCGTCCTCGACCACGTGGCCGTTGGCTGTGCTGATGAAGTAGCGCGACACTCACGCCTCCGAAGTCAGGGCCCCGGTGGCTCAAACCCGAGGCGCCACAGACGGTTCGCTGATTGTTGCCGGGACGCAACTTGGCTGGGCGATCAGCGGGGCACCGATCGCCGGTTCAATCGAACGGGTCCTGTTCGCCGGGAGGGATTGGGAGCTCTCCCAGCCAGAGGCCAGCGAACGATACGGTCGCTGTGTAGACAGTTGCGTTGGCGGCATTGCGAACAATGACCGTAAAGGCTTGGGTTTCGCCCTTCTCGGGAATGATTTCTTTGGCCATAAGCGACAAAGCTCGCACAGCCTCATTCCTTATCACTTCACGATCCCTGCATTCAAAGCCTATAGGATCGCGCAGGAACGCCTGCCCATCGTGAAAATCAAAAAAGAGGCGTGACATGCCAGTCCCCGCTGGTGGGCGGGAGCGCACGTCACTCTCGGCCGCCAGCGCCCGAGGCAATCTGCTAGCGATGGTCTACCCTCGCACAATGGCGCCTTGTCCACACTCACCTGGGTCAGCGCGAGCCGATGAAAAAGCCCCGCGCGGCAGTGCCGGCGGGGCTGAAGGTGTGGAGTCTCGCTGACGGGATAGCAGCGCGTCGGGCGCAGCGACATCACCCGTTCGGGGGGTGCGAGGCACGAAAAAGCCCGCGCCGGCTGACCGGGCGAGCTCAGATCAGCGAGGGAAGCTGTCCGCCAGGGCTATGCGGCCAAGCGCATCGCAGGCGCACTGCGTTGGCAGACTGCTGCTTCGGTCGCACGAGTCATAGCTGCACGCGCATCCCATCCCCCGGAACCCAAGGTTCGATCTGCGAGGATCGTCGTTTCCAGGCTAGAGGGTGCCGCCGTCAGGGGGCGGGGCAAGGTGGGTTGCCGACTGGGCATCATGGCACTCGCTGTTGCAGCGCAGCAGTGCGCCAGAATGGTTACCGGCATGTCTCCGCGGGGTGTGCGCGCGAGGATGTGATGCGACCTCCGCCGCATGAAAAAGCCCCGCTCGGCGGTGCCGGCGGGGCTAAGTGGATCCCTGGGAGGAATGCCGGACCGTCGCAAGCGGCGGGCCAGAGGGCGCGAAAAAACCGCCGCGGCCGGAGCCGGGCGGTTCGAGGTGATTGCTCAGGGATGCGAGGTAGACCCGCGGGCGGGTCGGCGGTTCCCTACCGCTCCCCCGCCAGGCAGCCTCACTCCGCGGCGACAGCAGCCTTCTTCGTCTTGCGGCCGCGAGCAGGCTTCTCAGCCGCTGCGGCCACTGGCTCGGCCGCCTTCTTTCGGCCCCGGGCCTTGGGCGCCTCCGCAACCGTCTCGTCAGCGACGGCAGCCTTTGCGGCCGCGTTCCGGCGCAGGTTGCCGAGGCCGGCATTCTTCGCCAGCGCCGAGCGCATCTCGGAGTAGCTTGGGGCGGTCATCGGGTAGTCGACCGGCAGGCCCCACTTCGCCCGGTACTCGTCCGGGGTGAGGCCCACTCCCTTCAGATGCCGCTTCAGGGTCTTGTACGGTCGGCCGTCTTCGAAGCTGATCAGCGCGTCGTGCGTGATCGACTTCCGGACCTGGCTCGGAGTGGCACGGTCGACCTTAGACTCAGCCGGGGTAGCAGGGCTGCTCAACCCGTTCAGCGCGCTATGGATTGCGGACAGAAGCGCCGGCATTTCGGACGTAGGCACAGAGTTCTTCGAGACGTAAGCGGACACGATATCGGCCGTGAGCTCGATTAGGCTGCTCTGATCCGGAGCCGAGGTTGATGTAATGTCGTTCAATGAAGCCTCCTGCGTATGTGGCTGAGATCCACGCAGCAACATCGATGCCTAGTCAAGGCGTATCTATGCTGGGGCAGCGGAGAACGTTGGATATCCACCGGTCTCAGGGTCAATTGCTGAGTATGTCTGAGGGAAGTCCATGCCCTCAGGTCCAGTCGCTCAGGTCTTCCTTGGCGCCGGGCTCGCTGACGCCGAGGTCTGCCGAAATACCCCCGCGGCCGCGCACCCGCAGCGCCGTCGCCCTGAGGCCGCTGCGCCGGAGGCCGGACTATTCGACGTGCGCACCGATGCCGCCGCGGCCGTTGACGGCAGCACCGATGCCGCCCGTCGGCGCGTCCGGGATTTCCAGGCCGCTGCGGGTGATTGACCGGATCGACCCGTCCGGCATCCTCATCGTGCCGTTGCCGAGCTCGAGACCTCACCCGTGCAGATCGCGATGCGCCCGATGCCCGTGCAGCCGGGCACGGGCGCAGCCACACAGGGGTACGGTTCGATCAGCGGCAGCTTCGGCCTCGGCTTCTACGCCTGACATGAACCGGCCGGCGGCTCGGTTACCGCGGATGACCGGCGGCGCAAGCGACAGTGCGGTGACGATGAACTCGGCTGTCTGATTGCAAATGGCCACGAATGTGGACCGGATCCCGTGATAACGTGGTTCGGCCCAATGCCGTTCGGCCTGAGGGCCGGAGCGACATGCGCTATGTAGCGCCTAGCGATGATGATGTCGCGTTGGCGATTGCTGAGCAACTAGTGGGCGAAAACCTTCAAGGTGCACACGGGGAGCGGGTTCCTGTAATGGCAGCAGCCCATCTTACTGGGAACGCCGGCCTCTACCATGTGGCCCGCGAGCTATCGCGCCGGGGTTGGCACGTGATGCCGACCGTGCGGAACGCCCGAGGCGCCGATCTCTACGCGGCAAGCGCCGATGAGCGAGTCGTGTGGCCCATCCAGTCCAAAGCGCTGTCCAAGAAAGCGCCGGTTCCGCTGGGCGGGAGCCTGCGCACTCTCCGCTCGCAATGGTGGGTCGTCACGGTCGAAGCGAACACGGCAACTCCGACTTGCTACGTCCTGACACTGGACGAGGTGAGGGACGGGGCGCACCGCGGCGTCAACACGGCGGGCAAGGTGTCTTACTGGCTTCAGCCGAAAGCCTACACTCTACCGGAGTATCACGACGCCTGGGGCCGGTTGGGGCAGCCAGGAGTACGCGAGTCGGCGCCGCCCTCCGCAGGGTCGGCGGCGCATCTCGGTGGTGAGTAAGCAGGGCACTACCTGCACGCTTGGCCGAGCGAGCGCAGCGCGAAGTTTCTGGGGGTGTAATCATGCAGGGATTCGACGCCGAGACCGCAGCGCGCGTCATCGCAGAGAACGCGGTCGATGCCTTCATGCGCGAACGGGTCGGGGCGCTGGGGCTCAAACCAGGTGCCCGTGAGGCCGCCATCGGCGCGACCATGCTGGAGCTGATGGGCGTTCTGCCGAGCGACGACAGCGTTAGGCTGGCAGCGGCCTGCAACCGAGGGCTTGAGGTCCTGATCCAGATGGGGGTTTCCGGGCCGTGCGTCGAAGGGGTCGACCCGGACGATGGGTCAGTGACGATGCAGGTCATGTGATGCTCTATCGTCGAAATCCGACACTTACGGATGCGCCATGAGCCGGGGACTCGGCAGGCAGCAACGTGCTGTGCTGGCGGCGTTGCAGGCGATGGATCGCGAGCGCGGTCCCGGCTGGCGGTCGGCCGCAGAGGTTATCTCGGCTGTCTCGCCCCAGAGACGCCCGGTGCGCGCACCTCCGATCGATCCTGAGGAACAGCTGATCCGATCCCAGCTCGAAGGATGCCGGCGGCTCGTGGCCCTGGGCCATCATGAGTACGAGGCCGGGGTAATGCTTGCAGAGACCCGATTGGCGGCACGCGCAGAGGAGCGACAGAGGCAAGCGGCCCTCGCGGAGCAAGCTGCGCGACGAGCTCCCAATCAGATCAGATCGGCCCCGCGAGACGGTGAGGGCGGCAACCCCTCCCGGGTGTTCGCCCTGCTGGAGCGGCGTGGGCTTGTCGAGCGGATAGCTCATTGTGGGCCAGGATCCGCGGTGAGGCTGACGGACGGGGGTAAGGCCACGGCGGGGATTGGGCAGCAGTGAGCGCACGAGGCGTCAGCCGTTGAGAGCAATGCGGAGCAGTTGATCGGAGGCGATCATGGCGGAACGTTCGCACAAGATTTCGGAACGGCGGCGGGAAATCAAAAGGGTATCGCAGGCCGCTCGGAGGGCCGGAATGGGGCACAGCAGCGGGGTAGCGTCGGAAGCCGAAGGGCGACTGCACAGCGCCCTGGTTGGTATCTTGGCGTGCTCGCCGGCCGACGTGCGGTCCTTCCTCGCAGTCGCTGGCATCGGGGACCTGCTGGAGCGCGTGCCGGCGGAACGGTTCTGGGCGACGTTCCGCCAACACTACTCGACGGAGGCGGGCGAGGTAGACGAGGCGCGGTTCGCGGCGGACTTGTCGATCTGGCCGCCGGTCGCTTCCCGGGTTGCCGAGCTGCGGGCCGGGCGAGGCTGATCCCATGCCGGCAATCTCGCGCTACGCCACGCCGGAGGGATTACCCGAGGTCGACGTGCGGACGCTGAAGCGATCGGGGTCGCTCAGGCCGGGCACGTCCGCGGTGCTGACGAAGCGCTATGCCGGGCAGATCGTCTGCGAGGTCACGGCGACCATGCAGGCGGACTGCGACGAGGTGCTGATCTCGTTCGGCGATCGCATGGCGTTCGTGGGGCTCGTCTACACTCCACAGCGGCTTGGCGGGCGGCGGGCCTGGTTCCTGTGCCCGTGCTGCAAGCGGCGAGCTGCGATCCTCTACCCGTTCGTCTGTCGGCGATGCTCCGGGATCACGTACCCATCGCAGCGGGAGGCGCCGCACCATCGCGCGATCCGCAAGGCGCAGAAGCTTCGGATCCGGCTCGGCGGCTCGGGGAACATGATGGAACCCTTGCCGCCGCGGCCATGGGGGATGTGGGACCGGACCTATCGGCAGAGGATTGATGCATGCCGTCGGGCCGATGCGCGTTCACTGACGGGTATGTCAGAGGTGCTGCAGCGGTGGCAGGACGCATCGGATCCAAAACGCCCACCGGTTTGATTTCGAGCCGAATTCAAAGCCGGGATTGAGATGACCAGGCAAGGGCTTAGAACCGGCTGAGCCGTGCCGTTGGGCGAATTATGTCACGCCCTAACGCGCTCGCGAGGGAATAATCGGAGGCCACATGCGCGCGCGTGCGCGAGGGGGCGATGGTCGCCGATCTTCTAAAGTAGACGCCGAATAGACGTGCGGTCTCGATGCCGGCAGCGAAGGCGGCGTGCTCGCGAGGGGGCATCGGGCGCCTCCTGTGAGGCCGGACCATGCGGCTGCCAGAGCGGCGGCGCGGTGCTCGGCACGGGGTGGATCCGCAGTCGCGATCTCACGCTGCAGCTCGTCCAGAACCTGCGGGCCGCCGACCGCGTGCGCTTCCCGCCCCTTGCGCGCGAGGGCTGTCCGAAAAGCAATGGCGGCCGGAGCGTCGGGCCCGTGACGCTCTATGGCTTGCAGCAGAGCGAGGATAGATGCGGCCGAGACCTGCTCTTGAGCGATGTGAGGGCGGCTCACGTCTGCTGCCTCCTGATGGTGCCGACGGTGGTCGGGGACACTCCGGCACGACGGGCAATCTCGCGATCGGTGAAGCCCTGGCCGAGGAGAGCGAGCACGTCGCGGCGCTTGTCGGCGCTCGTGCGGTGGAAAGAGGGGCTCGAAGTGTTGCGCCCTTCGCGGTGTCCAGATTGGACGGGTGCGAGGCGATCAGGTGGGTTCGCGGTCAATGTGCCTGATGACGCTGACGAATGAGGTGCGGGCCGCAGGTGGCCCTGATCCTGTCCTGATTGGACGGTCTCAGAATTCTGCTCACGGATCCGCTGGCCCATGCGCTCGATGTCGGCGCGGAGCGTGGCGAGCCGGCCCCCGTGCTCCCGCGCATCCCGGCTGTCCAGGTGCTCGAACCATGACACGCGGGCGCGCAAGTCGTTCATCGACAACGCCGGAGCCTCATCCAACACCCGCTCCAAGAGGCGGCAGCGGATCTGCGACGGAGGCGACTGGTCCCCGCAGGCCGTCCCGCACGCCTCGCGGTCGTGCGATAGCTTGTCCCAGAACGCGAACTCGATCCATGCCTCTCGGACGGTCGTCGGCATCGGCCAAGCCGCCTCGACAGTCGCCACGATCGGGGCCGGGACCTCGCTCAGCGGGTAGGCGTCCCAGCCGGGGTCAGGACCGAACCGGGCGGCGGCCTCGTCCAGGGCGCTCTCTATCGGGCCGGGCTCGAACACCGCTTCCTCGGTGCCGTACTCGTCCAGGACCTCGCGCCAGCGGGCGACGCGCTCGCGTTCGCGCTCGGCCAGCTGCTCGCGGAGGTACGGGGTGTCGAAGAAGCTCCCCATGTCGACCGTGCGGCTTGCGACAATCGTCACCGGCGGCGTGTCCAACTTGGACACCGCTTCGTCGACCGTCATCCCGGCCTTGGCCGCGAGCGTCTTCATCCTGGCGGCGGCCGATGCCTTCTCGCCCGGATTGGCGGTGCCATCGTGGAGCGCCCGCACCTTCGCGAAAGTCTCGAGGCAGGCGGTCATGCGCGGGGCTCCGGTCGGTACGCCTCGAACGGCTGCGGTGGAGGTCGTCATCAGGCAACTCCGGCCAGTCTGAGCTCGGGGCGGCCGCTCGGGGAGCCGATCCCGCACTCGTCGAGGATGTGCCTCGGGACGCCCGTCTTCGGGCTGTCGGGTGGATCGCTACCCTTCCAGGGCCAGTGACCGCCGGTGGCCTTCCATCGGCGCACTCGCTCCCGCCAGGTCTCGTCGGGGACAGGCGCCGCCGGTGGCGCAGGTGGGTCGGTGGCGCCCGGCGCGTAGTCCCGCCAGCGCTGCTGGTTCAGCCACGCATCGGCGGTCTTCACGAACTCAGTGCCAACCTTGCCGATGCGCCTCTGCTCGGCGGCGTAGGCCGTGGCTCCTGCGATGATCTCATCCGGGCTGGCGCCTCGTCGGCAAGCCTCCCGCCATCGTTTTCGGGCCAGCGTCGTCGGGAACGCGACGTTCCGCTTCGGGTACACGGCCTTGAACTTCGGGAAGCCTTCGGGCTCGTCCCCCGTGGGGACTATAGGGGTATATGTAGCTTTAGCTTTAGCTGCTTTCGTTTCGCTTTCTGTTTGCTTTTCAATTTCAGAACCTAATGCTTCACCTGCATCCTGTAATTCCAATGGCTTAGGCCGACCGCCGAGCTTCCCAGCAGCGCGTTTCCGCTCAACTTTTTCGCTGACGAATTGATGCTCGCGAGCGACCTGATCGTTGCGCCAATTGCCCTCAATTAAGGTCCAATTGGCCAGTACGATTGGCTTCAAAGTGGCCCAACGCTTGGGCGTGGTGCCGAGCATCCGGGCCAGCCGAATGTCGTCGTCAGGGAGGCAGCAACCGGGCGACCGCCATGCGAAAACCTGCAGGCGGAAGTATGCTCCCGCCTCCTCGTTGGTCATGTGCGCCGTGTCGGCTATGTGCCGGTCGACGCCGACCGGCATGGTCGGAAACTGGCTCATCGCGCCACCTCGGCAAGCATGTTGCAGGCGACGTCGCAGAAGCAGGTCACCCGCGTCGTCGGACCTGACCGCTGCTTCAGGATCTCGATCTCGAGCTCGTTCTGGCAGCGTGCGAGACGGTCCTCCTCCTCGTCGGAGCGCTGGACCTGATGCTCGAGGTAGTAGGCCTCTCGGAATAGGGCGATCACAACGTCTGCGTCTTGCTCGACCGAACCCGAATCGCGGAGGTCCGCCAGCTTGGGCCGCTTGTCGTCGCGGTTCTCGACGGTCCTGTTGAGCTGCGAGAGGGCCAGTACGGGCGCGCCCAGCTCCTTCGCTAGGCCCTTCAGGCTGCCAGTGATCTCCGTCAGTTCCTGGACCCGGTTGCCGGCGTAGCGCTTGGACGGGCGAATCAGGCCGATGTGGTCGATGACGACGAGTCCGAGAAAGCCCCCTGCCCGCTCCAGCTTGAGGCGGTACTGGCGCACCCGGGCGGCGATCTGAGCTACGGTGAGGCCTGGCTGCTGCTCTATCTCCAGCGGCAGCCGGTCGAGGATTCGCTGCGCCTCCACGAGCCGCATCAGGCCAGCGTCGGAGATCTCGCGGCCCTGGGCAATGGCGCGGTAGGTCAGCACGTCGTTGGCGCGCGGATCGTAGGCGCAGGCCGCCAGGGCCCGTTCGGACAGTTCACCCGCATCCATCTCCAGCGAGATGAAGATTACCCCGCAGCCGGACCGAGCCGAGGCGATCGAGAAGTGGATGCCAGCGGTGGTTTTGCCCATGCCGGGGCGGCCCGCGAGGATCACGAGCTGGTTCTCGCGCATCCCGAGCGTGGCCTTGTCGAGCGACGGCAGGCCAAACGGGGCGCCGAAGCGGACGTGGCCAGCTCGGGCCTGCTGAACCCGCTCGATCACGTTGGCCGCGCTGCGACCGATCGAGATCCGACGCATGTGCTCGGCAACGCCTCCGGATGCGAGCTCGTCCAGATCCTCGATCATCTGAGCGGCATAGCCCGACGGGTCTGTGACGGCGCCGGTGCTCATGGCAGCCTGGGCTGCCGTGGCAGTCTCGAGCAGCCGGCGCATCCGCGAAGCTTCGCGGACGGCTTTCGCGTAGTGCGGTGCGTTGACGATCGTCGTCGCCTCGGCGCCGAGTCGGGCGAGGTACTGGCCCACGGTGACACTGCCGAGATCGCGGTTGCCGAGCACCGTCATCACGAGGCGGATGTCGATATGGTCCCCGGCATCGCGCCGGGCACACATGGCCTCGTAGAGCCAACCGTTGACCTCCTCGAAGAAGTCGTCGGGTTCGACGATGTGCCGGACGCGATCGATGGCGCCCGGGCTGTGCAGGATTGCGCCGAGCAGGGCCTTCTCGGCCTCAACGGCGTTGGGGGGTGAGGTAATGCCAGTTTCCATCACTGCCCCCCTGCCCGCTCGGCCGCCTGAAGCGCTTCGATCAGCTCAGGAAGCCTGGTGCGGATGAGGCAGATGCCGTTCCGGGTCGGCCGCGGCTCCCCCTCGGACCGCATAGTCGGGGTGAACACCCTGAGGTCCACCAGGACGCAGCCCCCGGTCTCAGTGAGCCGGACGCGCAGCTCTTCGGTGTTGTTCTTCTTCAGGACGGCGATGGTGCGAGGTTCGCTCATGCGCGAGTCCTCCAATCCTCATGAACGGGATAGGCCAAGCTCGCGATCACCGCTGCCAGCTCCGGACTACGGACGCGTCCGAGAACGACCCGCGTGCGCAGGTCCTCGACAGAAGGAAGTTCGGGAGAGCAAGTCGGGACGGAGCGGGGGCGCCGTCGGGCAGAGGAGCGATCGGTGTTGTTCAACATACTGGCACCTTCTGAATGGGTGCCGGTCCGAAAAAGCTTGGCGCGGAACGCCGGATGCCTTAAATGCGGTGGTGCTGAAGTACCGCATGACATCCGCCGCCGGTCCTGATTTTCGGGGCCGGCGGTTTCGTTAAGCGGCCCGGCTCGTGGCTTGCCGCAGTTCGGCTGTCGACGAGACCCTGGGCCCGAGCTTTCTCCTCGCCCACTCGTCGAGATCGGAAACCGCGTAGAGCGGGATCCGCCCAGCCTTCCGGAACGGAGGCGAGCCCCCGACGACAGCGAGCTTCGCCAGTGTCCTCGGCGAACAAGGAAAGTGCTTCTCGCTGATGTGATGCGCCGCTTCGGAGCGGCGGAGCAGGCGCGACGAGACCGGCTGGGCTGAGCAGCTTTGTCCCGGAGCAAGCGCGATCTCAGTCATGTCTGGATCCCGATGTTGCGGATGCGCCGGCGTAAGCGAGCGGCAGCCGGCGTGGTGAGAGGGGGCGGACAGCGGGGGGAAGCCCCGTCGATTGCAGGCTCAGGCGGCGACAGCGCCCAATTTCTCGGCGATCCAGGTCGTGGGAACGCGGTACTTGCGCGGTCCGAACTTCACGCACGGGATCGTCTCGTCCCGGATGCCTTTCCGGACAGTCTTCTCGCTGAACCCGATCGCTGCAGCGGTCTGCTTCACATCGGCCGTCGTCTTGAGCAGCAGGCGCTTCAACTCTTCCTGGTCCATGGCGGGCCTCCATCGCCGTAGCGGGCGCCGACTTTCGTGCACGGGCTACAGAAACGGAAAGTAGGGGACCTTGAACGCAAGGTCTAGTCTTTTCTGCACGTCTCGCGTAACGATATGTGGTCACAACGGGGCCACACATGACCGACGATGCCAAATCGGCACCCAAAAAGCGCATGGGGCGCCCACCAAAGCCTGCCTCGGAGGTGAAGCGACATGGGGTCGCTTTTCGTGTAAATGACAAGCTTCGCGAACAAATTCAGCAGAGTGCGGAACAAAATCAGCGATCGATTGCCGAAGAAGTCGAATACAGGCTTCAGCTATCGGCAACTGTTATCCCTCTTATTGAGGAAATGGCTTCCGACAAGGCGACGCAGGAGCTTTTCAGGACTATTTCAAAAACTATCAGGGCCGTAAGAAATGTTTCAAAGCGCGCAAATCTCAATGAGATAGAGACTAGAGCTGCCATCAAGAGCGCGTTTGATTATATCTCAGGAATAACATTCTGGACCGGGGACGATTTGCCGCCGCCGCCAGAGGGTTACATCGGAAAGATGAGCGAACCTCCGAAAAATATATATGAGAAGCCTCCAGCAGCAATTGGGTATTCCATTGCTTCTGATGTCATGCTTTCGGACTCTATTTGGGAAGAATGCAGGGCAATGGAGGATTTCGGAGAAGTCATTGTAGATTATTGGTCGGGCGACGGCACGACATCGATTGATGCAAGCTCCCCTACGCCGCTCGACCGCCCGGCTCGATCGCTTGAAGACATCATGGACGAAGTTAACCCCCGGGATCGGGCGCGGAGAACTCCGAAGCCGTAAGGAGCCATATCTTTCCAAACAAGGTGGGGTCACGTTTGGACCCTGGCGTGTTCTATTCGGTTGCTCGGGAAGCAATGGAGTAGAACGACATGCGTCCGGCGCGATTTCACACTCTCCTGAAGGTCAAGTGCGAGCCGGAGTTGCAGACTGCCATCGTGGCGGCGGCTGAGCGTGACCGCACAACGGTCTCGGAATTCTTGCGACGCGAGCTGCGGGCTTTGCTCAATGCGCGGTCATCGGATCAGCCTGATCCGCCGCCCTCGGCCCCAGCCGGCGCCATGAAGGTCGCCGCGTGATGGCGGATGAGACCGAAGGCCCCGACCTCGGCGAGGTCCTGGCCCTCGCCGCCGACGCGCCGACCGATCCGGCCTTGGTGAACCCCCTCTGGGCGCAGGATGCCATTGCCCGCCAGCTCGACGGCGGCGTGAGGGGCGAGGTCTCGGCCCGGACATTCTATTCCGTGACCGACAGCTTCGTGGCCGTCCTGCAATGGATCCGAAGCGGGACCGGTCGCGAGCTCGGCTCAGTGCCGGTGTGGGTGCGCTGCTGGCGCGAAGACACAGAGCAAGGCGTGCTGTTCGTGCTCTCAGCGCCTCGGCCGCCCGATGAGGCCGAGCTCATCGTGGTCGGGATGCGGGGCGCCATGTCCCGTGCCGTGCTCCGCGCTGTGTCGCACTGGGCCTTCGGGATGCTCGGCCTGCGGCGGGCGGTGGCACGGGTCCCGGTCGAGCGCACCGACCTTGCCGAGCTGCTGCGCCGCGCAGGCTTCCGCCACGAAGGCACGGCCCGCGATGCGCTCGGCGACGGCGTTGATGCAGCCGTCTGGGTGATGACGGCTCGCACCTGCCCCTGGCTGCCGCACGCCCCCTCCCCGCCCCCGGATCGCGATCTCGGGCCTGTCCACTCCCTGAAGGTGCACTGAGCCATGGGAATCTTCGACGCTCTGACCGGCGACGCCTATTCGACGGCGAACCGGCGAAATCAGTACGCCCTCGCGACCGGACAGCAGCAGGGCGGCAGCGCCCTGATGAATTCCGGGCAGAGCGCGCTCCAGTACCTGCTGGGCGCCCCGGGGCAAGCTGGCAGCCTCCAGGTGCTGGATCGCGGCTACGATCAGGCAGGCAACGCGCTCACCAGCGGGTACGCGGACACGCGGAGCACGCTCGGCGCGTTGCAGTCGCTCTACGAACCGATGGCCAGTGCCGGGAAGGGCGCGTTCGACCTCTACAACGACGCGATCGGCGCGAACGGGACGGGCGGACAGGCCCGGGCGACCGCCGCCTTTCAGACGGATCCGGGCTACCAGTTCAGCATGAACCAGGCGCTGGGCGCGGTACAGCGCTCGGCGGCCTCGCGCGGCGGGCTCGCCGGGGGCAACGCGACCGCCGGGATCTTGAACACCGCGACCGGCCTGGCCGATCAGGCCTACGGGCAGTTCGTGAACCGCCTCGGCCAGGGCGCGCAGGCCTACGGTCAGGGCGTGCAAGGGCAGGCCGGCGCGCTTGGCGCGTTGGCGAACGCCTCGCAGGGGTACGGCAATGCCTCCGCGGGGCTGGCTACCGGGCGCGGCGCGGCTCTGTCCGGCACGCTCGGGCAGGCGGCGGGCGTGCAGCAGGGCATCGGCCAGGGCATTGCGGGGCTGACGAACAGCACGACGAACGCACTGGTCAACTCGAACGATCGTGAGGCGCAGGGGCAGACGCAGGCGAGCGGCAATGCCCTCGGCGCCCTGTTCGGCGTCGCGAACCTCGCGGCCGGCGGCCTGGGCGGCGCGGGTGGCATCTCCTCGCTGGGGAACGTCTTCTCGGGCGGCGCGAGCCCTACCAGCCTCATGGGGCGGGCGGGCAGCGGGCTTGCCAACCTCTTCGGCTACTCGCCGATCCCCCGGTTCTGAGGAGCGCAGCGGATGAGCTTCGGGGAATTCTACACGGGCGTCGCCGGCATCGGGAAGGCCTACGACGAGGGCCTTCAGCGCAATGCTCTGGCGGCGCTGGGTGACCAATTCCAGAGCGGCAACCTCACGGGTGCAGCGAAAACGGCGTTCGATGCTGGCGATCCGACGACGGGGCTCAAGCTCCTCGCCCTGGGCCAGGCGCAGGCCCAGCAGAAGCAGACCTCGCAGGAGGTCGGCGCGCTCGCTGCCCTCTACGGCGGTAGCGGTGGGTTCGGCGTCGCCGGTCCGCAAGGCGCTCCCGTTGATGGTTCGGCAGCGGGCGCCCCGCGCTCGGGGGCTGTGCCGTCGTTCCTGGATGTCGGGAGCGGGCCGCAGGGCGATTACCTGACTGGCCTGTTCCGCCGCGAGAGCAACTTCAACACGAACGCGCAGGCCTCCACGTCCGGCGCGCGCGGGCTCGGCCAGTTCATCCCGTCGACGTGGAACGCCACCGCTCGCCAGCACCCCGAGCTGAACCTGACGCCGGTCGGCAATGGACAGGACGGTCGCATCGACCCGCAGCAGATGATCGCGGCGACCAGGGCGCACACGGCTGACAACGAGGCGATCCTGGGTAGGGCTGGCCTGCCGGTGAACGATGCCACACGGTACGCGCTGCACTTCCTCGGCTCGAGCGGCGGCCCGCGGCTCATCGCCGGCGCGATGCAGAACCCGGACGCGCCCGCGGCCAGCTACGCCGACCCCAGGGCGGTTGCCGCCAACCGGAACGTGTTCTTCGGTCGCGACGGCTCGCCGAAATCGGCCGGGCAGGTGATGAACGATTTTGCCCGGTCGTTCGGCGGGGGCGGCGCTTCCCCATCTCGGCAGGCTTCCGCCAGCCCAGGCTTGCCGCCTGCGGCGTCCGGCTTCAACCCGGATCGGGTGCCCCAGGCCCAGCCTCGCCCGCCGCAGCAGCCCGTCGCTTTCGCGGACGATGAGGGCCAGACGCAGGCACTTGAGCGCCGCATGGGTATGGTGCCCCAACAGACGGCCAGCCTCGATCCGCGTGCCGACATGCCGGCGCCGACCGCGCAGGATGCGGGGTTCGTGATCCCGCCTGGTCCAGGCGGTGGAGCACCGCAGGCCCTGCCGTCGTCGGACCCTAGCAGCCGCACGTCGACCGCCGGGCCGCTTCCGGTCTCGGCCCTTGGCGGTGGGGCTCCGGGCGGGCGTGTCATGACCCTGCCGGGCGATCCCTCGGCGCCGCCCGCGGCCCCGGCCGCTCCGACAGAGGCAGGAGCCATCTCGCCGGACGCGCGGGCTCAGGTCTCGGCGCAGGCCCCGCAGCATCTTGCGCAGGCTGGAGTGCCGGCCGGGGCTGCGCAGGCGGTCAGCGCGGCGCCTCCGGGGTCGCAGCAGCGCATCGCGATCCTGATGCGGGTGGCGGCACTCCCGGGGCTCTCGGATGCCGGCGCCAGCGTCGTGAAGACCCTGCTCGACAACGAGATCCAGCAGACCCGCCTTCCCGACGACGTGAAGCAGTACATGGTCGCCCGGAACCAGGGCTTCACCGGCTCGCTAATCGACTTCAAGAACGAGTTGCGGAAGCCGCTCACGCCGTTCACCGCCAGCCCTGGGCAGGCCGTGTTCGCGCCGGGCGAGCGGACGCCGTTCTATGTGGCGCCGCGGGCCGACGACACGAAGCTGACGAACGTCCCGGCCGGCACGACGGTGTTCGATCCGGTCACCCGCCAGCCGGTGTTCACGGCACCGACCACGGACAGGGGGGAAGACGAGGCGTCGAAGATCTCGGCGGCGATCGAGGCTCGCCGGAAGGCGGCGCCCAGTCTTGGCCTCGAGGAGAACTCGCCCGCATGGCGCTCCTACGTGGCCACCGGCAAGGTGGGCGCGGACCGCGACATGTCCGTGACCGAGAAGAAGGCGATCCAGGACGCCGACAACGCGGCGATCTCGGCGCAGTCGTCGATCGGACTGCTGGAGCAGGCCAAGAAGCTGTCGGAGCAGGCCTACGGCGGCCCCTTTGCGAAGCAGCGCGGCGACCTGATGAGCGCCTTCGGCCAGGAGCGCGGGCAGGCGACACAGGAACTCGACAACCTCGTCACCACGAACGCGCTCACGAACCTGAAATCCATCTTCGGTGGCAACCCGACCGAGGGCGAGCGGAAGATCCTGCTCGACGTGGCGGGCTCCTCAAGCCTTCCGCACCCGCTGCGGGTGAAGGTCTACCAGCGGGCGATCGACGCCGCGACGCTGCGGATGCAGCAGAATGCGGACCGGGCGAACCAGATCCGCGAGGGCACCTATTACCGGCCTGGCGGTGGTGCTGCGGCAGCGGCCGGCGCGCGGCAGGGCGTCGACGGTGGCAATCGCTCCGGTACGGCGGCCCTCCCGCCACCGTCGCCTTCAAACCGCCCCGGCGCGGCCTCGGCGGCCGACCGGTTCGGTCAGCTCGTCGGCTCCGGGATGAGCAAGGCGCAGGCCTATCAGCAGCTTCATTCAGAAGGGTACTGACATGGCGGGTGGTGTCGCGTTCGATCCCGCTGAGTTCGCCGCGTTCAAGTCGGGACTGGCGGCCTCGGGCGGCGCTCGGGACGCTGGGCCCGCTCCGGCCGCCGTCCCGGTGGCCGACGCGTTCGACCCGGCCGAGTTCGCCTCCTTCAAGGCCTCGCGGCAAGCCCCCGCCTCCTTCGCGGATCGGTTCGACGTCGCGCCACCGATGTCCCGTGCCGAGGCCGCGCCGCGGGTCGATGCTTCCGGTACGGGCGGTCCGTCCATCGCGCAGGACCAGAAGGCGGCCGATGCGCTGTATGGCGGCATGCGGCGAACCGCGGATGAGGAGTTGATCGGCAAGCCGTCGGCGGGCAACACGGCGCTGGCAGCGCTGTTCGGGGCCGGTCAGGGTGCCAGCCTGAACATCGCAGGGAACGCGGCCGCGGGGGTCGCGACCGGCCTCGGAATGCTCGAAGGCGCAGGTGTCCCGGGCATCTCAGGCTACGGCGATGGCAAGCGCACCTTCGCCGAGAACTACGATCGGTTCCGGGACCTGCAGGGCGCCTACGAGCGGCAGAACCCGAAGACGGCCGTCGCGAGCGAACTGGTCGGCGCCGTCGCGGCGACACCCCTCATGCCCGGCCTGCCCGTCGCGGAGGGCGCCAACATCGCGGCGCGGGCGACGCGCTACGGCCTGACCGGCGCGGGCTACGGCGGGGCCGCCGCCGCGATCGGTAGCCACGATCCGGTCAAGACCCTGGAAGGCGCGGGCTATGGCGCCGCCGGCGGGGCGATCCTCGGCCCCATCGTCGAGAAGGTGGCGCCTCCCGTCATCGCCGCGACGAGCAAGGCCCTGGAGCCGATCCTGGCCCGGTTCGGGCGCGGGGCGGTGGCGACCGAAACCGGGTTCACGCCGCGGGCCCGGGCGGTGCTCATCAACGCCGGGCTCGACGCCGACAGGCTGCCGCCGGAGTTGGCCCAGCACATCGAGACCACGTTCGCGGCCAAGGGCGAGACCCCGGCGGCGCTGCGGGAGGCGCAGGCGGCCGAGTTCGGCCTGCCGCTGTCTCGGGGGCAGGCGACGCAGGATCCTCGAGCCCTCGCGGAGGAAGGGCGGGCGCTGGCCGGTCAGTCCGGTCCCCGGGCGCAGGCGATCGGCGAGGAGTTCGGCACGCGGCAGGCCGATGCCCTCGCGGGCGCGCGAGACCGCTTTCAGGGCATGGCCGCAGGGTCGTTCGACCGGATCGAGAACCCTCAGGCGGCTTACGAGGCCGTCGCGGACCGGGCGCGGCAGGCGGCGCAGGCCGAGGCCGAACGAGCCAGCGTGGCGCAGCGCGGCTTAGATGACGCCCTGCGGGCCGTGCGCGAGCGCGGTGGGACCGATGCGCTCGACGGGGCCAGCGCTGCCGCGCAGGGGGTGCGAGACGCTGCGGCGCAAGGGAGAGCCGGATACCGGGCTGCCTATGACGAGGTGGCGCAAATCCCCGGGACGTTCGCGCCGGGCGCGCTCGACCGCCTCGGGTCTCGGGTACGCGATCGTCTCGGAGCCGACGTGCCGCTCAACCCGGTTCTGACGCCGGCCGCGACGCGGGCGATCAGCGACCTTGATGCGCTGCCTGGCCTGTTCAACCTTCAGCCAGGCGAGGGGCCGTCGCTCCAGCAGCTCGACCAGGTGCGCAAGCGCCTCGTCGCCTACCGCGGCACGACGGGGCAGAACCCGACCGACCGCCGGGCTGTGGATCGGATCATCGCCGAACTCGACAACCATGCGCAGGACGCGATGTCGGTCGGGCTGTTCGGCCAGCAGGCGGGCGGCAGGGCTGCAGACGTGGCCGGAGACGGCTTTCCCCGGGTTCGCGGCGCCGTCCGCCGCTGGCGGGGCTGCTACGCGCACGGCAGAGCCCGAGACGCTGACGCGGTTCCTCGCCCGCGAGGGCGGCGTGCCGCTCGATGCCGAGGCGCGCGCAGCGGATTTCCACCGCACCTACATCCCCGGGCAGGGGACGCTCGCCCGCAACGGGGCGCCGTCCTGGGACCAAATCAGGGTTCGGCTTGCCGAAGAGGGCTTCCTACCGCCGGGCATGGATGGCGCCGCCTCCGCGCGAGACGTGGCGGACTGGGCGCGCAACGCGATCCAGGCCGAGCGCACTGGCGGACGGCCCGCCGTGCGGATGGGCGAGGAGGCTGGCATCGGTGCGCGCCGGGCCGCTGGCGATCTTGCGGACGAGAATGCCGCCTATGCCGAGCGGGTCGCCCCCTTCCGGCAACAGGTGGTCGATGATCTCGCCTCGGTCGGGGTGCATCCCCGAGACATGGATCCCGGCCATCTCGACGACGCGGCGCAGCGTCTCTTCCGGGGGGAGCACGATACGGGCGCCGACGCCTATGAGGCCGCCGTGCTATCGCGCGGGCCCGGTGACGGCGTAGGCGCGTCGCGGGCGGCGCCCGACGCGATCCCATTCGATGGTGCCACCGCCCGCGCGGCCAGCGACTCGCTACCCATCGGCGACACGGCTCCCCTGGAGGCGATGCAGCGGGCGCGCGGGCTGTTCCGGGAGTACCAGCAGACCTTCAAGCCTCGCGGGCAGGGCGACACGGCCGGCGCGAACCTGCGGCGCATCGTGGAGCGGGATGCGAGCCCGAACGAAGTCGCGGCCATGCTGTTCGGGAGCCCAGGCAGCGGGCGCGTGACCGGCGGCCAGGCGCAAACCCTCGCGCGGCTCCGCGATGCCGTCGGCGCCGAGAGCGAGCCGTGGGCGGCCGTGCAGCGGGGGCTCATCGCCCGGCATCTTGGCGGCGAAGGCCGGGATCTCGGCCAGCGGCTGGACTACCTGCTGCGGGGCGAGGGGCGCACGCTCCTGCCGTTCCTGACGGAGGGGCAGCGGAACGGTCTCGGCCGCCTCCGTGGGGCCGTGCAGCAGGCCGAGAGCGCGCGGATGCCGGTCCCGACCTGGGCGAGCGACCTGGAGCGCACGGGCTTCGACCCGAACAGCGTCGCCCGCAGTATCTTCGGCGGCTCGGGGGCGCTCGGTGCCAAGCCCGGGGCAGCCAACGAGACGCTGGCGGCCAAGGCCTTCCTCGGGGCTGATAGCGCGGAATGGGCAGGCCTGCGGCAGGCGGCCGTGCAGCGGCTCATGGATCAGGGGCAGTCGGCGGCCAAGACGGTCGGCGCCCTGCGGGACTTCACCGACGGCGCGGGCAAGGGGGTGGCCTCCACGCTGTTCTCGCCGGAGGAGCGGGGGCACTTCCGGCGGTTCTCGACGGCGCTGGCCAGCACGATCCGGCCGGACGGGACGATGCGCACGGGTGCGGGTGCCGAGGCGGCACAGAAGGCGGTGGCGAAGGCGGTCGACCTTATCGCGGGCGCGATCGCGTTCAAGGTAGGAGGCCTCGGCGCGGCGGCTGGCACTTACGGGGCGAAGGTCGGCACGCGGGCGATCATGGGCGGTCTCGGCGCGGCATCGGCTCGGCGGTCGTTTGAGGGCGGGGCACCGCGGCTGGTCCTGCCGCCTCCGGACTATGCCGTGTCGGCCGGCAGTTCGGCGGGGCGTGTCCTGGCGCCGCTGGGTGCGGGATACTAACCCCGCGTCCGGCCCGCAGCGATCCTCCGGCGGATCAGCGGCCAGTACGTCATGAGCTGCACGACGACGAGCACGGCAAGGCCGAATGCCTCGCCCTGCCGGACGAACAGCAGCAGGCCCCAGAGCGAGACACCGCCGGCGGCCAGCAGCAGCGCGCCCTCGATGACGACGATCCAGGTCCGGCGCAGCGGCAGGTCATGGCGCACGGCGCGCCAGTCGACCACGAACTCGGACCCATCACGGACGGTGCCGTAGACGCCGACGGCAAGCATGCCGATGGCGCGGACGGCCCCATAGATGAGGCCTCCTGCCATCACGGGCGTGGCAGCCAGCCAGGCATACCCCGCGCCGTCGTTCAGCGGCTTGGTCGCATAGATTAGGATCACGCCCAGAAGGGTGGCCGCTGCCATGACGCCGAGCGCCGCCGCCGCCACCCGAAACGCCCGGTCCAGCCGCTCGGGGTACGGCCTCTCCTCCAGGCGGAACCAGCCGCCCCGTGGTGAGGGCTCCTGCGGGTCGTAGGTCTGGCCTCGATGGTCAGGCATATGCTCAAGATGACGATGGCGAGCACAGCTGTCGAGGCGTCACGCTTTCCGCAGAGCCTGGGCTTGCAGCTGACGCTGCCAGAAGGCTCACACCGGTTTGCAGCTTCCGAGCGACGCTCCACCTGCCCGGCCGCACATACCATTGCTCAGCCAGGGAGGGGCAGCCGTCGGAGCGCCTCGTACACGGCGTGACACACGGCTAGATCGTCCTCGGGCTCGCCACCGGACGAACCGACGCCGCCCACGATCTCGTCGCCGACCAGCAGCGGCACTCCACCCGTCAGAGGTAGGCGATCTGGAAAAGCCAGAAGCGCCGCGTTCGCCTGTACCGCCCCCTGTAGGTCCTGGGTCGACGTGCGCGTGATCGCGGCCGTCCGAGCCTTCAACCAAGCTGCCTCCGGCGTGTGAAGCCGCGCGCCGTCGAGGCGTTCAAGGGCGAGTAGTACGCCTGCCTCATCGACAATCGCGAACGCCACCGGAAGGCCGCGCCGTTCAGCCTCTGCGCGACCCGCAGCCATGAGGATGCGCACGTCGGACGCATCAAGGCAGTTACGTTGATGCATGGGACACCGTCGGATTACGGGCGTTTGAAGCCCTGAACTACCCGCCCCGGAACGCTGACTCCTCCTGCGGATCGTAGGGTTGGCCGTGCTGGCCGACCCGATCCCAGGGGTGGCGAGGATCCAGATATATTCTAGCTCAAGATCTGCAAGAAAACGCTACCTGTAAGCTGGTGGCGCACAATTGTGCTTGTGCTATTAGTGGCATTCAGCTACGAACCGCGCCCCGGACAAGAAAAAGCCGCCCACAAGGAGCGGCCTGAAGTCTAGGGAGGAAACGCCCAAGAAAGGCTGCGGGACGGCGACGCCATCGCTGTCCCGCAGTGCCAAACTAGGGACTTGCGGCGCAGCACGCAACCGGTCAGGGCCGCGGCAGCTGCATAAGTCAGGCCGGCAGATCCGCTTAGGTGCGCTCCCACACCATGGCCCGGCTAACCTATTCCTCGGCTTTCAGCTTCAATTCGGCCGGCCGACGTTGCAGTCGAAACGCTAGGATCAGCGCGCCAGGCCAGAACACGAGGCTGAGCAGGGCGATCAGGACGATGGGTCGGCCCTTCCACCAAACGATGATGACCGGCAGGAGCAGGCCTGGGATCGCCACCGCGAGGAAAGCCCAGAACTCAAGGTCGGACAGGTCCATATGCCATTCGTAGCAGCCTTCTGCCGCTACGCTTTCGCCCCAACCGGTGGCAGAGTGCCACCACCATGCCGATCCGGCCCGAGCATCGCTTCTTCTATCCCATCGACTGGGCGCAGCTCTCGGCCGTGATCCGGTTCGGCCGGGCGAAGGGCTGCTGCGAGAGCTGCGGGCGGCCGCACGGGCGGGTGGTCTACCACCTCGGCGACGGCCGATGGTGGGACGCGGATGCCGGCCGGTGGCGCGATGGCTGGGGCCGTCGGATCCGGATCGCCGCGGAAGCTGACATCCTCGGCCGTGCCCGCCGGACCCGGGTGATCCTAGCCGCAGCCCATCGGGACCACGACACCTCGAACAACGCGGACGCCAACCTCGCGGCCTTCTGCCAGCGATGCCACATGATCCATGACCGGCCAGAACATCAGCGGCGGCGCTGGCGCACGCTGTTCCAGCGGAAGGCGCTCGGCGACCTGTTCAGTGACCCCTGCGCGTGAAGATTGGTAGAGACCAATGGTGTAGGCTTGGCTATAAGTTTAGGGGATCGCATGTCTGTCGACGCATTGGTCGTTACAGCAGATAGCTCGTGCCGAGATATTCTCCCGCGCCTGCTCCTGAAGGCGTATAGTCACCGGCAGAAGTGGGAGGTAACACCGTGACCAGTCAGGACGCGATTGATGCCTTAGCGCTGCAAAATCAGCGCTTTAATGACCTCATCCGCCTCGTCGACGACGGGATATGGTGGTCCTCTGACGCCGCTGCGAAGCTCGACGCGGCCGCGATATTCGCGCAGGTGGATCATATCCGCATCGCGCTTGATGAGATCACCAGACTGGCCAATCAAATGGCTATCCAGCCCCGCTCATTGTCCGCGGATACTCGGTAATCTCGGTATCAGGCTCTCGATGCGCAGCTTCAACCGCGTGGCTCTGATAGCCTCCAGAGTCCACCCAGGAGCATCCTCGCTATGGCTTCAGCTTCGAGGTCCATAAGTAGATCAATCAACTGCTCATGGTCCCGAAGCCCAGGGGACTGAGACATGCGGGCGATCATGATGATCAGCTTTCGCATTACAGGGCATATCAACGGGCGGCTGTGATCTGCCATATCAGCCGCCTCAGATTTCAATTACCATCTCAGTCACAATCGATATTCTTCACGGCTCTTGAGTCGGTGCCCTTGATTGGGAGTGGCACTGTATTGGTTTTTGGGCTCAGCTTCCACAGGTCAATCGTCTGCCGTTTTTCCAGCGCCTTGATCCAAGTCGCAACCGGGATGCTCAGTGGTCCGAATTGCGCGACGAAGCGGTTGGTCGACCAGACTTCGGTGCGATGCTCGTCGCGCAGGCCCCGGGCTATTCGTTTAGCATCAGTGTCGTTGCGAGCCGTAATGGATTGTGATGTCAAAATGCCGCCGTTCTTGGCAAATTTGTTGACCTGATAGATCCGTCCGGCGTGATGCGAACGCGGTTGTGTAGGGAATTTAAGAAGCTTGGCCATGAATTCGCCTGTCCGTTGCAGGCGGGGGTACAGACCCTCAGCCACCGAAGCCTGTTTGAGCCGATGCGGTGATACCAGAACCCTGCGCTTCCGGAGGCGACAAAGATAGTCCTTATAGTGCCAGGGCCTCCAAGACAGGCTCGGTGTAGAAGCTCCGCTTCCGTTCGTCATAACGACCGGCCGCAGACCGTCACCGCATGGCTCGGCCAAACCTACCGCCCGCGAGAATTCCCGCGGGGGTCGCTTCGGCCGAAGTCGACCGCTACCCCTCGGCAGCCCTGCGATGGTGCTGAAAAATGCGGATCGATGGTAAGGCTTGTCATACTGATGTCGCCGGAACGGTCCGTGTCGGCCGGGCGGCACTGTTGAGTCAACGTTGAGGGGCCTGTGACCGAGCTTGAGAGCGTTGAGCGCGACATCGCCTTGCTGCGGGCCCGCGTCCGTCATTCGAGGCTCGCGATAGCGGACCCCAACATCACGCCGGAGGCCATAGATCGTGAGCACGCCGGTCTCGATCTAATCGGGGGGCGCCTCTGCGCGCTTCTGACGTTGCGGGACGACCTACGCTTCCTGGCAGAGGATTAAGGGCCGCGGCACTGCCTGCAACGTCGCGCTCACCGGCGGCGTAGCTTCAAGCGCGATCTCCATACGGCGGGACGTCCACGAGTGTCCCGATCAGACGCAGCAAAGCCTGATGCTCCGGTCCCCCGGCACTTCCTCGCAGGAAGGCACCCAACTCGATGTGAGACAGCCGACCGCCAGAAGGAGCATTCGGCTGATGGATGATAAAGGCTCGGCCGCTCTGGGGTTCGCGTCCGAGATACCACGTATCTCCGTTCGGGCTTCGGTACAGTTCTCGCCGCTCGGTCATTGGCGTACCCCTGCCCCCGTTCGTCACAAGGTACGCCAATAAGGAGGTCTGCGGGAGGGTTCGCAGCTGCTATAATCCTCAGCGAGTCAGCGGCACGGCTGGGTCAGCGTTGGGGCGATAATGACCGAACTTGAAAAGGTCGACCGCGAGATCGCCGTTTTACAGGAAAGCGTTCGGATCTCGATCCAGGCTCTCGGCAATCCAAATCTGTCGACGGAAGGCGCGAACCGCGAACGAGCGAGCATCGAAATCTATCGGCGGCACCTCGATGATCTGCTCACAAAGCGCGACGATCTTCAGGCTCGGGACGAGAATTAGGACCTCGCAGGATTGCTCGTACCTCTGCGACGTGCCGGGGCTCCGCCACGCCCGGCAGCAGGGAGCTGATCGCCTCGTGCTGCGCCAGCCACCGCCGCATCAGGTGCAGTAGCCGGTCGTCGGCGAAGCCGGAGCCATGTCGAATTACGGTATGCATTCGGAGGTCCAGAATGCGCACCCGCGCCACCAGGATCAGCAGGCGGGCGGTATCCGGCCACGACAGGCGCCTCTCGGGCGCCGACCGGATCTGGATTGCGGTCGGCATCAGGCCCGCTCCAGCAGGTCGACGAGAAATGAGCCGGCCGCCGCGATGACGTTGCCGCGACCGCGCCAGGGTAGGATTTCGGCCACCGGCTGCGGATTGACCGAGATCTCCGGCAGCGCGGTCTCTGCTGCCTCCTGCTCGCGATCCCGGTCCCCGACGCGCATGTAGACGACCTGCGAGCCGGCGGTATTCTCGGGAGCGGCCAGCGAGGGCTCAGCGTGGGCGCCGTCCTCGCGGTCCGTGTCTCCGTCCATGCGGTCGAGTACGGCGATGATGCGGTCCGCTGCGTCCAGGGCGGTCTGAGCCGCCTCCTCCAGGCTGGCACGTAGATCGGCTCCAGCGAGCGACGGCATGTGCTCGGAAGCGATTCGTTTCGGACGCGGGGTGAATTGGAGCACGTCGCCCATGGTGTTCTGATCTCGGGTGATGAGGAAGGCCCGGCGGGGTCTGCCAGGGCGGTACGCACAGCTACGGAGAGGGGCGATCAGCCCTCGCCTCGCTCGACCTTGGCGTGGGCGAGCAGTTCGCAGGCGAGTTCTTCGATGCTTTCGGGGTCGCCGTTGTCGATGATGCCCGCGGCCAGCATCGACAGGCGGGTCTCGCGGTCGTTCCGGTTGTCCGGCACGCGGCGAGATGCTTCCTTCTCGGCCGCGGTCTCCACGTCGGTCAGGGCCTCACCGAGCCACTGCATCAGCTTGCCGGCGGCGTTGTGTTCAGCGGCAGGACCATGGGCCCTGCACCGGTCCGTCCACACCGTGGCGTAGGCCACGCCACCCACGAGGTCGGCGACATCACGGAGCGCCTGCAAATCCTCCAGTGAGGCGGACGCGAGATCGAGCATGCCGACGAGGCTGATGACGTCTGATCCTGACGGACGGGGCGGAGATGCTGCCACCGGTTGCCCCATGATCGCGGCGTTCACATCGTAGGCCAACCTCCCGGCGAACCTGAAGGTCTCGCGCGGCTGGCCTGGGCGCTCATCTTCAGCCCAGTCCAACCAGAGGCGGGCGAGAGCCTTGGCCTGAATGTTCTCCATCGTCGCTGGCAGCGACTCGGCGGTTTCGAGAAGGTCGTTCCGGCGCTCGCACGCCCGATTGTAGGCGTCGCTACCTTCCCCCTCATCGTTGCACGCGCCGAGGGTAGCGCCCCATGCCGCCCAGCCCTGGATGATCGCCTCGGGCAATTCCGTCTGACTGTCAGCGGTGGGGGCTGGGTAAGAAGTATCGGGCGCGGCGATCGATAGCCGATCGATGTCCTCACGGATGTTCTGCAAGAAGGCGGTCGGGGTACTGCCGTTCACGTCCGGCAGGATCTCGGGCAGCAAGAGCGCCAGCTTGCATCGGACATCGGCAAGCGACCGCGCGGGCACGCTGCGGAGGTTGGCGCCGCTTGCCTCCACGGCAGCACACAGCGGGTCATTGGCCTCGTTGCTCTCGTCGGGACAAAGCAACATGGCGATGGTCGCGTCTCGATGAACCTCGACAGCGCGGCGTAGCTCGAGCGATACTCGCGCATCGGACAGGGCATCGACTGCGGCAGCCCTGGTGGCGTCGGCGATGGCGACGAACACCGGTGAGGGCTCGATCGATGGAGATGCTGTACTAGGCGATCGGATGTGTTGAGCAGCAGGGGGGCCGGGCACCACGGCCTCCGGCGCAAGATGGTGAGACACGCGGGCGAGGTCCGCGCTCAGCTCGGCAGCGCGCTCGCGCAGGCCGTCGACGGGATCGCGGCGGATCAGCTTCTTGAGGGACATGCGGAAGGGCATCGCGGGATCCTCGGGGGTGAGGGAGCGGGCGACCGGCCCGCTCGGGGTGCGGATCGGGTCAGAGGAGCGAGGCGAGGCCAGTCAGGACCATGCCGCCGCCGATGATTGCGATGGCGGCCAGCAGTTCGCCGGCCATGTCGAGGAAGCGCAGGCTACGGCTGTGGGCCGTGTCCGGCCGGACAGGCGTCACGGCCTGCCAGGGCTCGATACCGCCGGGCACGGGCTCGTTGGGCAGGTTGAGGTAGCGGCCATCGGCCGAGAGCCGGCGACGGCCTGTGCGGGAACTGCTGCTTCGGACCGGGACGGGCTGCGAGAAATCGGGGATGCGGACGTGCGTCATCGTTCGGGCTCCGGTGAGGGCTCGTGGCGGTGGGTCGGTGGTGGCGAAGGGGTTTGGGCGCCGGTCAGGCCGGCGCGGCTATGGGATCAGTGTGCAGCGGCGCGGTGGGCGGCCTTGGCGACCTGCCAGGTGGCCTTGAGGGCGGAGGACATCGCCTCGGCACGGGAGACACCGCAGCGCTCCTGAATGCCGGAGGCGGCCTTGCAGGCGGCGGCCATGATGGCGGCGCGGTCGTAGCGGCCGGCGACGACGAGGGGGCGGGTGCGAGCGCCGAGTTGCACTAGGGCGCGGGCGCCGAGCATGCCGGCGGGGATGGCGGGCCGGCTGTCGTGCAGCGAGCGGGAGATGCGGTTCCAGGAGACGGTTCGGTGGGACATCGGGTGCAGTCCACTTTGGGGCGGTTGCTACCGCCTATGGACTTGGTATAATACCCATGCCTTGTTGTAGCCAACAGGGCAATGGGTATAAAAACAACCGAGGGTGTGATGTTATCGACCGGCAATCAGCTCCGCGCAGCTCGGAGCCTCGTTGCGATGGATCAAGTCACCCTCGCGGAGCGGTCCGGCGTCAGCGCCAACACCATCCGGTCGATGGAGGGGAAAGGCGCCAACGTGCTGACCAGCGGCCTCGACACGGTGCGGGCCGTCCAGTCCGCGCTTGAGGCTGCCGGTGTCGAATTTCTGAACCACGGGCGCCCTGGCGTGCGCCTGCGGGCAGAGCAATGACTACTGGACCGGAGTTCATTCATGAGAACGGCGGCGCCGGGATCCAGTTTCGAGAGCGGAAGCGGTGATTGATTGTCTTCTTACCCGCCGCGTGGTTCTTTGGCCGGATCGCCGCCTGATTGATTGGAAAGAGGATCCTCTTCCGGAGGCTTCCGTTCTAAACATTAACTATTTCGATGGGGCCGCAGAAAAACGTCTGTTTTGGATTGGCCTTCAAAAAGATAAGTCCGTCTCTGTCGGAACTTCTGATCGCAATTTCAAAATTCGCAGAATATCAGAGGATGGCAGCGCGCTTGACGGCGACGATCAACTCGTGGCGAGGCCTCACGTTTCTTTTCACCCAAGCAAGATGCTATCTCACCTAACTGGCGATCGTGGCGGTCCAATCGCGCAGGGCGTGACCTTCGCAGATTGCCCGCCAGATCTACAGGAATACCCTTGGGTCTATTTTCGTTCATCACCATTGAAAGACATCAAACCGACAGGCTTTAGATCAGGGCAGGGGCACAGAGTTGATTGGAACATCACAGCGATAGATGGTGGATTGTCCGTGCTGTTGAGCCTGTTCTACGTTAGATCACCTGCATTGCCGTATACATATGAAGCGACAGCATCTCGTTACATTAAGTGGGGCAACGTTTTTCTTAGGGTTAATATCGCCTTCGTTCCGTCTGGTGAAACAAGTCTCCGGCTATATTGGTGACTAATTTACGGCGTGAGATCGGCCGGGCGGCCCTATCATCACGGCTTGCCTGGCCTCGATTGTTTTGACCATGCCAGGGCGAACAGGCGGTAAGCCCCTATCTGGCCTGGGCCCTCGCGACCGCGTTGATGGCCTGATCCGTCGTCACGATGAAGGCGAACAGGAACAGGATCGTCAGGGTCCAGCCGGCCACCTTTGCGGGCCGCTGCCCCCATCGCCACCGCTGCACGATCCAGCCCGCCACCGCCGGGCCCTGCGTGTAGCTGTTCACGTACAGCAGCAGCACACCGAACAGGGCGGCATAGACCCACCACAAGAACCTGGATCCGGTCTTGTCGGCCAGGTACTCGACGCCGCCGACGAACACGGCATTTTTGGCGATGTCCAAGATTTCCTTGGTCGCCTTTCGCATCCCGCCGCCGGGCCAGACCGACTCACTCAAACCGCCCTCCTGCGTCTATGCGCATAATATGCGCATTTATCCTTGCGCCGCCTCATTATGCGCATATAACTGCATTTGTGCGCACACACAGGTAAGCCATGGCCCGCGTCAGCATCTACGTGAGCGACGAGCTGAAAGCTCGCATGACCGAGGCGGGGGACGCTCTCAATTGGAGCGACATCGCTCGCCCGGCCTTCGAGACAGCCCTAGCCACGTTCAACCATCGGAAGGGTCAGAACATGCAGACGGCTATCGAGCGCCTGCGGGCGTCAAAGGCGCAGCATTTTGAGGAGCGGGACGCCGGAGCTATTCAGCGAGGTCGCGACTGGGCCGCCGATAAGGCCACGTTCGCGGAACTGAAGGAGCTAGACAAAATCGATCTCAACCTGTTCGACCACGGGGTCAACGACCTCTGGCGAGCTGTGAAGGACGCTCTCGATCCTGACGGGCAGATGTCGCACAACGAGGCCGCCGAGGTGTGGTTTGGCGATCATCAGGAGGATGGCGACGCTGGGCTGGAAGCTTGGGTTGCGGGTGCGCAGGGGTTTTTCACGGAGGTCGAAGATCAGCTCTAACATCGGTCCGCCAGGCAACCACATCATTGCAGCGCGCGGTTTGCCAGAGAACCCGTCGCGGCAGGGCCGAGCAGGCGGTAACGATATCACCCCTCCCCTCGTGCAGCCCTGATGTCGGAGGCCCGTGCGACCTGGCGTCCGGTCTCACGAGCCGCGTAATCGATATCGGGGTTGAACGACTGCTCTTTGAAGGGCTGGGCCGATGTGCGGTTGACCTCGGCCTTCGCAATTTTGAACGCCTCGGCTGCTGGGACGGCGAGGCGGAGGACGGTGGCGAAGCCTTCGAGGATGATGTCTTCGGCATGCTGGTGGCCGCGCGCGAGGCAGCGTAGCTCATCCAGAACCCCTTCCGGGTCTTTGCGGACGCTGCGGCGGAAGTTGCTGCGTCGCCAGTACACCCTGAGCTGTTCAGGATTTTGCTTCATGCGAGCGCGAGCACGGGCACTGACCTCTGGAGGCCGCTCGTAAACCACCCGCAGATCGTGGTCGCGCGGGATGCCAAGCTCGTGGCATTTCTTCCATTGCGAGCGCAGGTTCCGGTTTGGAAGCATACATCGTGGATCGGCCCGCAAAGCAGCGATTTCTTCTGAGCTGTACGCCTGACGCCAGCGTCGGCTTCGATGCGGCTCAAAGGTTCCCTCGGCCGCGCGCTTCTCTAAGCTGCGGCCCATTCTTAGAATACCGCCAAATTTAATTTTGCATTTATTTGAGCAATACAGTTTTGTAGTGTGAATTGTTCTATATGTCTTCTGACAATTGGGGCATTTGGCTTTGCGGGTAGGCCTTGTATCGATAGGCGCAGGTATCGCAAGCCCATTCCGATAAGCGCGATTTTTGCAATTTCCGGAACAGTACCGTTGATGTGCCTGCTTCGCCTCGAAGGGCTCGCTGCATACAACGCAGGCCTTCATCCGCAGGTCTCCATGCCTGATTCGTATCGGCATGGTTCGTTCATTACGGTGACGCTATCGTCTCAGTTTGGCTGCCTAGGCGATCTCTCTGAACGCATTCCATGACCGAGCGTGGGCGACCACAGCAGTTCGAACGCGCTCAGCCTGTCGAGGCTCTCGCTGGCACGATCGAGCGCGTCACATTCCACAGCCCGGAGACCGGTTTCTGCGTGCTCAAGGTCCAAGCACGCGGCAAGCGCGACCTCGTGCCGGTGATCGGACACGCACCCGCGCTCAGTGCCGGCGAGTGGATCACCGCGACCGGCATTTGGCACACAGACCGTCAGCACGGCCTGCAGTTCAAGGCCGACACCCTCAAGGTGACGCCGCCCACCGGCGTCGAGGGCATCGAGAAGTACCTCGCCTCCGGCCACATGCGCGGCATCGGCCCCGCCATGGCCAAGCGCATCGTGGCGGCCTTCGGGGAAGGCACCTTCGAGATCATCGAGGCCGAGCCCGGCCGGCTCACCGAGGTGGAGGGAATCGGGCCGAAGCGCGCCGCCCGGATCGTCGCCGGCTGGGCCGAGCAGAAGGCCGTGCGCGAGATCATGCTGTTCCTGCACGCCCATGGCGTCGGGACCGCCCGGGCGGTGCGCATCTTCAAGACCTACGGCCACGAGGCCATCGCGGTCATGACCGAGGATCCCTACCGTCTTGCCAGGGACATCCGGGGCATCGGCTTCAAAACCGCCGATGCCATCGCGATGAAGCTCGGCCTGACCAAGGAGGCGCCGCAGCGCCTGCGGGCAGGAATCTCCTTCGCGCTGCAGACCGCCACCGATGCCGGCCACTGCGCCCTGCCGGTTGCGGATCTCGTTGCGCTGGCGGTCGACCTCCTCGGGGTGGAGGCGCCGCTGATCCGCTCGGCACTCCTCGACGTGCTGGAGATTGGCGAGGTCGTCCAGGACATCGTCGGCGATAAGGCCTGCATCTTCCTCGCTGGCCTGCACGCCGCCGAGCGCGCCATCGCCGAGCGGCTCAGGCGCCGCGCGCAGGGAACCCCGCCTTGGCCGGAGATCGACCTTGCCCGGGCCCTGCCCTGGGTGGCGGAGAAGACCGGCAAGACGCTCTCGCCGTCGCAGGAGGCGGCCGTGCGGCTCGTGCTCGGCGCCAAGCTCGCGGTGGTGACCGGCGGCCCGGGCGTGGGCAAGACCTCGACCCTCGACACGATCCTGCGGGTCCTGCGGGCCAAGGGGGTTCGGGTGCTGCTCGCCGCCCCGACCGGCCGGGCCGCCAAGCGGATGAGCGAGCAGACGGGGCTGGAGGCCAAGACCCTCCACCGCCTGCTGGAGATCGATCCCAAGCACGGCGGCTTCTCGCGCAACGAGGAGAACCCCCTCCCCTGCGACCTGCTGGTGATCGACGAGACCTCGATGGTCGACGTGCCGCTGATGAACGCGCTGACCAAGGCGGTCCCGGAGCACGCGGGCCTGCTGCTGGTCGGCGACGTCGATCAGCTGCCCTCGGTCGGGCCCGGCCAAGTGCTGGCCGACGTGATCGCCTCCGGCGCGGTGCCGGTGGCGCGGCTCACCGAGGTGTTCCGGCAGGCGGCCGAGAGCCGGATCGTGGTCAACGCCCACCGGATCAATGCCGGGAAAATGCCCGAGCCGGCCCCGCGCGGCGCCGAGAGCGACTTCCACGTCATCGAGATCGACGCGCCCGAGCCGGCGGTGCAGACGCTGATCGAGGTGGTGACAAGGCGGATCCCGGCCCGGTTCGGCCTCGATCCGGTCCGCGACGTCCAGGTGCTCACCCCGATGCAACGCGGCGTGCTGGGCGCGCGCAACCTCAACCACGAACTCCAGGCGGTGCTGAACCCGAACCCGCCGGTCTCGGTGGAGCGGTTCGGCTGGCGCTTCTCGCCCGGCGATCGAGTCATGGAGAGCCAGAACGACTACGACCGGGAGGTGTTCAACGGCGACCTCGGCACCGTCGCGCGGATCGACCCGGACGAGGGCGCGGTGATCGTCGATTTCGAGGGCCGGGAGGTGGTCTATCCCTACGGCGAGCTCGACACGCTGGTGCCGGCCTACGCCACCACCATCCACAAATCGCAGGGCTCGGAATATCCGGCGGTGGTGATCCCGATGGCCATGCAGCACTGGACCATGCTCGCACGCAATCTCCTCTACACGGGCGTTACCCGTGGGAAGCGGCTGGTGGTGCTCCTCGGGCAGCGGAAGGCTGTGGGCGTCGCGGTCCGCGGCGGCACGATGAAGCCTCGTTGGACGAAGCTGCAGGAGTGGCTGTCGCAGGGCCCTTGAAGCTCGGACGAGCTCGAACCGCCCAGCTTGGCCGAGGCGAATCTTTTCATGCTCGATAGCCTCCCCCGAACGGGTGATGTCGCTGCGCCCGACGCGCTGCTATCCCGTCAGCGAGACTCCACACCTTCAGCCCCGCCGGCACTGCCGCGCGGGGCTTTTTCACATTCTGCCTTCCAGATGCGCTCTAATTGCAGGTCAGCTTACGGCCTTCAGCCATCCCGACCTTGCGGTAGTGTTCCAGACCGGACTTGATCGCTCGGCCTATGACCGCCCGGCGCACGTCCGGATTGCAGCGCAGGTACTCCTCCTCGTTGAACGCGTAGTCGCCACGCCCGCCCCGCGAGCCTCGGTCATAGTCCCGATCGTAGTCGCGGCGGTCGCGGTCGCCATAGCCCCGATCTCCGTAGCCTCGGTCGCGGGGTCCGTAGTCGCCGCGATCGTAGCCGTAGTCGCGCCCGCCGTATGGCTGTGCGAAGGCCGGAGCGGTTCCGCTGAGTAGCGCCAGGCCAAGGACGGTCGCTGAGATCACCTTCATGTCGTGCTCTCCGTTGTTGCGGAGCGTGAACGCTTTCAAAGATGGGTAGTTCGATTTGCCTGGGCGGGCGTCGGGTCCTCGCTTCCAGCGTCACTACCGTTAGGGGGCTTGTCTTTCCCTGCCCCTAACCCACTCTAGTTTCAGGTTTGGCGGGATTACTCCCTTGTCGGTGCCGAGCCTAAGAAGCCCGCCCGGTCCGCCGGCGCGGGCTTTTTCGTCCGAGGCTCCGATGCTCTCTGCTGCCGTCGAACAAGCTGGGCTAGGACAGGCCGTGCCGCTCTTCGAGCTCAGCTCGGCCGGCATCGGTGATGCGGTATTCGACGGTCTTCGAACCCGGATCCGTCCGTCCGGTCGCTTCAATCAAGCCAAGCACCTCCATGCGGCGCATGTAGCCGCTCACCTGATAGAAACGGGCGCCGGTCTGAGCGAGCGTGCGGAGCCGGTAGAGGCTGCCAGGTGGGAGCTTGTACATCGCCCGCCAGTGTATCGATTGTCAGCCCGGGCATCAGTGAGGATAGCTTGGTAACCGCCGCCGGCCATCCTGCCTCCGAGCCAAGTTGCGTATCGGCTCGGCTCACACGCTGGTGAGATCGGACGCTCCCCCGCCTCTTGATCAGATCGGGGCGGGGCCGAGCGAATGGTTAGCGGAGCGAGAACCATTCGGCCGTACCTCGCCGGCATGTCAGACCTTCCACCCGCCGTCGCCTCCTGGCGCGACCAGATCGAGCACCTATCCGAGCACGCCTCGCCGTGCCAGTATCTGACCCCGGCGCGACGTGAGGGCTGGCTCCCGTGACTGCAAAGATCCGCAGCGAAGCTCGGACCTAAGCCTTTCGCGCCGCCTCGATCTTCTCGGTGGCAACTCGCACAACCTCCTGTACCAGTGGTGGCCAAGATACGTTGTTGTCCGAAAGAAAGCGGGCAGCTCGCACAAGTGCTGTGAGTTGATGGGGTGGAAGCGCGCGCCCCATGACCTGCGAACCGAGCATCTGTTCGGCGAGCGCGTTCGCCAGACGCAGAACCTCGGACATCTTCGTAGGCTCTGCATCTGCACCGGTCACGTCAGGTAGCCCTTCGCCTTCAGGTGCTCGGTAGACCATGATGCATATCGGCTGATCAGCGCGTCGCATAGCTCTGTCGGCTCGGACCGAAGCGTTCCTGCCGCCTAGCCCCGCTTTCCCGGCCTCCTGCCTCCTGGCGCGACCAAACCGAGTGCTTTGAACCTAACATCCGCCCATGGCATGTGAGGCCATGACCTACCGTGTTGAATTTCGCAGAGACGGCGCTGTCATCGGGGAGGCCGAAGGCCTTGAGGATCGAGCTGCGGCCAAGCGGCTCGCAGAGGCAGAGATCGCCCAGCGTGGCGCCGAGATCGCACTCGTGATCGACGTGGACGGGACTGGAATGGAGGTCGCGTCTATCAGGCTGGATGCCATGAGGTGGGACGACGAGTAAGCGCTGCGCTAGGTTGCCTCTCCGGCTACCGGACTAAGCCCGGTCAGACCCGGGGCCGCCGGTCTGGGAGTTCGCGGCCCGGGGGGCGCGGCTGACGATCAGGATGCGCCCGGCGCCAACGGAAGCCCGGTCCGCGCGCTCCATGCCTTGGCCCGCGCCCACGCGGCGGCCAGCGCCTCGATCGCCTCGTCCCGGGTGTCGGCCATGCCGTTCAGCGGTCGGACGCCCTCGGCCTCATGCCCACGCTGGCAGCCGGTACAACTCCACGTCCACGTGCCGTTCTGCGGGCCCCCGTCCATCCGCTTGATCCGGCCGACGTGCTGACCAGCCTCCTCGGCCACGAAGTCGTGGTGCGTGCCCAGGAACGTGCGGCGCCACGCGAAGGTCACGGCTCGGCGCTCTCGCGGATCCCGAGGGATGCGAGCAGCTCGCGTCCGCCTGCGGTCAGGTGCCATGCGCGCCGACTGGTCCGCCCGCGGGTCGGCCGATCCTCGACGTACCCGAGCTCCTGCAGGACCGGCATGACGGTCGGGTAGGCATCGTGCCTCAGGCCGCCAGGGTTCTCGGCGACGGCGCGCAGGGCCTCGAGGTGACGGCCGCTTATCGGGGCTTTCGGTTCGGAAGGCATCGCGCGTCGGGCTACCGCGAGTCGCCATCCTCGACGAGTCCGCGGCTCGCGGCCAGGCGCCACAGGTCGGCATTCAATACGCTCGAGCCATCGTTGCGCCGGGTTTCAAGTTCTCTCTTGATAGCTACGACGGCATCCCCTTCGGCATCTAAGAGCGTTCATTATTACGCTGGTTCTACTGCTCGATGCTCATCATTCCGGGAGTTTGCTGCATCCGTCAGCTAGGCTTGAATACGCGAGGCTAACGGTTGTGGCGGATGTCTGATATGACACTTAAATAGCTTGATTTAACCTGCAGGGCGGAGTGAGATCGCTCGCCGAATCAATACGGCGCCCATCGTTGGCAGCGGCGCCCTTTATCGGCTGGGAGGTCAAATGCGTGCTTCTACAAAGATCGCGCTGTTGAGTATCGTTGCCCTTGGTTTCTCGGTGCAAACGGCAACAAGGGCGCAAAGCCAAGCAGGCGCCGCGCTGCTTGCTGCCGGTACTGTCGGAGATTTTATCGACGGGCTTAGATCTGTCGAAAAGGATTTTGAGAACTCGGGGCATTCTCTGATTGATCACGGAAATAGCGCCTTGGGTCAACAGCAAATGGTGCTCGCCGGGATATTAACAAGTTTAATCCAGCAATTGACGACCGCATATGGAGCTTCTTTGGGAAAAACATTTCAGCAAATAAGTGCCACGGAGCGAGATACGTTTTCATCAATTGCTAACAGTCTCACTGATGTTGATAAAATGCGTGAGATGACGTCATCCAACATACAGGACGCGATATATAAAACGCAGGGAGCTGCCAATCAATTGCTTGACCGCATTCCATTAGGCGAACGTTATCCGATATTCTATGGAATGACCGTTCGAGATCTTACAACCGATCCGTCACAGAATCCTAATGATATCGAGATTCTTGGATTTCATTTTGTGGATCCGAGTATCGATTCTAAGTCGCCTCGGATAGTAGTTGCTGGAATGCAGATTCCAGAGCAGTCAATTTCTGCTCAACAGGATCGCATTAAAGTTCAGCTTCCCGACGAAGTTAAAAAGAAAATTGGTTTTAATAGCAATGCTTGCAGTCCTCGGCCCACGTTCCCGGTTGACATAATTGTTCAGTTTGGGAAAAATTCCGGCATCTGGCCAATAAGTTGGAAAAAATCACAGGAAGCAAAATTCCACGCCAACGCTCTCGCTGGTGCCGAGCTTTATGATGTTCAAGTTAGCTACTCTGCCAACCGAACGACATCGCCTTTGGTCAGTCACAGCTTTAACGCGCGATCTGGTTATACTGCCATGGGCTGTGAGCAGACGACATCAGCAACCGTTCGGTTCGATCTACCTCCAGGATCGCAAGAGATTTCCTGTTCGGCAGCTTGGGTCGATACCAGCAATGTTGGCGGATCGAACCAGAACTGTACAGTTGGCGGCACAGTTGCGACGGGGTCAGGGAGTATGCGTGGCCGGGACAAGCAATGTATAAGGATCCCGCCTTTTGGGCCAACCGTCTGCAACTGTCCGGGCGGAGGGCATGGAAATTTACAAATATCAGGCTCATATAAAGTAACGGAGCCGAGAACCGAGGCTATGTCCGATCTTCCGCTGAGTCCGATAACGATTATCGGGCAATCTAATGCTTCCGTGGCATTTCCTGCCGATGCAAATTTAAATGTGACACAAGTAAAAATTGACGTTCGGAGGAAAAACTGCTCGGAAATAAAGGATCAAGTTATAATAAATACCCCGGATTGGGCGCATAAATGGGAGTCTACTTCGAAGGAAGGGCTCTTCAAGGCTACGGCATGGGACGGGCAAGTCACAGTGGGCAAAACTAACAAATGATGTGCTCTAAACCGCAGCGATTATAATGCCACGTTGCATTGTTGTCGGCGCGCTCTCTGCATTTCACGAGCAGGAGTCAACGATCTGTTCAATGGCTATTTTAAAGTAGTTAGGTGTTGCTTCTATGCTCGTGAGATGCGATATGGAGTTGTAATGATTGAAATCAAAGGCTACTAGTTCGTAAATTGGTCGTAAATTCTTCATTTTTTGATGAGCCGCCAGCGCTTGATGGCATTTTTGGGGCACGGAAACATATAATTAATCTGATTTGCATCTTGCTGCTTACAAATCAGAAGGCAAGCCTAGTTTGCAATTAGCTCGTGTGGCTTTCGGTTCTGGAGTTCTCCGTCTTACTCATCGCTCTAACGATTTGCATGGCAACACGGTCCGCTGCGGCGATCAGCACCGTGTCGAGATGGTGGATGTACCGCGACGTGACGCCGTGCCCGGCATGGCCCAACATCGCGCCGATCGTGGAGTCGCTGTAGCCGAGGTCGCCAGCGGTGGAAGCGAACGAATGTCGGAGGGTGTGCGCCGAGACGCCCTCCAGCCCTGCCTTGCTCACGATGCGCTCCAGGGCATCATCGAGGCTGGCGAAGGGCCCCTGCCCTCCTCGTGCGGCTGGCAGGACATAGGTCGAGCCGGGAACACGCGGGAGACCATCGAGGATCAGCAGAACGGCTTGGCTGATCGGTCGAACGGAGGCACCCTCCTTGGTCTCCTCCAGCCGCAGGCATGGCTCTGACCGGTCGACCTCGGACCAGCGCAGCTTCACAATCTCGCTGAGCCGACATCCGGTCAGCGCCAGCAGCCGGACACCGGCCACGGCCTGCCAGCGTTCCGCCCTACCCTCTTCCACCTTAAGAAGCGCTTGGCCGAGTGAACCGTACTCCTCAGGCGTGAGCCGGCGCTTGCGTTTCTTGTCGGCTGGTCGTTTCACGCCGGCGGCCGGGTTGGCGCCGATGATCTGCTCGCTGACCGCGTAGCTCAGGATCCCGCCCAACAGCCCTACGGTGCGCGCCGCGGTGCCGGGGCCGCCCTCGACCACCGCCTTGCCTCGGAAGCCCGTCTTGACCACGCCAGCGGTCTTGCCGGCCTGGACGTCGCGCACGAAGCGCTGGACGTCCGGTGCGGTCAGTTCGGCAACCAAGCGACGCCCCAGGAGCGGCTTGATGTGCCGCTCGATCCGGCCCTTGTCGACGTATAGGGTCGAGGCCTTCTTGGCTTGGCCGCTCTTCCCCATGATCAGGCCCTTGTCGGCCGCGGCGAGATAGGCCTCGCACAACTCGGCGACCGTCATGGAGCCCCGACGGGAGGCGCGCTCCGCCGCCGGATCCTCACCCTTCGCTACCTGACCCAGCAGCCCCTTGGCCTCGCGTCGGGCTTCCTCGGCCGTCAGGGCGCCGTGTAGCCCGATCGTGACGCGCCGGGATCGACCGCCCGCTCGGTACTGCACAAGGTAGCTGCGGCGGCCGGAGGCGAACACGCGCAGGCCGAAGCCCGGCAGCTCATCGCACCACAGGAAGTAGTCCCGGCCTCGCGGTTCGGCCGCGTCGACCGTGCGCTTTGTGATTTTCGCCATGCCTGCCATCCGGCGCTGCGGAAGCACTGCGGAAGCACGCGGAAGCAATCCGGGTCAATCCCAGGTAATCACGGGAGCGCCTCGGACCTATGAAAATTCGTTGCGCAACAGTGGCTTGGTAGCGACAAGCTATCCTGGGCAATCACCAGGAAACACAAGAGGGTAATCCTCCGAAGGCAAAGGTCACACCTTCGAATCGTGTCGGGTGCGCCAATATTATCAATGGCTTAGCAGGCGTCAGCCCTGATCTTGGGATGGTCGGTGTCACCAAGGTGTCACCGCTGCGATCCCAAAGCGCGTCACTTCTCTGCTCGCTTCTGCTCCTCTCGCCGGTATGACGATAGCTAGCCCCGTGCAGGATGCCTCCGTGAAAGCGGAACTCGCTCCGACCGGTATGCTCCGAGTCGGTCTCGTTGAGGCGCCGTCCGCTGGCCTAATCTTCGTCAGCCGTGCCGCCGACGGAGCGCTCGACGGCGTGACAGCCGATCTGAGCGCGGATCTCGCCCGGCTGGTCGGCCTGCCGCTGGCCGTCACCCTGTTCCCGAACTCGGGCGCCGCGGCCGCCGCCCTCGAGGCCGCGGCGATCGATGTCAGCTTCATGCCGGTCGACGTGGCCCGGCGGCAGGTGATCGATTTCGGGCCGGGCTACTACGACCTGGAGAGCACCTATCTGGTCAGCGTCGGGTCGGGCATCACCGACGTGGCGCAGGTGGATCGGCCGGGTCTCCGGGTCGTGGCGATCGACGGCACGACGACGTTCCGCGCCTCCGCCCGCACGCTGACCCGGACGCAACCCCTCCCCGTCCCGTCCGTGGCCGAGGCGGTCGCGCGCATGCGCGCCGGGCAGGCGGACGCCATTGCCCTCTCGCGCGACACGCTGCGGCCGGTGGTCCTGCAGGTTCCAGGTTCCCGGATCGTCGCGGGCGGCTTCCAGCAGACGCAGGTCGCCGTCGCCGTGCCTAAGGGGCGCCCCGCCGCCCTCGCCTGCGTTACGGCGTGGCTGGACGAGGCGAAGCGCACCGGTATCGTCCGGCGGATCTTCGACGCCCGCGGCTTCCGCGACGACGCGGTCGCGCATTAACTGGTGCTCCGGTCGCGTCGCGTGTGGTAGCGCGACGTTCGAGAGGGAGCGAATTGAGGATTGCCGTATGGCAGACAACCACAGCAAAGAGCGTATTCAGGCTGAGGCAGCTTTTGCGAAGATGCAGGACCGGTTTGGCAGCAAGGCCTTTGATGAGCCGGCAGTCAGTGCGGCGGACCAGAACACCGCACGCCTGAAGGCCGCGCGCCTTGAACGGGACGCCGCCAAAGCTGAGGCAAAAAAGCCGTGATGCACGACGCCATAGGCGAATCCCTTACCGAGCACCTGAAGGCGAAGGGCTACCTGAAGTGAGCGACACTGACGCCCAGCCCGATGAGATCCAAGAAATCCTTCGGCTCGCGACGGCGTTGGCAGAGCAGTTCCTGCAGTCTGAGGCGGAGGAGTCCGCCCGTCCGGAGAGGCTTAAGGCCCTCATCAGCGCCGCCCAATTTCTCCACGACCATGATGTGGCTTGGCCGACTGCCTTGCGTGAGGCCGTGGGCAAGGCCGTAGAGCGAATGGAAGCGGTCAGTGGACGATGAGGACCGAGAATTCGAGCACTCTCCGCTGTCGGGCTCTTTCAGTCGCGATGGTGCGATCGTCGACGTCGAGATCTACCGCTACGCCGACACGCAGGACCCCTGGCAGTTAGTGGTGATCGATCTGTCGTCTGGCGGCTGCACCGCTTGGCAGGAGACCTTCACGACGGACCGTGAGGCTTACGAGGCCTTCACCGCGACGGTCGAAGCGGACGGCATGGCATCTTTCGCGGGCGTCGTGCCGACCGTGCGGCACTGACCCCATCCCTGCTTCGTGGCAGCGGCCCGAGTTGCGCATGCTAAGCCGCAACGGCTATCCGGGCCTAGGGGGCTGTAGCTCAATGGTTAGAGCCGACCGCTCATAACGGTCTGGTTGCAGGTTCGAGTCCTGCCGGGCCCACCATGTCAGAGCAGCTGGCGTGACCTTCATTAAGGAGATCGGCGAGGGGCCCGGATTGCGGCTCCGGAAGGCGACATCCACCGCAACCGAGAGCCTTTCGGCTACTGACGTAGGCGAAACGCGCCCTAGGTTTTTCGCCTGTAGGTTGAGAGGAGCGTCGATGTCCGAGAACCCCAGCCACGTTCAAGGCTATCGGGAGACTAAGGCGGCGAAGGCTGCAGAGAGGCACAACCAAGCCAACGAGGTCTGGGCGGAGGTTGAGGCAGAGCGACAAGCGTTCGACGAGCGGACGGCAAAGCTGCGAGCGATGCGGCTCGCCGCAGAGAACGCCGAATCTTGATGTCGAAGGGCCGCCTGAGATGAGGCGCCTACTCCTCGCCGGCCTCTTCGCAGCCGTCACCGGAGCGAGCGGTGCATATGCGCAGGCGACGCTGCGCGTTATCGACACCGCGCCGAACGACGTGCTGAACGTCCGCGAGTTTCCAACCTCGGACGCGCGGATCGTAGGCGTGATTCCACCCGACGGGCGCGGCATCGTCCCGACTGGCGAGCGCAATGGCAACTGGGTGTTCGTCCGTTACCGGAGGGTCGAGGGCTGGGTTTCGCGGCGGTTCGTGTATCCCGGGGCGCCGCCGGTCCGGCGAGGCGGGAGCCTGGATCCGGACGTCAGCGAATAGCAACGCGGGGTTTCCGAGTGCCTGAGCTCATTCCAGCCGCTCTCGGCCGGCTGCTCACGCCCGTAGCGCAGCACGCGACCCGTCAGCAACGGGCAGAGCAGGTCCAACAGGAGCTCGACGCCGAGTAGGCGAGTTTGAGGAGCTGACGGCCTCGCGGTCAGCGAGCTACACCGGAACATTACCCGGTGGCGCTCCGCGATAGAAGCCTTAATGTAGTTTACACGTCATTAAGCATGTCGACCGATGGTGCCGTGACGTCGGAAGGACTTGCGATGAGCCGGGGCGAGCCCCTGCGGGAGCCGAAGGCTTTGGTGGGACCCATTCTCAATATGGCCACCGCCCATCATGCCGCCGGGCGCCTGCACGAAGCCGATCAGCATTACAGACGATGCCTTGATCTCGATCCGGGACACGCAGCGGCGCATTACAATCTTGGCCTCATCGCCACGCTCTTGAGCGATCATGCCCGTGCGGTCCTTCATCACACCGCGGCGCTTCGCTCGGCACCTGAGCAGGCCTCTCGCTGGGTGGCACTAATCGGGGCGCTGCTCGCCTGCGACCGGGTGACAGACGCCCGTAGCATCCTCGATCACTTTCTGGTGCACGGCTTCTCACCCCAGATCGTGTCCGAGCACTGCCAGCCGCTGGTTAAGGTGCTCGGCGCGAACGCTCGCCTCGCCTTCGCCGCTGGGCGGCTCGAGGACGCCGAGTGTCTCCTCGAACTCTTAATCTCTATCGACAAAGATAATGGTGACGCGGTGCATCTTGCCGGGCTCACCGCCTTGCGCACCGGGCGTGCACAGCACGCCATCGATTTGATCACCATTGCGATCTATTGCGACAGCGGCAACGCCACGTACTTCGCCGATCTCGGCCTCGCCTTCCAGGCAATCGGCAACCTGGTCGCTGCTGGCTCGGCCTTCGAGAAGGCGCTCGAACTCGCCCCTGCCTTGGATGACACCCGCGCCAATCTCGCCATCGTGTATCAGGACACTGGGCGCCAGCAGGACGCCGCTGACTGTTGGCGCGATCTGATCGCTCGGGTTCCCGGCTCAGCCGAGTTTCACAACAATCTCGGCGCGGTGCTACACCGCCTTGGGCGCACCGAAGAGGCGATCGCCAATTTGGAGAAGGCGCTAGAAATCAATCCCGCCGCCGCTTTCGCGCTTTGCAACCTTGCACATGCGCAGCTCTTTGCCGAGCATAGTTCGGTGGAAAGCTTCTCGGAGAAGGCTAAGACCTACGGCCGCTGCCATGCTGACGCGCTGCTGCGCATCCGGCCCTTCGCCAATGATCGCCATCTGGATCGGCGCCTGCGCATTGGCTTCGTCTCGGCGGATTTTCGCGATCACCCGGTGGTGCGGTTCCTCGAACCCTTCCTCCACTATGCCGATCGGGAACGCTTTGACCTCCTCGCTTATAGCAACACCAGTCGCGAAGACGCGGTGACGGAGACGCTGAAGGCCCGTTTCGACTCTTGGCGCCGAATCGATGTTCTCGACGACGAGGCCGTGGCGGACCTCATCGAGGCCGATCGCACCGACATCCTCATAGACCTAGCCGGCCATAGCGGCGGCAACCGCTTAATGGTCTTCGCGCGCAAGCCTGCGCCAGTTCAGGTGACTTGGATCGGACTGCCAGTCACCACGGGGCTGGCCGCCATAGACTACCGCCTTACCGACGCTGTCTATGATCCGATCGGCGAGACCGAGCACCTGCATTCCGAGGTTCTCTGGCGGATGCCTGGCACTGGCACCTGCTACCGGCCGTTCCTACCGGCGCCGGATGTCGCCGAGACAGCGCCCGTCACAAGAAACCGGCACGTCACCTTCGGCTGCTTCAACCGCTTCGAGAAGATGACCGATGCCGCAATCAAGGCCTGGGCCGCGATCCTAGCAGCGGTGCCCAACGCCCGGCTGAAGCTGATCGTAACCGATATCGACGATCCAAGGACGCGCGGGCCAGTGGAAGCACGTCTCGCGACCTGCGGCCTGCCACTCGACCGCGTCGACTTCGCGCCCCGCAATGCTGCCAATCGCTATGCGATGCACGGCAGTGTCGACATCGCGCTGGATGCGTTCCCCTTCAACGGCAACGTCACGACATTCGACACTCTTTACATGGGCGTCCCTGTAGTGACGCTTGCCGGACCCCAGACAATCTCGCGGGTGGGCGCCGCCATTCTCGGGATCCTAGGGCTGCCGGATCTCATCGCCCGCGATGTCGACAGCTATGTCGCCATCGCCTGCCGTCTCGCCGGCGATCCGGACGAACTTCTCAAATTGCGCAGCGGCCTGCGCGAGCGCTTGGTCGCCAGCCCCCACATGGATCACGCCGGCCATGCCAGGGAGGTCGGTCTGGCCCTTAGCGAGATGTGGCGGCTTTGGTGCGCCGAGACAGCGCCCAGCGCGGTGGCCTCTCCCGCCTCACGGTGACCCGCGCGGTCCCGAAGGATGACCTCGTGCGTCGGCCATTCCAGGCAGGCTACATCGAACGCCGCCTCGGCCATCGACAGCGGGTAGATCGTCGCGAGGTGCAGCTCGACATTGCCGCCGGTCTCTCGCCAGATCTCGACCGTGTAGGGCACACCCGGCGGCACGGGCGGGATCTGCTTGGCGGCCGGCGGCAGCGTGATCGCGGCCAGACACAGGTGCTCGTACTTCCGCGTGGGCGGCGCCCCGGGCGCGCACTGATAGCGGCACGAGGCCGTCAGGTGCCGGAGCAGGTCGAGCGTCGAGATGTCGGCCCCGTAGCGACCGATCAGGCTGACCACGGTATAGCGGCCCGAGCGCTTGCAGGTGGCGCAGTCGACGTACACCCGACTAGGCCCTGCATCCCCCAGGTGCCCCATTCTGGTGGCCCCCCCGCTCGCGAACGAAAACGGAACAAGCTCAGGCGCCCGCGCGCTTCAACCAGCCGCCGAGCCGCGCGAGATCGTAGTGGAGCAGTGTGGACGACGTTCGGAAAGCCGAGCCTCGTCAGGCGATTCGGCTGACCCAAGCCGCGAACTCCCCGACCGGCGGCCCCCCAGACTTGTGCGTCTCTGACTACAAAGAATCAGAGGAAGGATGGATCAGGCCGAACGCTTCAGCTCAGCCTGATCATCGTTCGTAGCACTAGTGGCAGGTTGCTGTTGCGGTTTGAGGCTCTGCATAGGGGTGACAGAAGATGTGCGGCTGCTCGATGATGATGAGCGCCGCAGAGCGAACAACAAGGCAGCGCTTACAACACATGCTACGGCTGCCCCGACCGGTGCCACAAAAATCGAAATCGCTCCCAGCGACGGCCATATAGCCACAATCGAAAGTCCTGCGCCTACGAAGGCCGACAGAACGAGGAAGATGAGGTTCACGAGCGCACCCTTCCGCGATAGGCGGCCCGACGTGTCGCCCTCGGGTTCGAAGAACGGGGAGGTTGTATGACGATCTCAATGGCCAATATGCGGCAACTTCTGAGCGAAAACCGGTAACGGTCAGCCGGCGCGCCAAGCGTGCTCGCGGCGGCATCAGCTGGGGGCGTGACTCAGCGAAGGTACGACGGCGGCAGGCAATCTCGCAGCAATAGAAGCGTCGGACGCGTAGGCGCAGCATCCTGGGCTGCCCGATGCTCGGCAGATCGGCCGGACGGGGTTCATAGCGGCTGTGAACGACAGAGCTGGTCGTATCACAGGTTGGACACTGCCCGTGCGCACGCCGCACTTGCGCGAAGACGACCGTCGGTCCGGATGACGCGCCCGATGGTACAGCCCGGCAGGGATGAGGGCAGGATCAAACGCTTGGTGAACCACCCGGTGCCATCCTCGTCACCGCGACCGTTCCACGCAAAGTGCGGGAGAACCGCAAAGCCGAAGGAAGATCATACCGTACCGAGCCAGCCATGCACTTCGAAATCCGCGTAGCCGGCCGCCACCTCTAGACTTGGGTGCTGCTCGACGCCTCCCACATGACGGTGAACGAATCGGACTGGACCTTCCCGTCCGAGGCGCAGGCTTTAGCTGCCGCGCTGGCCTTCTCGAAGCTGATGACCCGCGCCTGGAAGACGCTGACCGCGCCGACGTCGGACGGCCTGCTATGATGTGCTGCCGCGGATCCGCGATAGCGCCGCTCAGCCTAATCCCGGCTGCGCGCCATTCCTCGGCGGCGATTAGAAGGTCGCGGTAGGCAATGGCCCGTGGTCTGACAGGCTTGATTTGATCTGGATAACAATTGAAGACATGGAAAGCAACAATTAACGATCATTTAAAAGCTTTTGAGCTTGATATAGATAAACTTCATGACGGTGTGCAGTCGCTCCGTTGCAGGGCGTCGACTTAGCTACATCAGTCAAAATTTTCTTGAATTTAGATCGATTGAGTCCGCGCCATGTAATGCTGGAGACCAGTGTCGATATGACGATTTCTAACGCATGTGACCGCTCTGTCTCGTTAGCCAATTGACGTTCAAGCAACTGTTCCCTCTGGCGCGCCGCAGCCAAAATAATTTCGATTTGGTTCCAGGCGTCCATATCCCTCTCGCACGATCTAAGATCACATAGGATCGGTGATGTTACCGAACTTTGGCTTTTTCGGCGAGCTGTGACTTCAGCAAAAGCGCACATGGCAGAAACAAGGTCGGGATTGGCGGTCCAAAAATCTGAATTGATATACGAGTACGTTTGCTCCCGTAGAGCAAACAATCTGCCGCCAGTGAAACCCTCGATTCGATCTCCCCACCGAGCTATTAAGGTGCTCTCTATGCTGAGAAATTCCTCTATATCATAACCTATAGTCATATTTTCCATGAATCTATCTGCTCTCTCCGCCACTAACGTACGTAAGAATTTAGATTCTTGTGCCTGGATTGCATCTATGCCAACGAAACCATATGCATTCCACTGACGGATCATCTCACATTCGATGTATTCGAAAGATTTGTTGTTGTCTGTTCGCTCGCCAGGGGGACTCGTCAAGCCGAGTAAATCGGAGGCGAACTGCTGTGCCACATCAGGAATTTGATCGTACAAGAAAATCTTAATCGCGTTTCTTCCAAAAACAGATGCCCAGTTACTCAACAATAAATCTGGAACCAGTAGATGTAGTCTGCCAGGAAGCGCAATTGCATCTTGAATGAACCTGGTAAAATCTTCGACTCCGCCATGTTTAATTAATTCTTGCCACCATGAAGGAAGAAGAGACAAGATATTCCTCTGGTAATAAACAATAGTAAATTCGGCAGATGGAAGAACCGCGCGGATCTTTTGCAACGAGGCGACTGGAAGAAAGCTAAGCTCTTCACTCGAGAGAACACAGGTTTTCTCAAGGCCCGAAAGAATCTCCAGCAGGCTGCCAAGTTTGGAATGATCAGGGTCAGACGCTGTCCGAGCAAACTCGTGCTGCCCCGTCTGATTGGCATGAGCGAAGGGGTAAACAAAACTTGCGCCACTCTGCAAAGAGCGCGCGTAGAGCATATTTTGGATCGATGTGGTTCCCGTTTTATGCGGGCCGATATGTATTATAAAATTTTGAGTCATAGTTCGATGTTGCGTATTAGCTCCGGATTTTTAGGCAAAATCTGATCATAAAGTGGCTGTTCTGATACTGCGCTCAGCTGTAAGAGCTTGTCGATTAGTGGCCGTGCTGTATCGGCAATGGACTGACCCACGGTTGCGAGCGTTAAGTCAGGCTTCGTCGGCTCTTCATAGGGCGCTGTGATGCCGGTAAAATTCGGGATTGTGCCGGCGCGCGCCCGAAAATATAATCCTTTTGGATCTCGTTCCTCACAAATTGGTAGAGGCGTATCTATAAAAACTTCAATAAATGCGACGTCTCCTGCGATAGCCCTTGCGGCCTTCCGTTCCGCTGAGAAGGGGGATATAAGCGAGACAATTGTTACAAGACCAGCATCAGCTACCAGTTTTGCTGTTTCGGCCACACGGCGGACGTTCTCGGCTCTGTCGCGGTCGGTAAATCCCAAGTCACTATTCAATCCATGACGTAGATTATCGCCGTCCAGCACCATTGTTGCGCGTCCTGAAGCGGTCAGGGCTTGATCCACGACGTTTGCAATCGTTGATTTCCCTGCGCCTGAAAGGCCAGTAAGCCAAGCAATGACTGGTCGCTGACCAAGAGCCTTCCATCGTTGCTCCCGTGGCTGCAGGTGCTGCCAAGTCAGGTTCCGATCCGACGTTGGGCCTCGTGATCGGTTCATGCTTCGCTCCTAAGTTGTCCCCCAGGTATGGATACACAAAATCGTGATCGGTTGTGTTGCTACAACGTCACGTTGATGCGCTTCGTAGCGGCGGAGGGTAATTGCCCAGGCCTTTGATGGCAGGGGTCAGGCGCCGACGGTTTTGAGGATGAAGCCGAATGGATTGGCACCGCTCAGGCGCGCGGTGTCGACAACGGTGCGGATGGCGGCCTCGCCCTCAGCTGGCCACATGTCGCGATAGCCGTTGGTCGCTTTCCGCTGGACGACAACCGGACGCAGGAGCCGCTCGGAGCTGTTGTTAGTCGGCTCGACCTTTCCAGGATAGGCGAGGAAGACGAGGGGCTGATCGCGGGAGCGGCTGAGCTTGGCCTGCAACTCGCGGGTCAGGTCACGGACGCAACACGGGTGCAATGCGCTTCATATACGGCCTTCCGTCATTCGCATGAGGAAAGCGATAATCCTTAGCGCTAGAACGCGCTCGGATGTCTGGGTGGAGGCCTTCTCCGATGAGGCTTAATCTCGATTTTCCCAGTAGCTGGATCGTTAATCCCGGGCATGTGGCGCAGCGTATCGGCGTGAGCGCAACGACGCTGAAGCGTTCCGTCATCGAGGGAAACGCCAGGGTCTTGATCGTCCCCGGAAGCTGGGCGGACGCGAGGGGCGCGCGCGTCACTGTTCATCACTACGACGGTGGGTGGCAGGGCACGTTCGATCAGAGCGGACAGCTCGTGGCTGAGCATGTCTGGTAACTGCGGCCGCACCAACCGGAGGCACGGCGAGTTGTATCTCCTACTGGCAGGAGACGCCCATGAGCGCGCACACCTATCCGGACGTGAACACCAGTTCTGCAAGCGGAGCGGCTGCCAACAAGTTGACTCACCGACTTGGCGTAGACGTCAACAGCGGCGATCAGCTTCCCAGCCCATACCTGCTCGGCATCGCGCTTTCGGGTGCAGCCGTGGCGTGCCTGCTGATCCGGCTAGTGATCGGGTGAGCGGCACAACCTGCCCATGAGGCACACCCTCGGCCAGCAAGGCGACTGGGTCGTTGATCCGTGTGAGTTGGCCCCACGCCTCGGTGTGGATGCCGATTACCTGAAGCGCATGGAGCGGCAGGGACACGTCGATGCCCGGATCAAGATCGACGATGACAGCGGCACGGGCCAGACACGTGTGACCGTCCGCCTGCTGAACCGAGGCTGGAGAGGCACCTTCCATGGAGGCGGCCCCCTCATTTACGAAGAGATGTGGTAAGGCCTTGCAGTTGCAGCCGGCCCTTCGGCACTGCATAGCTCGGCCATGACAGCTGACGTACCGCACCCCTACTCGGTGACCATCGAGCCCCTGAAAAAACCGGAGGGTCATTTCGGTTGGGCATTGCGCCGAAGTGGTAAACTAATCGAGCGCTCGGACGCTCCTTGCTAGCCGCGACGGCTACCGCGGAGGTGCCGTCCGTCTGCCATTTCACGACACAGGTAGTGATCGGCTCGCGGTCGTAGTTCTCGCCGAGTGTGACGACCTCCAGATCAAAAGAGATCTCGTACCCGCAACGGGTGCCCCGCACCTTCCGGATTGCCACGCGCGTGTTGTTGATGGCGCCGCCCTCATAGCGATCGGCGAGTACGGCGAGAGCCTCATCAGCCAATCAATCGGTCGTCGCCCGTTTGTTGTGGAGGAGAGAATTTTCCAGCCGCAGATTAGAAGCGGCGCAGGCCTTCCCGACTCAGACGGTGATGTCCACCACACGCTCCTGCGATGCGAGAAGTTTCGGGTCATTCTTTTGCCTTTGGATGCCTGCGTCGTCCGGCGGAGGCGCCGGCATTGAGACGGTATGCAGCCCCGCTTTGTGCTCGATCGCAGCTTCCGCCCTTGCCGACTGGATCATCTCCGTCGCCTTCACCAGTCCGATGGCATTTATAGTGGTGGTGATTGTCATGGCTCTGATCTCCTTATTGGGCATCAAAGCACGTATTCGGTATTTGAATTACTTTTCTAATGTGTTCAATTTGCCGTTCTGTCAGCGGTCCATTCTAAGCAGCCCTCATCCTACTGTCTTGTTGGGCTAGTCCTGCTTGGCGCCTCCGTTGATGCCTGTGCTATGCTCACCGCTGACGGAGCCGCTGCCGTGCCCCTGCGGGTTGAGGCGAGGGCGATCCGACGTGAGCTCTTCGAGCTTCGTCCCTTTGGTTTGGTCGGATATGAGGTTCCTTCTTACTGACGAACCTAAGACACGAGAAGAGTTCGCTCGTACCAGTGTGCGGGCTATGCGCCATCGGGCACGGCCAACTGCGCTGGAGCGTTCCAGATGTCTGGATGCAAGTTTTCCAAGGACACGCGGGTTCGCCTCTCCTCAGCGGTCCGGCCGACTACGTCCGATCGCTTCCGCCAATGCAGGGAAGCCGCCGATGAGTTCGGCACCGCTGATCCAGTAGCAATGCCCGAACATGATGTTCAGCCAAGATGTAAAGCGAGCCCTTCTCGTCCAATGAATCCGCGCAGCAGCTTCGGGATCAATCTCCAGCCGGTAGTAGCTGCTCATCCAGAATTGCAGAGGCTTGATGGCGCGGATCGTCTTCCACGGGATCCAATCCGTCGAGAGGCGTCGGTCATGAATCCCTTGAGGACCAATGGAGACGACCACGTTGGGCTGGAACAGCTTCAGGCCCCACACAAGTGCGCCAAGGCCGAAGATCACTACGCCAACGCGCATCTCATAATCCCGGAAGCTTCCAGGAATTATGGTATCAGTGCCGACATTAGGCTGAGTCAGAGCCAGCCAAAGGGCCACTGCGACGAACACACACGATCCCATAAAGCGCGTAAAAATGCGCGAATTGGATCGGTAGAGATCGATTGTGCTCATTGGAATACTCCCTCACTTGAGTATTCGGCCTACGCCTCGCTACGGGCTTCCGAGGTGCGGCGGAGCACTGATGCGACCGCTGCAAGCGGTGCCAGTCACTCCGTCCACCAACTCAGTTGCGCAGGCTTGCATTGTGGAGGTTGACGATGACCTCAGATCCCGGCCGCACCGCCTACTACGCGCGCTTCGCATACGCCCGGCCACGCGAGTTCGACTCGTGGGACAGCCTGACACCGGAGGTGCGTGCCATCTGGGCACAGGTGGAGGTCGCGGTCCTCACCGGCGCTAGCTCTGGCATTCACCCCGGCCAAGCTCGGGAGGTCGCCGACGATCCGGATCGGCCCTCCACCATCTCAACGGCGGCCATAGTCCCGTCCGTGGTGGCTGGTGAGACCTTCGTGGTTATCCAAGACGAGCACGTGCAACTGCTTCAGCGCATTGACCGCGGCCCGTTCTTCGTGCCGCTCCTCGAGCTCGCATACGTGAAGCTCATCCCATGGAACGGTGACACGCTCATCCCGCGTCTGGTGAGCTGCGGCTGGGCTGAGATGGCGCCGCGCGAGTCGCGCGCAGTCCGAATCACCGACGCTGGCCGGCAGGCATTGGCCGATCTCGACGAAGCTAGGCTGAAGGAGCAGGGAGGGGGCAGTGCAGCGTGAGCAGTTGGGCAGCGCCGCCGATTTGGTGCGCGTATTCGGCTTCACCGAACGGCACTGAATCCGCCCGGCTGCGGCCGGGCGAAACGCTGATGCTCGACAGCCGTTCGGCGCGCAGTCATCGTAGGTGTTCGACCAACGTGCCGTGCGTCAGTGGTGGGATGCTTCGACGAGGACGGTGCCGGAATGACCGACACCTACCTCCGCGGTAAGACGTGGTGGGTCCAAGTCCACGCTAGGACACGGGAAACGAGCGCGACCACGCCGAGATAGTTGCCCCAGGAATTCGCCTTGGCTGCGCCTGAATGGGGCGCCGAATGAGGCTTAGAGGTTCACCTTTCTGCCCACCTGAGATCCGGGGGACCTCCACCGAGGCTGCGTGAAAGGGCCCCGACTTGGCTCAGGCCAGCGTCGGAACCGGGCCGGTGAAGCCCGTGGCCGGCTTGTCGGCGTCGAAGTGATTGGCCAGCGCCACCACGAAGGCGAAGTTGGCGATGGCGGCGAAGGGGAGAAGGGCAAGAGCAGTGAGGAGGGTCATCGGCGGCGTCCTTTTGTGCGGTGCGTGAGAAGGTATATCGCACTGCACGCAACTTCTTGGTATGCCACATGCCTCACGCCAGATATGCGGCGCATGCATGAAGGTGTCGGGAATAAGATCGACCCTTGCAACGATTGGGCTGCAGATCCTCGGCCCGCAGGCGAGCGGAGTGCGGGTCGTCGACGTGCGCGCCGCCGCCTGTTCGAGATGCCGAGTTCTCATCCTCTGCATCGGACCCCAACGCGCGGCAGTTGAGCCGCCGCACAATCGCAGCTGAGACATTCGGGCATTTCAACCGCGCTCTCCGAGAGCTAAATGTGCCGGATGGCCGACGAATGGCCGCGTTGCGGCCGCAACGCCTCGGACCCGTCGCGCCGTTCGGCGGATTGACTCTGGAGAGACGGGCGCGGGCCGATCCAGGCCGGCACGCGGACCGCTCGCCGCAAGCCGAATGGGAGACCGTGTGGACGGATCCGGGGAAGTGGAAAAATGCGACCTTGCAGCCCCTGGTGATCGCGCTCGTCGTCGTGGAACGCGTCTCGCGGGGTCCATCGCGGGCAACTGGATCTGGCAGACCGGCAGCCAGCAGCATACCGCCTCGCAGCAGAGCGACGGATCGGCGACGGCTCTCCCGACGTGAGCGGGTGATCCGGGCCACAGGTACGGCGGACACCGTCGTCTTGGTCGAGGCGGAATCTTGGGCGGGTAGAGCGCCAGTATCGAGGCAGCGCTTAAAGAAAAGCTCCAGCGATGCGGGCAATCGAGACGGTCCGTGACACCCGGCCTTCAGCCGGGATCAGGTATTCGAGCGGTGCCGACGGAGATCGGCTCAGCCAAGACCTGGAGATCGGTTGATGCTCAAGTCCCTCGCCGCCGCGGCACTGCTCGCCGTCGGCATCGCCGCGCCGGCCTCGGCGCTGCCCGTCGCGGGTTCTCCGCTCCCCGCCGCGCAGGACGGGCTGATCCAGCACGTCTACGGCGGCTGCGGGCCCTATGGCCATCGCGGCCCTTATGGCGGGTGCCGCGCCGGCGGCCAGTGGGGCGGCTATGTCGGTCGGGCCTGTCCGCGCGGCTTCCACCTCGGTCGCGGCGGGCGGCGCTGCTGGCCAAACCGGTACTGGTAGCGGCGCTCCCGCTGTTCGGGGCGATCGGCTGACCGCCGTGGCGCACCGTGACGGAACGCAGGAACACCCTGGGAGCGTGCGCTCCCAGGGTGTTGCCGACCTCGCGGCCAGTTTGATCGGGCTGGGGATGCGAAGGCCAACCGGAAGGCTGCTCTTCGGCGGCGGAGGGCGATGAGGCGGACCTTCCCCCCTCGCCCGCCGCCGCGTCTCCCGGCACGGAGGCCGGGAGCGGCGCGACCCGATCTCAGTAGGAGCCGAACTTGTAGTTCAGGCCGGCGCGGACGACGGCGAACTCGGTCTTGGCAGCGGCGCCGTTGAGGTAGGCGGTGCCGTTCGGGGGCAGGAGGTTGCCGTAGAACACGCCGCCGGCCGAGTTCTTCTGGCGGTCGAGGCTGACGTACAGGCCTTCGACCTTCAGCGTGACGGCCGAGGAGCGGAAGAAGTTCAGGAACGAGTCGGTGGGCAGGGCGTACTCGACGCCGCCGCCGGCGGCCCAGCCGGTGCGGAAGCTGTCGCGGAAGCGGTTGCCGGAGAAGTTCTGGTCGTCCTGGCCCGAGCCGTAGGCGAAGCCGCCGGTGCCGTACACGAGGGTGCGGTCGAAGGCGTAGCCGAGGCGGCCGCGCACGGTGCCGAAGTAGTCCAGGCCGTTGCCGCTGGTGGCGACGAAGGCGGGCGGGTTGGCGAAGGCGATGCCGGGGGCGCCGCGGAAGGTGTAGTTCTGGGTGGCGTTGGCGCGGCGGGCGAAGTCGACGTACTGGGCGTCAGCCTCGAAGCCGATCACGACGCCGGAGCCCGGGGTGAACTGGTAGTTGTAGCCGATCTGGGCGCCGCCCGAGAAGCCGTCGTTGTTGTTGCGGTTGTTGACGCTGACGACGCCGGCGGTGCCGGGGGAGTTGATCAGCGAGCCGCCGGGCAGGGCGTAGCTGGTGGTGTTGCGGCTGTTGGCGTCGAAGCCGTAGCCGGCGTTCACACCGATGTAGAAGCCGGTCCAGGTGAACACCGGCACCGGCGTGAACACCGGCGGCGGCGCGGCGCGGCGCGGAAGGTCGGCGGCGGACGCCGCGGCGGTCAGCGCAGTGAAGGCGGTCAGGGAGGCGAGGAGCTTGGTCATCAGGGCGATCCGGGTTTCGATCTGGTGATAAGACTACCAAGCTCTGAGCAGAATAGCTGTAGTTTTACGGACACACAGGCTCGCGACGTCGGAGAAAACATAGTAAACGGCCGATTAACTCCAGGCGGAGCTGTTAAATACTGTTGAAGTTCTGGCGGTATGCTCAGGGCCTGCGCCCGAGGCGCGTGCATCGGTCCGCGGCGAGGCCGCGCGGGCGGCCAGGGGGCGACGCGCCGACAGTCCTGCGGGCGGCGCTGCCGGCCGCCTGAGCGGGGAGGGTTCGTCATCACTGTGGGTGCGCCGCGGACGACCCTGGCGCCGCCCGCGCCGGATCCGTCCGGCGGTAACATGGGATCGAGAGCCGGCGCTTCGGCGCCGGCGGGGTGACACCGAGCCGGCGGACGGCGCGCGGGGACCTGTCCGGTGGTCCCCGCGTCCGCGGCCGCGCTAACCCGTCCGGTCGCGCCGGGTGATGTGCTTGACCAGTTCGGCCAGCTTCTCCTCGGCCTTCTTCAGCGCCACGCGCGAACTGTGTCCGGGCGGCGTTCCGTCGGCAGCCTCGCGAAGCTTCGCGATGGTGTCCTGGGTATCCTCTACCTCGGTATCGAGCGCGGCACGCTCACCGGATCTATCGATGGCCATATCGATCCTCCAGGCGTTCTGCCCCTGGCGGCCGCCAGGGCGCCAGGCCCTGAGGTAAGGCGGCATCCCAACCGTGGCGAGCTTCGCGGGCCTCGCCGGAGGCCGTTTCCGGCACGGATCCGGGCTCGGCGACCTCGTCGCCGCCTGTGCGCCACGGCACGCCGCAGCGTGATCCCGGCGCCCGCGGACGGCGTTCTACCGTCACACACACCGGAGACCGCCGCCATGCTGATCCTCAATCCCCTCACCGGCCAGACGGTCGACGTGCGCGTGCCCCGCCCGCAACCCGGGAAGGCGTGAGGAACGGCGTGAGTCCGCCCCCGCCCGGGCTCTCGCCGATGCGCTCCGGGGGCCCGAGCGCGCCCTCCCCGGTCGCGCCGGCGGCCTCGGTCTCACCCGCCCGCAGGTTCGGCGCGCCGGGTGCTGCGAGCGCTCACAGGGAACGCGGGGGCCGGCGCGCCAGGCGCTCGGCCTCCGCCTGCCACGCGTCGCGCTCGGCCTGGAGCGCCTCGATGCGGGCGTGGAGATGGCCGGCGTCGATGGCGGTCTCCATCAGCATGTCCTGCGCGGTGGCGAGCTGCTGGCGCAGCTCGGCGTTCTCGGTCGCGAGCGCGAGGAGCAGGGCCGCCACGTCATCGCTCATCCGGGCCCCTGCGCCGCCATCGAGCCGGCGCGTTTAGCCCCGGCACGACCGGGCCACAACCGCCCCGCGGGCACCCCGGACCGATCGCCGCCCCGGGCCGCGCGCGTCAGGCGGCCTCGTCGGACAGGAGGCGCCCGACGTAGTGGCGCCCGACCGACTCGATGACGGGCGCGAACAGGCTGGCCATCCAGTGCACCAGCGCCTCGACCTCCAGCGCGTCATCCGCCACCTGGATGGCGACGCGCGCCGACTGCCCGTAGCCGCTGCCCGAGAAGGAGCGGCGATTACCCAGCCAGTCCTCGGCCTCGACGCGGATCTTCTCCGCCTCCAGGCGACGGAAAGCCCAGTCCATGTGCAGGTCGATGCGGCGGCGAACCTCGGCTGTCCCGAGGTCGTGCGGGACGGTGATCGTCAGGCGCTTCGGCATCGGAATCTCCTCGCGGGCAAGCCCCGTGAGGTGCGGCCGGAAGGTTAACGCCCGGTGATCGGCGCCACCCGATCGACGCGCCGGGCGAACCGCCGGCGGTCAGTACCGGACCGTGCGGACGCCGCCGGCCCCGCCGCTCACGACGCTCCGGATGACCTCCTTGGTCGACGGGCTGATCCCACCGTCACCGCGCAGCCGGCGCCCGTCCGCCCGGTCGAGGCGCGCGACGTCGTCGGAGCATCGCTCCAGGGCGCGGCGGACCTTGGACGACAGCGGCCCGCCGCGTTCCGCCGGGGCGCCGGCCATCTCGAACCGCAGGCAGGACGCCAGATAGCCTTTCAGGTCGTCGAAGGCGGCGGCCTGGGCCCCCGATGTCAGGACGATGAAGATCAGGGCGGATCGGGCGAGCATCACGCGCTCCAGGGAAAGCGGTCCGCGCGGACAACGCGCGAGCGGGGCGTTGGTCCCGGAGGCCGCGCCCTCGCGGCCGCCGCACTCAGCCGCTGCGGCGGGGCGCCTGGGCCGCGTCGCGCCGCTGGTCCTGGGTTCCCCGACACTGCACGTATTCCGGCGTTCCCGGCTCGGCGCCGTAGCCCCGGCAGATCGCGTCGTCCTTCGCGGCGACGTCGGCCTCGCTCATGAAGAGCTCGCCGCGGCCGGGCCGGTTCGCCGCGTTGCAGGCCGTCAGGGCCGTGGCCGCGATGGCCAGAACGATGATGTGCTTCATGGGACTCCTCGCCGCCGATCAGCACCACAGCAGCAGGACGCTGTCGATGACGCTGTCGACGACGCTGCCGCGGCGTCCACAAGCCGGCGGTCGACATGGTTATCCAAGGATGGCCGGACCTTCGGCGCCGCGCCGCGGTCCCGGCCGTCCACCGCACGGGGTGGGGCCGGCTCGGCATGCAAGCCTGACGCCGCCGTGACCGGCGGTCCCTGCGGGGCCGGCATGTCGTGTCGCCGGTGCTGCGGCGGCGCAACGCCGGCTAAGCATCTGCCTCTGCATCCTCCCAAGGCAGACCCACCTTCGGCCCCGCCGGCAGCGCCGCGCGGGGCCTTTTCGTGCGCCGATCCGGAGGGTTGGCGCGCCGCTCCCGGGCGAGACTCTGCGCGCCGGGCGCGGCCGGGCACGACGATCGGCGGCGCACGACGACGACGGGTATCGGAAACCGGGTCCGCGCTCCCGCGTTCGGGCACGGAGGCCCGTGCGTGAGGCACTGTCAGGGCCGAGATGCCAAGGAGCACATGATGCGTCATGCCCTCTTCGCCATCTTCGCGCTGGTCGCGGCGTCGCCCGGTTCGGCGCAGACCAGCACCGGTCCCGCACCGATTCGGCAACCCGGACCAGCGCAGCCGGTGACGCCGGGCACCCCGGCCGGAACCGTCGTCGTTCCCGGCGGCAGCCAGAACAGCGGTCCGGGCAGCACCGCCGTCGTCGCGCCCACCGGGACGGGGGCGACGACCATCACGACGGATTCGGCCGCCGGCGGGAATGCCGGCCAGCCGGAGCGCGGCGTACCCCAGGTCGGCAAGGGGAGCGGGGATGGCAGCGGCGGCAGCTGATCGCCGGACCCCGTCCTGAGGATCCGTCCCGCCCCGTGCCGGATCGGGGCGGGACAAGTGGACCGTCCCACCGCCCGCAACGCGGCGGGCGGCGGCGCGCAGGCACGGGACCATCGCACCGTTGACCCGCGGCCCGGGACCGCCTGTCGCCGGGGAGAGATGATCCCGCGCCGCGTTCAATTCAGATGCCGAGCAAATCTGTTGCGGGCCATCAAATTTCGATCGCTGTGTCTAATTCAGGTTCTGCTTTCAATCTAAGATAATTATCGGCGACCAAGTAATTGGTATCAACGTACCGGTAAAATTTATTTCCGATTCATCGATGCGGTGTTCGCACTCTCACGTTATAAAGATACTGTAGATTTAAAGCGACGCCGCCGCGCGTCCGTCGGAGATTGATTTGGCGGATCCGGAATTCGAGGGTGGAAAGTTCGGGCCGAACGACAAGAGATCGATGCTCCGGCAGATCGCGCACGCCCTCGGCGTGCCCGAAGACGCTTTCCTCGACGAATCCGAGGCGCTCGCCGCGATCGACATGACGGGGGATTTGCTGCGCGTCTGGCACGCGCTCACCCTGTCGGACCGCCGCTTGCTGCTGCAGATGGCGCGCGGGATGATCTCCCGCGGCTAGAACGGCCACGGCTCCTCCTGCGGCCCCGGCGCCGTCCGCTCGCCCGGCGCCACGAGGTCCACGATCTCGTCGAGCGGCTGCGTCACCCGGATCGTCCGCCCCGCCGCGGTGATGAACGTCTCGTTGCGCATCAGGTCCGTGTCGCTCAGCGCCTGGACGCTCGTCACGCGCAGCAGGTGCCGGCAGCCGTCGCCGTCCTGCACCTGGAGGAAGTTCCCGACCCGCCGAACCGCCGACATGGCGCTCTCCCGCCCCGCTGGTGATCTGTGGCCTAGGCGCCCTGCAGGCTCTCGGCGAAATCGTCGGGGATCTCGCCCCACTGGCCGAGGATCGTGACGCCCTCCAGCTCGCCGGTCTCGTCGTCGGCTACCACCTTCAGCGCCGCCGCGCCCGGCATCCGCCTGGCCATGTTCTCGGCCTTCTTCACCGCCCCGCTCTCGGTCTGCGCAGGCTCCTGCCGGGCCGGCCGCAGCCGCTTCCGGTGCAGCTCGAAGGGCTGCACCACGAACGCCGTCCTCATCGCCATCGTCGTCCTGCACCCCGGTTCGTCACAGGTTCTCCACAGACCGCACGGGCCGCCCAAGGGCGCGCCACGACAGGAGTTTTCGAGCCGTATCCACACGCGTCCACGGGGCCGGAAGAAAAATCTCTCCCGCAGATTGTGCCCGGCCCGCCCGTATGATCTGTTCCGCTTTCGTTCTAGCATGGCGAGGCCGCGGGTGCACCTCTCCCGGATCGACGCGCGGCGGATCTCGGGCGCCGATTCCGTCAGCGGGCCGGCGCCGCACCGGCTTCCCCGCGCCTGCCCGACGGCCTTTGGGCATGCCGGCCGGGTCATACCAAGGTATGGCGTCGCCCCGCATCCGTATAAATGTAAGCCTCCGTCGCGATCGCTACGCTTTCCGTCATTCAGCAGCACAGACGGAGAGTTGTCATGACGGAACGTACCAAGGGAACTGCTCTGATCACCGGCGCTTCGGGCGGGATCGGTGCGATCTATGCCGAACAGCTCGCCGCGCGCGGCCACGATCTCATCCTGACCGCCCGGAACGCGGATCGCCTGGAGGCGGTCGCCGAGACGGTGCGCGGCGCCTCGGGCCGCACCGTCGAGGCGCTCGCGGCGGACGTCAACGACCGTGCCGGTCTCCGGCGCGTCGAGGACCGGCTGCGGAGCGACCCGGCGATCACCCTCCTGGTCAACAACGCCGGCTTCGGCTCGGCGGCCCCGCTGCTCCAGGCGGATCCGGACGAGATGGAGCGCATGATCGGCGTGAACGTCACGGCCGTGACGCGCCTCGCCTACGCGGCGGCGCCGGCCTTCGTCGCGCGGGGGCACGGGGCGATCATCAACGTCGCCTCGACCGTCGCCCTCAATCCCGAACTGCTCAACGGCGTCTACGGGGCGAGCAAGGCCTACGTTCTCGCCTTCACGCAGGCGCTGCAGCACGAACTCGCCCCCAGGGGCGTCCGGATCCAGGCGGTCCTGCCCGGCGCGACGGCCACCGAGTTCTGGACCGTGGCCGGCGTCGGCGGCCACCGGAACCTCCCGGCCAGCATCGTCATGACGCCGTCCGACCTGGTCGCGGCCGCGCTCGCGGGGTTCGATGCCGGCGAGGTCGTCACGATCCCACCCCTGGAGAACGGTGCGGCCTGGTCCGCGCTGGACGCCGCGCGCCTCGAACTCGCTGCCCAGCTCGGCGCGGCGACGCCGGCGAGCCGGTACCGGACCGCGCGCGCCGACGCCGCCTGAGGCCCTCGGGGGGCGTCCCGGCCGGGGCGACCCTGCCCGCTCCCTGCCCGCTTCCCGCGGCCGCCCGGTCAGGACCGGGCGAGCGGCAGGCACACCGAGAAGCGGGCGCCCGGCGCCCCGTCGCGGGGCCTCGCGTCGATCGAGCCGCCATGGGCCGCCACGATGGTCCGGCAGATCCGGAGACCGAGGCCGAGCCCCTCGGCCCGCGTCGTGAAGAAGCCGTCGAACAGCCGGTCGACGGTGACGGGATCGAGGCCCGGCCCGTTATCGACGACGTCGACCGTGATCGACCCGTCCCGGCAGACGGTCTCGACCGCGATCTCGGGCCCGGGGGTCCGCGCCTGCCGATGGATCTGGATGGCGTTCATCAGCAGGTTGACGAAGACCTGCTGCAGCTGGATCCGGTCCGCGAGGACCTGCGCGGCCGCGGCCGCCGGGGCGACGGTGAGCCTGATCTCGGTGCGGTTCAGGTCGTGCGCCACGAACCGCGCGGCCTCGGCCAGGACCTCCGCCACGGCGACGGGCGCGCGGACGCTGTCCCGCTTGGCGGCCATGCGGCGGGTGCGATCGATGATGTCCCCGGCCCGCGTGACCTGATCGACGATGCGCTGGCATTGCCGCCGGAGCAGGTCGCGGTCGAGGTCCGCGCGATCGAGCAGGCGCAGCATCGCCCCGGCGGTCATGCCGATCGACGACAGGGGCTGCCCGAGCTCGTGCGCGATCGACGCCGACAGCTCGCCCAGCGTCGAGATCCGGGAGACGTGGGCCAGCTCGTCGCGCAGCACCTCCAGCGACATCTGCCGCGCGACGTGCTCGGTGATGTCCACGAAGGAGGCGAGCCACAGGCCGGAGGTGGCGCCGTCCGCACGCGGGACCACGCAGAACAGCGTCTCGAAGCGCGATCCGTCGAGCCGGACGCTGTGCGCCTGCTGCTGGAACGAGGTCGCGCCCGCCGCGAAGGCCCGGGCGGAATTGACCTGGGCGGTGCAGAGCGGGTCGAAGAAGCGCTGCGTGCGCTGCCCGATCATGTCCGCGCGGCCGCCCGCGCCGAACATCCGCACCGCCGCCTCGTTGACGTCGAGGATGACCATCCCGTGCCGCAGGCGGTCGGCCACGTCCGGATGGGCGTCGAGGTGGGCGGCGATGTCGGTGATTCCGGCCGCCCGCAGCGCGTCGAGGGTGGCGACCCGCTCGCGGGCATCGACGACGACGAAGCCGATCGTCGAGACCTTCATGCAGACGAGGTACCACGCGTCGTTCCAGTCGGCCTCGCTGGCCACGACGATCCGGTCGGCCGTCGGCGTCAGACCGTTGCTCATGTCGGCGGTTCCCGGGGCCGGCCCCGATTCAGGCCCGCCGCGCCCCCGCTATACGGCATCCGAAAATCCCGCTTCCAGTCGGGACGCGGGACTTTCGGGGGCTGACCCGCGGGGCGTCGCCCTGGGTTATCGCCCGGGGTCATCGATCGGCGTCAGGTCCCCGAGAGGGTCTCCTTGGCCAGGGGCAGGCTGCGCAGGCGTCGGCCGGTCAGCGCCGCGACCGCGTTGACCACCGCCGGCGGCACGCCGGGCAGGCCGGGCTCGCCGATGCCGCCCATCGGCGCCCCGCTCTCGACGATCGCCACGTGCACCCGCGGCATCCGCTCCCGGTCGAGGATCGGGTAGGCGTCGAAGTTCCGGGCCTGCCGCTCCCCGTTCTCGTAGACGACCTGCTCCAGCAGCGTCGACGAGAGGCCGAGCGCCGCCGCGCTCTCGACCTGGCGCTTCACGATCGCCGGGTTGACCACGCGGCCCGGATCGATGGCGATCCAGAGATCGTGCACCCGGGCCTCGCCGTTCTCGAGCGAAACCTCGGCGATCGTCGCCGTCTCCGACCCGAACGGCGAGGCCATCGACACGCCCCGCGCCCGCCGCGTGCCGTCCTGTGCCCGGAACGGCCCGCGCGTCCAGCCGCCCGCGAGGTCGGCCACCGCCTGCAGCAGGGTGCGGTGGCGGGCGCTGTCCCTCAGGAGCGTCATCCGGAGGGCGAACGGGTCCTGGCCGCCGGCCTGCGCGATCTCGTCGAGGAAGCTCTCGTAGAAGTAATCGTTCATCGAGTGCCCGACCGAGCGCCAGAACGCGATCGTCACCGGGTGCGGCACCTTCACGTAGGTGAGCCGCCGGTTCGGGATCGCGTAGGGCTTCCGGTCGAGGCCCTCCACCACCGAGGAATCCACCGGCCCCTTGAACAGCGCGCCGAACCAGCGCCCGATCGGGCCCTCCCCCACCGCGGTGGTCTCCAGCGCCACCGGCATCCCGTCCGGACCGAGCGCCGCCCTGAACCGGGCGAAGCTCAGGGGGCGGACGGCGTCCATGCCGAACTCCTCCTCCCGCGACCACAGAACCCGCACCGGCTTGCCCGCCGCCTTGGCGAGCAGGATCGCCTGCGGGAACGGGCTCGCCGGCCCGTAGTGGAAGTGGCGCCCGAAGAAGCCGCCGAGCATCGGCGAGTGGATCCGGACCTGATCCGGCTGCAGCCCGGCCGTCTTGGCGGCGACCTGCTGGAACAGCTCCGGCATCTGGTTCGGCACCCAGAGGTCGAGGCTGCCGTCGGGGGCGAAGCGCGCCACCGCCGAGGGCGGCTCGAGCTGCGCGTGGGCGAGGTAGGGGGCGTCGTACGCCGCCTCCACCACCTTGGCCGCGCCCGCGAAGGCGGCGTCCGGGTCGCCCGCCTGCTCGGCCGGAACGCCGGGGCCGGCCGCGTCCCGGAGGGCCGCCAGCATCGCCGCCGAGGAGAAGCCCGCCGAGACGGTGGCGACGCCGTCGGGCGCCGGCCGGGTCCAGGTCACCTGCAGGGCCTCGACGGCCCTGCGGGCCCGCCACCACGTGTCGGCCACCACCGCCACCGCGCCCGGCAGGCGCTCGACCGCCTGGACGCCCGGCATCGCCCGGACCTCCGCGGCGTTGGCGATCGCCTCCGGCTCGGTGCCGAGATGCGGCGCGTGCCGGATCGCGGCGTGGACCATGCCGTCGAGCCGGATATCGATGCTGTAGACGGCCCGGCCGGTGGACTTGTCGCGCATGTCGAGGCGCGCCACCGGCTTGCCGATCCAGCGGAAATCCTTCGGATCCTTCAGGGCGACGTCGTCCCGCGGCTGCAGCGCCAGCGCCGCGGCGGCCAGCGCGCCGTAGCCGAGGCTCCGGCCGGAGGCGGCGTGGATCACGCGCCCGTTCTCGGTGGTCAGGCTGGCCTGCGGCACGGCGAGCTCGGCGGCCGCCGCCCGCAGGAGCATCTCGCGAGCGGTGGCGCCGAGGCGGCGCATGGCCTCGAAGCTGGAGCGGGTGGAGAAGGATCCGCCGGTCATCCGCAGGCCGTTGACGACCGCGTAGTCGGGACCGGGCGGGGCGCATTCCACCGCGAAGCGCGCCGGGTCGAGGTCGAGCTCCTCGCCGATCGTCTGGGCGAGGCCGGTGTTGATGCCCTGGCCGCCCTCCACGAAGGGGCTGAGCAGGCGCACGGTGTCGTCGGGGCGGATCTCCAGGAAGGCCGTCACGCGGGTCCCGGGTTTCGGCGCGACGGCCGCCGGGCCTTCGGCGCGGGTCTGGGCGGCGGCCGGCGCGAGCCGGAGGCCGATTCCGAGGAACAGCGCGCCCGAGGCGGCCCCCAGGAAGCCGCGGCGGGAGAGGTTGCGGACCGGCTCGCGACGGTCGGCGCGGCGGAGGGGCGTGAGGTCGGTCATCGTGCGCCTCCTCAGGCCGCGGCCTGCCGCACGGCGGCGGCGATGGCGTTGTAGGTTCCGCACCGGCACAGGTTGGTCATGGCGCCGGCGATGTCGGCCTCGGTCGGCTTCGGGGTCTGCTTGAGCAGGCTCGTAGCGGCCATGACCTGACCGGACTGGCAGTAGCCGCACTGGGGCACCTCGATGCCGACCCAGGCGGCCACGACCCGGGCACCGACCGGGTCCTGCTCGATCGCCTCGATCGTCGTGATGGCTTGGTCGCCGACGCTCTCCAGGGGGATCTGGCAGGAGCGGGTCGCCGCGCCATCGAGCAGCACCGTGCAGGCGCCGCACTGCCCGATGCCGCAGCCGTACTTCGTGCCGGTCAGCCCGAGGCTGTCGCGCAGGACGAACAGCAGCGGCGTGTCCGGTTCCGCGTCCACCGTGTAGCGACGCGCATTGATCGTGAGCTGGACCATCGTTCGACCTCGTGGGATGGGGACGCCGCGACGTGTCTCGGCGTGCGAACCGGCCGGGCGACGTGTCTTCGGGGACGGGCGAAGGCGCGGTCCGGATCGTGTGCCGTGTCGCGAGAGGTACCGCCGCCCCCGGTCGCGCGGAATCATACGAAGGTTAGGGGTCGTCACCCGAAACGGTGCCCCTCCGCGGCCCGCCCCCGGGATCAGGGCCGGCCAAGGACAGTCCAGCGCCCCGGGTCTCGGCCCTGAAAGCTTCGCGGGGGGCTCGGGCGGCCGGTCACGCGCCCGGGCCGCGGCCGCGGCGAACCCGCGTGTTCAGGGATCCGAGCCTTCGAAGCGGAGGGCGCGGGATTGCGGCAGGCGGGCCTGCAGAGGCGCCGACCGGAACGGGCGATCGCCCGTCAGCGATGGACGGAGCTGCCGTGGCGGGCCGATCCGGCTCGGTCAGGCCGAGGTTTCGGTCGGATCATCCGAGACTCGATGCGCACGAAACCTGCGCGCCGGGCGGTCGGGACCGGTCTATCATACCGACGCATGATATCCGTCCGGTCGTGAGGTCTCTACGTGTTCCGCAGATCTCGGGATCGCGGAGGAAATACCATGGACGACCACTACGATGCCCTCGTGATCGGCAGCGGCGAGGGCGGCAAGTTCCTGGCGTGGCACCTCGCCAAGGCCGGCCAGAGGGTCGCGGTGATCGAGCGCCGCTGGATCGGGGGCTCCTGCCCCAACACCAACTGCCTGCCGAGCAAGAACGAGATCTGGAGCGCCGAGATCGCCCACCGCGCCCGGCGGGCCGACCGGTACGGCATCGAGACCGGACCGGTCGCGGTGGATATGGGCCGGGTGGTCGCGCGCAAGCGGGCGATGGTCCGCGACCTCATCGACATGCACCTCGACCGCTACCGCGAGAGCGGCGCGGAGCTCGTCATGGGAACGGCCCGCTTCACGGGCCCCAGAGCGCTCACGGTCGCGCTGAACGCGGGCGGCTCGCGCGCGCTGACGGCCGAGCAGATCTTCCTGAATCTCGGCACCCGCGCGACCATCCCGGACGTCCCGGGCCTGCGCGAGGCCGGGCCGCTCACCCATATCGAGGCGCTCGAACTCGACGCCGTGCCCGCCCACCTCGTCGTCCTCGGCGGCGGCTACGTGGGCCTCGAACTGGCCCAGGCCTACCGCCGGTTCGGCAGCGCGGTGACGGTGATCGAGCACGGGCCCCGGATCGCGGGCCGCGAGGATCCGGACGTGGCGTCCGCCCTCGCGCAGCTCCTCGAGGCCGAGGGGCTGGCGATCCGCACCGGCACGGAGGTGGTGCGCGTGCGCGGCCGCTCGGGCGAGGCCGTGGAGATCACCGTGCGCGGCGGCGCCGGTGAGGCGGTCATCGCCGCGAGCCACATCCTCGTCGCGGCGGGGCGCGCGCCGAACACCGACGAGATCGGTCTCGACCGCGCGGGCGTGGCGCTCACCGAGCGGGGCGTCATCGAGGTCGACGACCACCTCCGGACGAGCGCGCCGGGCGTCTGGGCCATCGGCGAGTGCGCGGGCAGCCCGGCCTTCACCCACGCCTCCGCGGACGATTTCCGCGTGATCCGCGACACGCTGGCGGGGATCCCGCGCTCGACCGCGGGCCGGTTGATGCCGTCCTGCCTATTCACCGACCCGCCGCTGGCGCGGGTCGGGTCGACCGAGACGGAGGCGCGGGCCGACGGTCACGCCGTCCGGGTGGCGCGGCTGCCGATGGCGGCCGTGCTGCGCACGCGGACGACCGGGCAGACCGAGGGGTTCATGAAGGCCGTCATCGGCCCGGACGACCGCATCCTCGGCTTCACGATGCTCGGCGCGGAGGCCGGCGAGGTCATGGCCGCGGTCCAGGTCGCCATGCTCGCCGGCCTGCCCTACACGGCGTTGCGCGACGCGATCCTCGCCCACCCGACCACCGCGGAGGGGCTGAACAGCCTGTTCGCGGCCGTCCCCGCCCGCTGAGGCTCAGCCGGCGGCGCCGGCGACGGCGGCGGGCTCGGCCGCGGCGCCGCCCGCCCCGCCCGGCTCGGCCGCCGGCAGCTCGACCGCGAAGGTCGCGCCCGGCCCGTCGTTGTTCCCGCCGGTCAGCGTGCCGCCATGGGACTCGACGATGGTCCGGCAGATCGCGAGGCCGATGCCCATCCCGTCGCGCTTCGTAGTGAAGAACGGGCTGAACAGCCTGGGCAACTGCTCCGGATCGATGCCGGTGCCGCTGTCGACGACCGCGATCCGCAGCCGGCCCGGCGCGGGGGCGGTCAGCGCGATCCGCAGCGCGCGGCGGGGCTCGGGCAGGTCGCGCACGGCGTGCAGGCCGTTCGTCACGAGATTGACCACGACCTGCTGCAGCTCGACGCGGTCGGCCAGGACGCGCGCCTCGGTCGCGGCGATCACCGTCCGCACCGTCGCCCCGGCCGCCAGGATCTCCCGGTCGAGGAGGGTCGCGACCTCCGCCAGGAGGGAGCCCAGGTCGAGGATCTCGGGCTGGCTGCGGTCGCGGCGGAGCTGCTCGCGCGTCCGCTGCACGATCCGGCTCGCCCGCATGCCGTCGCGGACGGCGCGCTCGGCCGCCCGCGCGGCCGCCTCGAGGTCCGGCGTCTCGCGCCGCAGCCAGCGCAGGCAGGCCTCGGCGCTCATCACCATGGCGCCGATCGGCTGGTTGACCTCGTGGGCGATGGAGGCGGAGATCGCCCCGACGGTCGAGACCCGGCCCGCGCGGGCGAGCTCGGCCTGGGCCGCGAGCAGGGCCTCCTTGGCGCGCTCCCGCTCGGTCACGTCGATCATCGCGCAGGCAACCCGGTCGAGGGCCGCCTCGTCGTCCGGCAGCGCCACGACGAGGATCGCGGTCACCTCCCGCCCGTCGGCGCGGATCAGGCGGCCCTGGGCCTCGAAGCGGCCGCCCGCCCGGTCGATCCGCTGCAGGAGCGGCAGGACGAGGTCGTTGCCCGGCGGGAGGAAGCGGCTCATCGAGCCGAGCACCGCCTCGCGGGAGCCGCAGCCGAGGAGCCGCACCGTCGCGTCGTTGACGTCGACCAGCGCGATCCGCCGGGCGCATTCGGCGACGAGCGCGGCGACGAGCGCGGCGTCGGCCTGCCCGCGGAGGTCGGGCCCGAGGGCGCCGGCGGCCCGCGCCTCGGCGAGGTGGGCCTGCGCCTCGGAGAGATCGACCTCGCACAGCGCGACGTGGCTCTGCTCGAACAGCGCGCGGTAGCGGCGCTCGCTCCGGGCGAGCGCGTCCAGCGCCCGCCGCCGGGCGCTCGTGTCGAAGGCGATGAGGCTGATCCCGCCGGTCAGCGCGAGGTAGAAGCCGACCGCGGTCAGGCCGCTCTGCGCGGCCAGCGCCTGGGCGATCATCGGCGAGAAGGCGCCGCCGATGATGCCGCCGACGTTGAACGCCACGGAGGTTCCCGTGTAGCGCACCTGCGGCGGGAACAGGCTCGGCAGCCACGCGCCGAGCGGCCCGTTGACGAAGCCCATCACCCACAGGGCGAAGGCCAGGAAGGCGAAGATGGTCGCGAGGGAGCCGCTGCCGAGCATCGGCGCCAGCAGGATCCCCGACACGATGGTCCCGGCGCAGCCGACGATCAGCACCCGGGCCGGGTCGAGCCGGTCCGACAGCCAGCTCGCGACGACGATGGCGGCGGCCATGAACAGGATCGCGCCGAGCTCGACCGTCAGGAACGAGGCCCGGGAGTAGCCCAGCGTCGTCGTGCCGTAGCCGAGCGCGAAGGCGGTGGCGGTCCAGAACAGGGAGAAGCACGCGACGACGCCGAACATCCCGGCGACGACCTGCCCGGCATGGTCGCGCATCAGGGCGACGAGGGGGACGCGCGGGGGCTGCGCGTCCTTCACGGCGGCGGCGAACTCCTCGGTCTCGCCGAGATTGGTGCGGACCCAGAGCCCGAGCCAGACCAGGGGCACGCTGAGCAGGAAGGGCACCCGCCAGCCCCAGTCCGCGAACTGCTCCGCGCTGAGGGTCAGGGTCAGGACGAGGAACAGGCCGTTGGCCACGAAGAAGCCGAGGGGCGCCCCGAGCGGCGCGAACATCGCGTAGCGGGCGCGCCAGCCCGGCGGGGCGTTCTCCAGCGCCAGCAGGGCGGCCCCGCTCCACTCGCCGCCGAGCGCCAGGCCCTGCCCGAACCGGAGGAGGCAGAGCAGGACGGGGGCGAGCCAGCCGGCCAGCGCGAAGGTGGGCAGCAGCCCGATGGCCGAGGTCGTGAGCCCCATCAGCAGGAGCGAGGCGACCAGCGTCGCCTTGCGCCCGATCCGGTCGCCGAAATGCCCGAAGACCGCGCCGCCGATCGGCCGGGCCACGAAGGCGAGGCCGAAGCTCGCGTAGGCGCTGATCAGCTCCGCCGATTGCAGCGCCGCCGGGAAGAACAGCGGCCCGAAGATCAGGCTCGCCGCCGTGGCGTAGATGTAGAAGTCGTAGAACTCGACCGTCGTGCCGATCAGGCTCGCGAGGAGGACCCGCGCCGTCGTCTGCCTGGGACGCGCGTCGCCCACCGCACTCATCTCCGCGCCTCGCTGCACAGCCTGTCGGACGGGCGCGGCCGGAGGAGGCGGGCGGCCGCGAATCCTGGGCCGGAAGGCGCTGACCTCGCCGGAGGTTGAGCCAGTCCCGGGGACAGTGCAACCGCTCATAGCCACAAGCTTGGCCGCGAGTCGATAGGCGGGTCGGGAGCGGTCCGGCGAGCGGCCATTCGGGGCGACCCGTGCCGGCGACCCGTGCCGGCGGTCCGCGCCGTCCACAAAAGGGTCGGCTTGATCGGGCGCGGATACAACCTGTAAGCACTGCCCGTGCGGGCAGCCTGTCAGAGGCGCGCGGGGACTCGTCGATCACGATGTCAGGCAACGTCCGGGGTGGCGCGGCGAAGCCCGGCGCCGACACGGCCTCACCGCTGGTGGTCATCGTCGAGGACGACGAGGGCGTCCGCGAAGGTCTGCAGGACCTTCTGCACTCCGTCGGGCTCGACACCCTCGCCTACGGCGCGACGCGCGACCTCCTCGCGGCGACGCTGCCGGACCGCCCGGGCTGCCTGATCCTCGATGTGCGGCTGCCGGGATCCAGCGGCCTCGACCTGCAGGCGAAGCTCGCCGCGATGGGCAACCGCATGCCGATCATCTTCATGACCGGCCACGGCGACATCCCCATGACCGTCCAGGCCATGAAGGCGGGCGCGCTCGATTTCCTGACCAAGCCGTTCCGCGATCAGGACATGCTCGACGCCATCGCGGTCGCGATCGAGCGAGACAGGACCCGGCGGGCCTCGAGCGCGGGGGTCGCCGAGCTCGAGGCGCTGGCCGCGACCCTGACGGCGCGGGAGGCCGAGGTGATGGCACAGGTCGTCAAGGGGCTGCTCAACAAGCAGATCGCCCACGCCCTCGGCATCAGCGAGATCACGGTCAAGATCCACCGGGGCAACGTCATGCGGAAGATGGCGGCCGGCTCCGTGGCCGACCTCGTGCGCAAGACCGAGCTGCTCAAGGCCCGGGCGGCCGTCTGAGCCGGACCATCTCCCCGTCTCTCCCGCAGACCCGTCCCGGGCCGATCGGCGCGGAACGATGCCGGACATCGCCGCGTTGGCACCCGCACTGGACAGATTCGTCGCGGCGATCGGATCGGGGATCGGCGAAGAAGTCCTGCCTCAACTTGTGAAATCCATGTCTACCGGGTCGCGTCGCGACGCCCCAGGTCCTGCGTTGCTGTGGCAGGACTCGGTTCATCGGGATGTGAGTCCGTCGCGCGCATCAAACCATCGTATAATTTCGTCGGAGCCGCCGCCGGCCCACAGAGGTGGGATCGATGCGCCTTCGAGAGGCTCCGGAGGGAGATTCGTGCCGGTCGGGAAGAAAGCGGTCGCGGTCGTGGACGACGACGAGGCGGTTCTGGACGCGACGTCCAGCTTCCTCGAGGCGTTGGGCTACGACGCGCGGGCCTTCAACTCGGGCGAGGCCTTCCTGGCCGCGATGGCCGGCAGCGACGTGTCGTGCCTGCTGACGGACGTGAACATGCCAGGGATCAGCGGCATCGAATTGCAGGACCGCGTCCGGGAGCAGCGCCCTGCCCTGCCGGTCATCATGATGACCGCGCTGACCGACGACGCACTCCGGCGCCGGGCGCTCGCCGGCGGCGCCCGCGATCTCCTGCGCAAGCCGCTCGTGGCCGACGAACTGATCCGCTGCCTGGAAGAGACGATCGGGGCCTGACGCCAGGGCCTGACTCCAGTGCCTGACTCCAGGGCCTTTCCATCCGTGACGGGATCGCCGGCCGGCTCCGGACCGGCATCGCGCGCGTGCGCCGCTGGCACGCCGATCCGAGGCCGGTCCGGTTAGGACATCAAACCTCCGTATGATTCCGGCGCGAACGGCCACGGTCCAAGGTCGCGCCATGGAAGCGGCGCGCCGTCGGCGGGCCGGACGAGGAGGCGGGGATGGGACTGACGATGGCGAGCCCGGGTGCGGCGCCCGACGAGGCCCTGCTGCGCGCGGAGACCGCCCGCAGCGCCATGGCCCGGCTGCTCGCCGTGGCCGGACACGACCTGAAGCAACCCCTGCAGGTGGCCCTCATGGCCATCGACCGCGCGGTCTCGGAGGGCGTCGGTCCCCGGGCCGCGGCCCGGCTCGGCCTCGCCAGCGACGCGCTGGTGCGGCTCGGCCGCGAGCTCGACGATCTGGCCCGCTCCTCCCAGGCCGGCAGCGTGGCGCCCCGGCTCGGTCCCGTCGCGGTCGCCCCGCTCTTGGAGGCGGTGGCGGCCGAATGGGCACCCTACGCCGACGCGGTCGGGGTGCGTGTCCGGGTCTGCGCCACGGCGCTGACGGTCACGAGCGAGGTCGCCATGCTGACGACCATCCTGCGCAACCTCGTCGGGAACGCCGTGAAGTATGCGGGCCCGGGCGGCCGCGTCGTCGTCGGATGCCGCCGCCGGCAGGGGCGCGTGGCGATCGAAGTGCACGACGGCGGTCCCGGCATCGCGCCCGAACGGCTGGCGGGCATCTTCGACGCCTTCGACCGCGCCGGACGCCGGGACGGGGCCGGTCTCGGGCTCGGCCTTCATATCGTCCGGCAAACCGCCGCGGCGCTCGATCACCCGGTCGCCGTGCGATCCCGGCGCGACCGAGGCTCGGTCTTCGGCGTGACCGCGCCCCGCCACCGTCCGGCATCCGCGTAGACGCCCTGGGACGATCCCGACGGCACCGCCGCCGCGGAGCAGGTCCGCCGTCCCGGTACCGCAGGCCGCGAAACGCCCGGACCGCGCGCGCAGGCCGCCGAAATCGGCGGCGTCCACGGCTACGCAGGCGAGCCGCGGCCACACGGCTTGCTCGCCAGGGTTGCTTGTGGAACCGTGTCGGCCTGAGACCCCGAAGAGGCGACGGATGCTCCGCACCGTGCTTTCGCAGACGGAGCGCGACCTGACATGACGGCTGGTGATCCGCCCAACAAGATGGCCGAAGTTGCCGGCCTTGCGGCCGCGATCGCCGATCACATCCTCGCGCAGCACGAGGCCGGGACCACGATCCCGCCGGACCAGTTCCGGATGCTGGTAAGCGCCGCCCGGATGCTCCTGGATAACGGCGTGGCTTGGCCGCCGTCGGTGACCTACCTCGTCATGGAAGTCGCCCGACGGGTCGAGGAGGCCGAGCCGCCGCCCAAGGGCGACGAGGTCGTGACGCACCTGGAGCAGGCGCTCGACGCGGCGAAACCCACCTGAGACACCTGAGACCGACCGTCACGCGGCGGGCGCGCCGACTTCCCGCGGGATCGGCGCCCTATATGGGCCCTATGCCCACACTCGGTCTCAAGCTCCCGCTCCGGATCTGCGTCCTCGAGAACGCCGCCTGCGTCGAGGATGCCGGCGGCCGGCGCACCGGCTACGTCTACTGGGACGAGGGCCGTTCGGGAGGTGGTGACAGGCCCTTCACCCGCGCCGAGGCCATCGAGCAGGTCCGGATCATCGCGGGCGCCTGGGCCGGCGCCCTGGTCCACAGCGGCACCCTCGACACCGGCCCGGCGCCCGAGCCGGGTGCCGCCGCCGCCGAGCCGTCTCCGGAAGGCTGACCGCGCCCGGCCGAGCGGGATCCGCTACAGGCCGGTGCCGCTCACGTACGAGACCGGCGCGCCCGGACCCGAACTCGTCGCGGAGGCCGCGACGGTGGCGGCGATCCAGTCGCCGTCGCTGGTCCCGGACACCCGGCACTCCCGCGCCACGGCCCGCACTCGGCGGCGCCAGAGCCAGAGGCGGAGGGTGTGGATGAGGTCGTACATGGTCGGCCCCGCGCTGTCGCTCCCGTCCATGTGGGGCGCGCGGGCGGACCGCTCAAGCCTGCGGCGCCCGACCGGTCGAGCTCGGAAGCCCCGCCTCAAGCGGAGCGGTGCTTCATCACGAAGTGGAAGCCGAGCTCGGGATTCTTGCTGAAATCGGCGTCGTAAAACGCGTTCTCGTTGCCGGAGCCTCGGCAGAAATCCTTGAACTGAAACATGGTCATCGGGACAAATTCCAGCCCGTGCTGCCGGACAAGCTCGCGCCACCACGTCTCCGGCTTGACCGTCGGATGGTAGCTCACGCCGTTGGCGACATCGTCGTATGTCGCGGCGGAGCCCACGAAAAGACCGCCGTCCGCCAAATGGGATTTCACGTTCGCGAACAGCTGAGGAAGCAGCGATTCCTCGATGTGCTCGAGGACCTCCCACATCGTGATGACGTCAAATTTCGCTTTCGTCCCTGACCTCTGATCCATCAGAGCGAACGGCTTGGTAATATCGCAGGTCTTCAGATAGTCCGGGATGATGGACCACTCGGCGCGCTGCGCGCGAAGGGAGTAATCGCTCCCCTCGATTCCGAATGCCGCGTTGCCCCGGATGAGGAAATCGAAGACGAGGCCGCCCCCCGCGCAGCCGAGGTCCAGGGCCCTGACCTTTCGGCCGAAATGGCTCTCGATCGCGTGGCAGAACCGCTGATTGCGCGTATTGTCATCCTTAGTTCCGCGCGGAACCGTGTGATCGTTGCTCTCGTAGGCGATCGGATGATCCGTCACGAGGCAGAAATCGTTCTTCGGCGCGAGCTGAATCACGGCGAGGCGCCGGACATCTTGCATCTGCGCCAGCTGCTGCGCGTGAGCCGTCATGATCTTGCTGTCGAGGGCGGCATAGAGCTGGCGGCCGACGTCGAGGATCTGCTGCGTGATAAATTGCTTGTCCTGGTCGTCCATCACAAATTCCCGACGAGCGATCTCGAGCTGACGCGGTGTGGCCAGCCCCGAATTTATCCGAGATCCTGTATCAAATCTTTACGCGGCGGCCCGAATTCGGATCGTGGCGCGTCGGCGCGCTGCCCCAACGGCGCACTGCGTCCCGGATCTGCCGCCAGCCCGATTCGGCGAGCCGGCAGGACGCCTCACGCCCCTCCCCCGGGCAGACCCACCCAGGCCTCGCGCACGAGCGCGAGGCGCCGCTCGGCCCGGGCCGCGTCGGCGTCCGCGACTTGGTCGAGCACGGCCTCCAGCGCCTCGGATCCGCCGAGCGCGGCGGCCGCCTCGCCCTGGCGGCGCATGGCGGAGCGGTGCGCCCGCATCGCCGGCCCGGCCTTCTGCCCGGCCTCGATCGCCTCCAAGGTGGCGATCAGGGCGGCCGCGAACGGGGCGACGTCGCGCCACGAGGCCGCCGCGGGCGCCGGCTCGGGCGGGTGGGCACGCTCCGGCGGCGGTGCGGAGAAGTTGGTGGTGAGTGGGCGCTTCATGACGAACCTCCACGGGCGCGGTATCAGGGGGGCATCGGCCGGAGCGGAGCTGTACGAGGAGCGCATGGCCGAAAGGCGGAAGGGCACCGGGTCCGGCGAGGATAGCCTGTCGCGCCACATCCTCCCCAATGCCGGCACGATGGTCGGCGTCTGCACCACGCTGATCGGCCTCGTGAAGATCGCCGAGGGCTGGATCGGGCCGAGCCACGTCGACGAGGCCGCCGCCCTGACGGCGATCCTGTTCCTGGTCAGCGCGATCGCGTCCTACCTGTCGATCCGCCTGGACGACGGCGGCGATCTCTCGGTCACCCTGGAGCGCTGCGCCGACATCTGCTTCGTCATCGGGCTGACCGGCCTGACTCTGATCTCGGTCCTGTTCGCCTACGAGACGATCTGACGACGCGCGGCGCGGAGCCGGTCGGGCAGGGCCTCGCGGTCGGTCAGCGCCGCCGCCAGGACCGCGAACAGGCCGAGATGCAGGCCGAGCGCCGCCAGCCCGGGATCGCGCAGGGACCACAGGCCGCCCGCCCCAAGCGCCATGAGCGGCGGTCCGGCCACGTAGACGGCGCTCCGCCACCCGGCGGGCTGGCCGAGACGCCAGAAGCAGCCGGCCAGCGCCGCCAGGGCGAAGCCGCCCTTGAGCAGTGCCATGAAGCGGATCACCCGCACGAGGTCGGGATCGACGGGCGCCGCGGGGATCCGCGCGGCCGCGACGAAGGCCAGCGGAAGCGCGAGGATCGTCAGCGCGGCGAGCAGCAGGCGCGCCCGTGGGGTGCCGCGCGTCGCGGGCCCGGCCGCGGCCGGGATCGTCATCGCCTGAACCCGCATCGGCTTCCTCCTGCGCGCGCCGCGATCGGGGGCGAGTCTAGGCTCTCCGGAGGCTCCGGTCACCTCGCGGGAGAGGGCGGCCGGGCCGCGCCGTCGCGGGCCGGGTCCGAAGGCGGCGCGTGCGGCTCAACAGCCACGGAACAGCGCCACCCCGAAGGCGGTGAATTTCAGCGGCAGGTGGCAGTGGCGGTCGGGGTCGTCGATCCGGAAGCGGATCGCGGCCTCCTCCAGGAACCCCTCCCCCGCGGCCCCGACGAAGTCCCCGATGACGAACACGACCTCGTAGAGGCCGGCGGCGAGCCGCGTCCGCACGACCGGATGGTCGAGGGTCCCGTCCGCCCCGAGGCGGCCCTCGGCGATCACCCGCCGCTTTCCCCCAGGGCGCAGGACGCGCACGCGCATCCCCTCGGCCGGCCGGCCCGTGGCGGCGTCGACGGCGTGGAGCGACAGGCCGGTCACGGGGTCCCGTCCTCCCAGACCATCCGCCAGGGATGGGCCGCCTCGTAGGCGGCCGCCGTCGCGACCAGGGTCTCGTCGCCGCCCCAGGGCGCCACGAGCTGGAACCCGATCGGCAGCCCGGCGCCCGAAGGTCGGCACGGGATCGCGATCCCCGGGCAGCCGGCGGCGTTGACGAAGCCCGTGAAGGTCGCCGAGCCGCGGGGGCCCACCGGCACCCCGGCGATGCGCGGCGGATGGGTGTCCTCCGCCGGCCAGGGCAGCGCCGCGGCCGCGGGGGTCATGAGGAGGTCGTGGTCGGCGAACAGGGCGGCGAGGTCCCGGCGCAGCGCCAGCGCCATCCGCTGCACCTCGAACAGGTCGGCCGCCGAGAGGGCCGCTCCCGCCTCCGCCAGAGCGCGGATGTCGGGACCCAGATCGTCGCGCCGGCCGGGATGCGCGCGCATCAGCCACGCGATGCCCGCCTGGCCGAGGACCGACCACGCCTCCGTGATGGCCGTCGCCGCGTCGAAGCGGCCGATCTCGACCCGGTGGCCGAGGCCGGCGAGGCACCCGGCCGCCTCGGCGACGCTGTCGGCGATGTCGGGATCGACCGGGGCCGTGCCGAAGGCCGGGACGTGGAGGATCCGCAGCGGGCGCGCCGGCACCGCGGCGCTCCCGAACGGGCCGAAGCCGTGCGGCGCGACGGCATCCGGGTCGGCCGCCCCGAGGATCCGCATCGCCGCCGCGAGGTCCTCGACGGTGCGCGCCATCGGCCCGACCACCTCGAGGTCGAGCATGATCGGCGGCAGGCCCCCTGTCCGCGGCACCCGGCCGGCCGTCGGCTTCAGGCCGACGAGGCCGGTATGGGAGGCGGGGCGGCGGATCGAGCCGCCCGCGTCGGTCCCGAGGGCCAGGGGCCCGATCCCGGCCGCCACGGCCGCGACGGCGCCGCCGCTGGAGCCCCCCGGCGTCAGCGCCGGATCCCACGGATTCCGGGTGACGCCGTGGACCGGGTTGCCGGTGTAGCCCTGGACGGTCAGCTCGGGGACGTTGGTCTTGCCCAGGATCACCGCCCCGGCCGCGCGCAGGCGCGCCACCGGTGTCTCGTCGCGGTCGACGGCCTGCCCGGCCCCCTCCCCCGCGTAGAGCCGGCTGCCCCAGCCGGTCGCGAACCCGGCGACGTTCAGGCTATCCTTGACGGTCAGCGGCACGCCGTCGAGGGGCCCGAGCGGCCGTCCCGCCCGCCAGCGCGCCGCGCTCGCCACGGCGGCGCGCTCCGCGCCCTCGGGATCGACGGCGACGAGGGCGTTGAGCGCGGGGTTCACGGCCTCGGCCCGCTCCAGGCAGGCGCGGGCAGCCGCGACCGGGCTCGCCGTCCCGGCGGCGTAGCGGCGGCCGAGGGCGGCGGCCGAGAGGGTCCAGAGCGGGCCGTCCGCGTCGATCCGGGTCATGACTCCTCCTCGCGATGGGCGATCCAGCGGGCGAGCGGCCCGGCGAGGCCGGTGGCCGGCTTCGCGGGCGGCCGGGCGAAGCGGCCGGCCCGCGGCGGCCGCGTCCCGAGCCGCACCAGGGCCTGCGCCTGGCCCAGGGCTGCCGCCAGCGGGTCGACGAGCGGCACCGGCACCGCGTCCCGCAGGGTCGTGGCGAGGCCGGCGAGCGGCGCGCCGGCCAGGATCACGACGTCGGCCCCCTCCCCCACCGCCCGCTCGGCCAGGGCCAGGATCTCGGGCCGCAGCTCGTCCTGCACCTCGGTCACGGCCTGGAACGGCCGGCGCACCGCGTGGAGGCCGGCGCAGCGCGCCGACAGCCCGGCCAGCGCCACCGCGTCCTCGTACCAAGGTAGCAGGGCGGGCGCGAAGGTGACGACCGCGAACCGCGCCCCGAGCTGGCAGGCGGTCAGCATCGCGGCCTCGGCCATGCCGACCACCGGCAGGTCGAACAGCTCCCGCGCGGCGACCAGACCGGGATCGCCGTAGGCGGCGATCACCGCGGCGTCGTGGCCGGAATGGTGGGCGGCGAGCGTCTCCAGCACGGCCGCGCCGGCGAGCTGCGCCTCGGCCCGGCTCGCGATGTAGGGCAAGCCGGACGTGGCGGTGAGCGCGGTGATATGCGCGTCGGGGGCGAGCGCCGCCTCGGCGGCCCGCGCCATGCGCGCGGTCATCGCCGCCGAGGTGTTGGGGTTGAGGAGCAGGATGCGCATGCGAGGGCTCCGGGCGCTTCAGCCCGCCATCCGGCGGGACAGGCCGGCGGCGCGCTCCATCACGGCGGCGAGCACCACGGTCACGAGGATCAGCAGGCTGGAGGCCGCCGCCACCGTGACGTCGAGGCGGCCCTCCAGGTCCTGCCACATGCGGATCGGCAGCATGTCGGTGGCGGCGTCGCGCAGGAACAGCGAGACCGGGACGTTGTCGAAGCTGGCCATGAAAGCGATGAAGCCGCCGGCCAGGATCCCGGGCCGGATCAGCGGCAGGGTCACCCGGCGGAACGTGTAGAGGCGCGAGGCGCCGAGCGAGGTCGAGCTCTCGAGGAGCACCGGATCCATCTGCGACAGGGCCGCGACGGTGGTGCGGACCACGTAGGGCACGCAGACCACGGTGTGGCCGAGGACGAGGGTCAGCGGCGAGACCGGGATGCCGGCGAGGCTGAACAGCATCAGCGCCGCGAGCCCGAAGGCCAGGGCCGGCAGGACCAGCGGCGACAGGAACAGGCTGTCGAGGAGCCGCGCGGAGAGCCGCCGCGACCGGGCGATGGCGAGCGCCGCGGCGGTGCCCAGAACCACCGACAGCAGGGTCGTCCAGCCCGCCACCACGAGGCTGTTCCAGGCGGCGGCCCGGAGCTGCTCGGCCTCCGCGAGCGCCGCGTACCAGCGCAGCGAGTAGCCCGGCGGCGGGAAGCGCAGGGAGAAGCCGCTGGTGAACGACACCACCACGACGATCACGGTGGGCGCCGCCAGCAGGACGAGGCAGAGCCCGGCCAGCAGAAGCACCGCGCCGTGGAAGCTGAACCAGTCGAGATCGCGCCGCAGGCTCGTCCGCATGGTGACTCCCGGTGGCTTCAGGCGCGCGCGCGGCCGCCCGACAGGCGGCCCGCGAGGTTGAGGAGCGTGACGCAGGCGAGCACCGCCACGAGGAAGACGATCGCGATCGCCGCCGCGAACGGCCAGTTGTTGAGCGAGGAGGCCTGCTGGTACAGGTACATGGGCATGAACAGCATCTGCCCGCCGCCGATCAGCGACTGGGTGATGAAGGCGGTGATCGCCGCCGCGAAGGTCAGCAGGCAGCCCGCCACGATGCCGGGCAGGCAGAGCGGCAGCGTCACCCGGAGGAAGGTGCGCCACGCCCCCGCCCCGAGCGCCGCCGAGGCGTCGGCGAGGTTCGGGTCGATCCGCGACAGGGCGGTGACCAGGGGCAGGACCATCAGCGGCAGCTGCACCTGCGCCAGCGCCAGGACGAGGCCGCCCTCGGTGTAGAGCAGCTTCAGGGGCGCGTCGGTGAGGCCGAGACCGAGGAGCGCGGCGTTGACGATGCCCTGGCGCCCGAGGATCACGATCCACGCGAAGGTCCGCACCACCACGCTCGTGAGCAGCGGCAGCAGCACGATCAGGGTCAGCAGGCCGCGCAGCCGGCCGGGCGCCCAGGTCAGGAGCAGCGCCAGCGGCAGGCCGAGCAGGAGGGTCAGCACCGTGACCTCGACGCCGAGCCACAGGGTCGCGCCGAGCACCCGCAGGGAGAACGGGTCGAGCAGGAACCGGGCGTACTGGTCGAGGCCGAACCGGGTCATGGCCGGATCGGCGTAGAAGCTCACGAGCAGCAGCAGCGCCAGCGGCGCCAGGAAGAAGACGAGGAAGAACGCCCCGAGCGGCAGCGCGAGGCGAATGTCGTAGGCCGCCGTCCAGGCGCGGCCCGGGCGGAGGGGCGCCGCGACCGGGCCCGCCGTGGCCGGGCCGGCGCTCACACCCGGATCTCGCGGTTGAAGCGCTCGATCCAGGCCGGCCGGCCGCGGTTGATCGCGGCCCAGTCCTGGAACACCGACTTGCGCTTCAGCTCGTCCGCGTCCTTCGCCAGGACCTTCGCGACCTCGCCCTCGATGGCGACCTTCCGGTTGGTCGGCACGATCAGGTAGGGGCTCTGCATCAGCTTGGCCTGCACCTCCGGCGACAGCGCGGCCTCGATCAGCTTGAAGGCCAGCTCCTTCGACGGCGTGTTCTTGACGATGTGGATCGTCGTCTTGAAGGCGATGATGCCTTCCTTCGGCGCCGCGAACTCCACCGGCACGCCCCGGGCCTTCAGGATCTGGATCGCGTTGAAATTGCCCGGCCCGATGTCGACCTGCTCCTGCTGGTAGAGGGCCGCCAGGGCGCCCGGGTTGGCTGCGACGGCGGCGAGGTTCGGCTTGAGCGCCTCCAGCGCCTTGAAGCCCGGCTCGACGTCGGTCTCCGAGCCGCCGTGCATCCGGGCGATCTCCACGAGGAAGCCGGTGCCCAGCGTCGAGTTGAGGTTGGTGATGCCGACCCGGCCCTTGAATTCGGGCTTCCACAGGTCCGCCCAGGAGGTCGGCGGGGTCTTCACCTTCTCGGGGTTGTAGGTCAGCCCGACGATCTGGAAGAACGGCGCCGGGCCCATCGGCTCCTGCGCGTCCGCGATCAGGTCGCTGTAATGGGCGGACTGGGCCACCGGGTAGGGCTCGACGAGGTCCTGGGCGATGGCCGTGAGGGCGGGGCCCGGATCGTGCAGCATCACGTCGATCGGCGGGTTGGCGCGGGCCGCCTGGACCTTGGCGATCTGGTCGACCGAGAGCATCGGATCGAGGATCACGTCGCCGCCCGAGCTCTTGCGGAAGGCCGGCACCAGCACGGCCCGGTGCGCCTCCTCCCAGCTGCCCGTGAAGGTCGCGAAGACGAGCTTGCGCGCCTGGGCGTGGGACAGGCCCGGGAAGGCCTGCGCGGCGCCGAGGGTCAGGGCGCCGGCGAGGAGGCTGCGGCGGTGCAGGGGCATGGTCGGTTCTCCTGGCTCGGTATCGGGCGGCTCGGCCTCAGTGTCGGGGATCGGGAAAGACGCCGACCCGCTCGGGTGCTGTCGGGCGCAGGCGCACGCGGGTGCCGGGGGGCCGGGGCCGGGCGCCCGCCGCGCGCGGCTCGGCGGTCTTCAGGTGGGCGCCGCCGTCGAGCCGGATCTCGTGGACCAGGGTGGCGCCCAGCGGCAGGCCGACCTCGACCGCGCCGTCGAGGCCGTCGGCGACCCCTGCCCCGGCCCCCGGTCCCTCCTCCGCGAAGCCGACGTGCTCGGGCCGCAGGCAGGCGGCGACCCGGGTCCCGTCCGGCAGGGACGTGGCGGCGGGGAGCAGTCCGCCCGCCTCCAGGGCCACCACGCGGGCGCCGCCCGGCTCCGTCGCGAGCCGCCCGTGCAGGACGTTGGCCGTGCCCACGAAGGTGTTGACGAACAGCGTCTCGGGGCGGTCGTAGACGTCGGTCGGGGGGGCGAACTGCTCCAGGCGCCCGGCATTGAGCACGGCGACCCGGTCGGCCATCGACAGGGCCTCCTCCTGGTCGTGCGTGACGATCAGCGTGGTGGTGCCGGCGCTGCGCTGGATGCGCTTGATCTCGATCTGCATGTCGAGGCGCAGGTTCTTGTCGAGGGCCGCGAAGGGCTCGTCGAGGAGCAGGATCGAGGGGCGCACGGCCAGCGCCCGGGCCAGCGCCACCCGCTGCTGCTGGCCGCCCGACATCTCCCGCGGGAAGCGCCCGGCGAGGTGCTCCAGCCGCACGAGCGCCAGCATCTCGGCGACCCGCGCCCTCTGCTCGGTCCGCCCGACACCCCGGGCCGCGAGGCCGTAGGCGACGTTGTCGGCGACGCTCATGTGCGGGAACAGGGCGTAGTTCTGGAACACGATGCCGACGGTGCGTCGGTTCGGCGGCAGGTGATCGACCGCTTGGCCGCCGATGATGACGCGCCCCTCCGTGGGCTTCAGGAAGCCTGCCACCGCGCGCAGCAGGGTGGTCTTGCCGCAGCCCGAGGGCCCGAGCAGGGCGACGAGCTCCCCGCCCCTGATGTCGAGGGTCACGGTGTCGACGGCGAGCGCCGACCCGTAGCGCTGGGTGATCCCGTCGAGGATCAGGGTGGTCCCGGCACTCACGGGCGGCTCGCCCCGCCCGCCGCGAAGGCGCGGCCGTGCGCGGCGAGATGCGCCGTCGGGCAGCCCGCCAGCTCCAGGCCCTTCCACAGGGTGACGGCCACCGAATCGATCACCGGCACGCCGAGTTCCGCCTCCAGGGCCGGGGCGAGCGCGGCGCCCGCGAGGTTCGTGCACACGATCGCCACCGCGTCGACGCCCTCGGCCGCCACCGCCCGGACCATGCCGGCGATGGCCTCCGGGCCGGTCTCGGCGAAGGCGAAGTTCTCCGACAGGCCGAGGTGGCGCTCGGCGGCGCAGTCGAAGCCGGCCGCGCCCCAGTTGTCCCGGATCCGGCGCTGCACGTCGCCGGTATAGGGCGTGACGAGGCCGATCCGCCGGAAATCCCGGGCGCGGAACAGGTCGCGGAAGGCGAGCGCGGCGGTGGAGGCCGGGCACCCGGTCCGGTCGGTGATCGCGGCGCTCAGGCGCTCGTCCGCGTCGAAGCCGAGCCACGCGCCGGAGGTCCCGTTCCACAGGATCGCGGCGACGCGGGCATCGGCGAGCAGTTCGGCCGCCGCCAGGATCGGCTCGGGGTCGAACTGGTCCAGGGCCGCCGTCGACAGGCCGATCTCCGTCACGCGGAAGCGGGCGAAGTGGGCGCTCACGCCCGCGACGCCGGCCAGGAGATGCGCCGTGGCCGGCTCGAGGACGCTGTTCGACGAGGGCGTCAGCATGCCCAGACGCGTAGTGCCGTTCGCTCGTTCCATCGCATCCATCCTCGATACATGAAGCATCCGACAGGCCTGGGCGGGCGACAAGGCATTTTCTGCATGCTGCATGCAATTTGCGCAAATGCATGATATGGCAGCGCAAGCGGCCGAAAAATGGGTCATCGATCGGGCGGCCGGACGCGCTAGGCTGGCGCGGGAGAACGGGAGGATCGATGGACGTCGTCGCACGCCGCCGGGGCCGGCCCCGCAAGGCGCCGGTCGTCCCGGCCGCGCAGGTGCCGCGGACCGGGCTGCACGAGCAGGCGGCGGGCCGGCTCAGGGACATGATCGTGCGCGGCGTGCTGCCGGCCGGCGCGTCCCTCGTGGAGACGGACCTCTCTGTGGCCCTCGGGGTCAGCCGGACACCGTTGCGGGAAGCGCTCAAGCTCCTGGCCGCGGAGGGGCTGGTCGAGCTGCACCAGAACCGCAGCGCCCGCGTCCCGGACTGGACGCCGGAGGAGATCCTCGAACTGTTCGAGGCGCTCGCCGGGATCGAGCGGCTGACCGCGGAACTCGCGGCGCCGCGGATCTCCGAAACCCTGATGGACGCGCTGCGCGGCAAGCAGGCGCAGCTCGACCGGATGCACCGGGACCAAGTGCTCGACGCCTATTTCGCCCTGAACCAGGAGATCCACCGGACGATCGTCGAGGCCGCCCGGAACCGTCCGCTGGCGGAGGCCCACGCGGCGCTCCAGGCCCGAGCCCAGTGGGCGCGCCTGCGCGCGCTCTCCAGCGGCAGCCGCTGGGAGGAATCGGCCCGCGAGCACCGGGACCTGTTCGAGGCGCTCGCCGCGCGGGACGCCGCCGCGGCCGGGGCCGTCGCCCATCGCCACGTGCTGCGGACCGGCGTGGTGATCGCCGAGACGCTCCAGGCCCGGCGCGCGGACCCCGCGGCGCGGTAACGAAGCGTTAACCCTGTCGTCGCATCGGTGGGTCACCAGCCGGACGCTGGCCTTCCACGCCCATCCGATCCGCCCCTCAACACGGGTGGGCGTGGAAGCCTCGGCCGCCGCCCGTCAGGCGTCGCCGAACGCGACCCCGAGCTCGGTCTCCTGGCGCCACGTGACCCGCGCCGGCCGGCGCTGACCGCCGACCCCGTAGGCCAGCACGAACGCGTCGGGCACGCCGATCACGCTGACGACCTTCAAGCGGGCGCCCCCGTCCGACATGTTGCGGATCGTGCAGTCGATCACGCCGCCGCCGGCGAGTTCGATATGGCCCTCAAGCAGGGTCCGTCTGCGGGGCGCGGCGCGTCTGTCGTCCATCCTCGTTACCCTATGGTTGCGGGCCGGATCCCTCCGGATCCGCGCGCGCTCCGCCGGCCCGGGGCACGGATGATCGATCCCGCCCGCCCCGTCCCGGCGCGACGCCGTCGGGCCCGATCCGGTCCGTCCGCCATCGCGCCCAGGAGACCACGGCGTTCGTGTCGATTCCGTCAAAGCGCTCCGTGAAAGCGCGGCGGCGCGCCGGTCAGGACGTCCGCACGAGCTGCAGGGCACCCCGCGGGGGCGGCGGCGCGACGCTGCGGGTCTGGTTGCGACCGCCGTTCTTGGCCTCGTACAGGGCACCGTCCGCGAAGCGGTAGGGATCCGGCAGCGGCGCGCTCCGGTCGGCGCCCGGCCGGACGGCCGCGAGCCCGATGCTCACCGTCACGGCGCCGGCCCCGATCCCCGCCGACGGGACGGTCAGCTTGGCCACCTCGGCGTGGACCGTGTTGGCGACGCGCAGGGCGCCGGCCTCGTCCGTCTCGGGCAGGAGCAGGGTGAACTCCTCGCCGCCGATGCGGCTGACGAGATCCTGGGGGCGGTGCACGCACGCCGCGAGGCAGCGGGCCAAGCCCCGCAGGATCTGGTCGCCCACCGGGTGCCCGTAGCGGTCGTTGAAGCGCTTGAAATGGTCCGCGTCGACGATGAGCAGCGACAGGGGCTGACCGTCGCGCCGGGCCGCGTCCAGATTCCGCCGGAGGGCGTCCTCGAAGCAGCGGCGGTTCGGCAGGCCGGTCAGGGCGTCGGTGCGCGACAGCGCCGCCATCTCGGCCCGCAGCGCCTCGCGGCGACGCAGCTCCCGCCCGAAGAGGAGCGACAGCGCGATCGTGAGGCCGCACAGCGCCAGCACGATGCCGCCGATGATCGTCGCCTTCGCGGCCCACTCCGCCTCCACGTCCTTGGTGGACAGGGCGACGTTCAGGATCAGCGGCAGATTTCCGATCCGCGTGAACGTGTAGTTCCGCTCGACGCCGTCGCGCACGGAGGTGCTGACGAAGTTGCCGCGGCCCTCGCGCAGGAACCGTTTGAAGATCGCGGTCTGCCCGATATTCGCCCCGAGATCCGCCTCCACGTAGGGGTAGCGCATCAGGCGGGTACCGTCGGTCAGGTACAGGTTGATGGCCCCGCCCGGTCCAAGATCGATCTCGCTGAACAGGTGCGTGAAGTAGGACAGCTTCACGGTGCCCAGGACTACGCCGCCGAAGCTGCCGTCGGGCCGGTCGATGCGGCGGCTGAACGGGAGCATCCGCTCCCCGTTGAGCCGCGACACGATCGGGCGCCCGACATGGAGGCCGAGCCCGTTGCTTGCCCGGTGGACCTGGAAGTACTCGCGGTCCGCGTAGTTGCCCGGGCGCGGCGGCACGGCTGCGATGTCGCCGACGGCGTCGCCCCGCTCGTCCAGGATCAGCATCACGCCCATGTCGCGGGCGGTCGCGGCGCGGTCGAACAGGATGAGCTGGCGCAGGTGCGGGTCGGCCTCGGTCAAGCCCGGCACCTTCAGGTTGTCGACCGCCGCGTGGATCGAGAGATCGTACATCTCGATGTTGCGCGCGATGTCGCGCTCGAGGACCTGCAGGAGGTTCCAGGAGGTCTGCTCCGCGCTTGTCCAGGCGTCGCGGCGCAGGTCGGCCAGCATGAGACCGGACATCACGACCATGCCCAGCGGGGCCAGGATCCCGAGGACGATCCAGGTGCGGGCCGAGCCGAGCCACGGGGCGACGCGTCGCCAGACGTTCATCGGCCCCCCGCGGACGGCGCTTCGTTGCCACGCTCTGGCACGCCGAGCCTTAACCGCCGCTTTCGCGGCGGTCGGGCCGGTCTTACATCCCGGCGTCTCTGTCCACGATCCGAGACACCTCGTTGATCGCGCCGCGCGGCCTTCCGGGTCCGCGCCGGTCGGCGGGAAATGCCGCGTCACGGGCGCGCCGGGGATGTCGGCGACTGCCGCTATGAGACTCAAGCCATGGCCGGCGGTCCGGCGCGAGGCCTCCGCGCGGTCGACGCGGCGGAAGACCTCGCTGCACTTCCCCGGCCTCAACCCGGCGCTGGCTCTGCGCGTCGAGCCGTTGTCGGTTCCGACGGCGACAGGTTTCATAACGCCCTTCGGCATCGCGATCCTGAACGGCGTCGTGCTCGCGAGCGACCTCTTCGATCTGGAGGCGTCCAACTCCGGTGTCCGGGAGGCCGCCATCCACGCCGCCGCGAAGCCGCTGCGGCCTGTGATCATGACGGCTCACCTTACGGCACTGAACTTCCGGCTATGGCGTTCTCGACCAGCACCCGCGCGGAGGTGCGGCGGCCGCTCGCCACCGCGGTGATCGGGGTCCTGATCGCCGCGACCCCGCTCACCCTGGTGCTGCTGCCGGCGATCGATACCACCGTCGCTGACCTTCACCGCCCTTCGAGTGGTCCCGGCCCCCTCCGGGATACGGTTCCAAAGCGCGGGGGCGCGCGGCGGCCGACCCGTGGACGCGACAAAGTATCCGCAATCGGTATGTGGATACGCAATTCTGTGCTGATGCCGGGACGATGCTCAGGCGACTATGCTGAGCTGACACGGAGCGGGAGTCCGGCATGTTGGACGGCGACGCCTTTGCCCACGAGATCGCGGCGCTCCTGATCGCCGACATCAAGACCTCCGGTGCGCGCACGCGCGGCGAGATCGAGGAGGCCTGCCGGATCTCCCTCGAGAGCCTGCTCGGCGGCACCGCGGTGCCGCCGCAGATCGCCGTGCTTATGCCGATCGGCCTGGAGCGGTGGCCGCGGGTGGTCGTGAAGGGACGGCCCCTGCCGGACGTGTAGGCCGGCGCCGCTCGCCCCTCTCAGCGGCCGATGACGCCGGTGCCCCCGGTCGGGCCTATGGCGTTCGGCCCGGTGTTCGGAGCGGGCGTCGCGGCCTGGTTCCTCTGGATGTCCATCCGCAGCGTATTGCTCTGGGTCGTCTGCTCCTGTCGCAGAGCGCGGACCTGACCGCTGTTCTCCATGGATTGGTTGGCGGCGTTGGGGTTGTTCTGCTGCACCTGGGCCAGGGCGGGTGTCACGGCGGCCGCGGCCAGACCGAGGCTCGCGGCGGTGAGCGTGGCGATTAGGGGGCGCATTGAAAAGCTCTCGCGCTGAGGGATCCTGCGGAGTTGACACGCCGACCGCCCGCCAAGTTCCATCCCGGTCGCGTCAGGGGTCGTCCTCGCCGTTTGGCGGGGTGGTTAGCCAATTCCTGCCGACCGACGGCGTTCTTCACGCCTTGTTAACCCATCGGGGCAAGGCTGTCGGTGGCGTCGGGTGCGGGACGTTGAGAGGGGCGTGATGCGGGCCTTGTCGGCGGAGGATGAACAGGCTGTCGATCGGCTCACGCTGCAGCTTCTTCACGACGCCTATTGCGACCTCGCGGCGGTCCTGCGAGGTGCCCAGCCCCAGGCGGGCGCCGCGATCCTCGGCGTCATGGAGCAGCGCGTGACCGACGTCCTGACCCGGATCTGCCGGCAGGGTTCGGAAGGGGCGGCCTCGGTGGAGATCGCCGTCGCCGTCGGCGAGCGGATCGGGGAGATCATGGATCAGGCCCACGGACGGGACGTCGCCGACACGCGAGCCGCTTGATTTGAAGAGATCACGAACACCGGCACAACCAGCGTGTTCGACGCCTTGCGCATACTCTACCATTCAAGGCTCAGCTGAACTTACGGGCCGCGCAAAACTAATTTTTGGCGCACATGATGTGATGTTTTAGTTTTCGAATATAAGCATCCTGGATCGCAATCGTTAATTTTTGTATTGCTCAGCTCGCATGCAATGCCTCGCCGCTGCAAAAATATCTTCATAATTATATTGCCTCGGATCGAAAAGCCAGCTTATGGCTTTGTGAAGCTATTGCGGCGTGTTCGAAGTCCTTGTGTTGTTTGGCGGCATAAGTTTTGATGGGAGTTTTAGGGGAGTCCAGATCCTTCATGCCGTATCCAATTTGCATTTCGAGTATATCTCTCGAAGTATGCAAATTTTTGCTTCGCTGTTCCATCTTGTCACGGGCGTGGCGCCATTTGATGGCGCGGACCTTCATTGTGACGCGGCGGTCCTGGGTAGCGAGCCGAAGCATGCCAAGAGTATTTCTCGATCCCGTCGCGACACGCCTCGGGCGTCGAAAAAAGCTGGGATGCGCGAGGTGGCTTCATGAACCTCATCGAGAATGGAACTGGCTTCGGCAGCGGAGAGGCCAAATTTTGTGTAGGCCGCGAATGCGGTGCACGGGTTGCATTCCCAGCTGATACCGGGAGCCGGGGCGCAGACATGCTTGGTGCCCGACGGATGCGGGACAACATCGAACACCGGTGAAAGATTCCAGCCGGTCCCATCGTTGATGAAAGCGTGGTTGCGCAAATGATCGTCTGTGTTCCGGAGATAGGTATTGACCAGGAGCCTGCGAAAAATCTCGCGTTCCGGCGCGTGAACACCGATACGGCGCGCGGCTGATGCGATGTCCAAATAGGTCTTGCTTGTCGCATAACCATAAGCTGGCTCGCCCAGCAAAGTTCCGGCGCTGAGGCAAGACAAACACGCTCCAGCCGAGGATCGGTCAAAACGTGACACCAAGAGAACCGGCCTGTCGTTTACGACACGAAGCTCCCGCTCCGGGACTTGAAGGCCTGCTGCCTCGGCGAAATCGAGGCAAACCGCTTCAGCCCTGGGATTGTCGAACCTGTCGTCCCACGCGGAAAACTTGGCTATCCATTCTTTTTCTGAAATCCGAACACGCGCCTTTGGTCGAGCTCCCCCAATATCCGAACTGTGGATGAGTAGCTGCGCGAGCTGGCTCGCCGACACTTCGCCTTCCTCGTATTTCTCTGCTGCCATGAGCGCATCTTCGAGATCGTCCTCGCTTTGAGCGCGCTCAAGCGCTGGGTCCATCCTGGGTGTCCACCTCTCGGGAGCCTCTGGCGTTGAGCCGAAGGCCAGATCGCCAGTCCGCGACAGGCCGCCCAGAGCCAGAAATTCCGGCATGCCGAGTTCCAGTTCTGGAAATACCTGTGTCAGGATTCCTTTGCCCCAGCCGTCGGGGCCTGCATCGTGAAAGGCCAGATGGACCTCTCCCAAGGACGCAGGCCGCCATTTGTTTCCGAGCGGCAGGCCAATGGGGTCAATCGGCCTGCGTCCTTCCGAAGCTAGATAGTCGGAGCTATAGGCAAAACGACCGATCCGCCGTGAGGAGCCACCTTCGAAAACCAAGAGGCCGATGGGCACATAGCCGCTCGGCCCTGACCGGAACACGTGCATTTCCTCAATGCGGTTGTACTTAGAGGTTCGCCACATACTCGCTCACAATGATCCCGCGGCGATCCAGCATGGCATCCGCTGTGTCTCTGATGTGAGCACACAGGCAAATGTCGCCACGTTGATCTGTGCGGATCGGCGAGATCAGCGCACCGAGCAAGAATCTGCTGGCGACAATCGGCCACTTGGCGGTCAGGCGATCATGCGATGTGAAGCGCTCACCCGCAACAAGGAAAAGGGTGCCAGGCTTCCGTTAACGATCGCGACAGGAAGGACTTCCTCAAGATCATATTGCCGCATCTGCGGCCTTCTCAAAGATGCCGATCCACGCCAAGTTCGTCCCTGGCAGACCACACGCACACGCCGCGCCGCTCTTTAGCAGGGAGCGGCCGGCACCGGTGTTAGCAGCACCGAGCGCCGGCCTGACCACGATCCGTATCCCAAGGAGATACAGACTATGGCTGCGACCTTCACTACCGGCGTTATCGCGCCGACGAAACTGTCCCGATGCATGAAATCCGGGCAGTACCACTCCCCGTCCCGGCAACCCGCCTGATCGCCTGAAGGTGCGCTGGCACGCGATACGCCGTGCCTCAGCCTCCCCTCGCTATCCCGCAATCTGACGCCCTCGTCGCCGCAGGCCTGAGGCCGCGGAAACGAAGCCGCCCGTCGCCCCGCCATTCGGTGAGGGGCGAGCGAGTTGGCGTCTCCTGGACGGAAAAAATCCATGACGATCGTTCCCCATCCTGCCGCCCAGCGCGGCGGCCGACAGCGGTTGGCCGCACGTGGGCAGCCGAGCTCCGCGCCGACCAGCCGGATCACCGTCCCCCTCGGGAGTGCTGCGGCCCTTGGCTGCGGCCAAGTCCAGCCCGCGATCCCGCAAATCTGCGCACCCGAACTGATGACCGCGGCCGAGGCAGCACTTGACGGCGCATTCCGGGCGACCTTCGTACCCGATCCCCTGCTCGGACCCGGCTTGTCGCAGCTCGGCTCCGTGCTGGCCTCCATGGTGAAGAGGCACGGGGGCCTCATCGAGGCGGCCATCACTGACGTGCTCGAGCGAAGCGGGCGCTACATCGTGCTGCGCAACGTCGCGATGCCGATCACGGTTCCGACCCAGGAACTCGTCCGCGCCAGCAGCGTCGCCCAGCTCAACCAGACCTCGATCGAACTCGCGGGTGCCGTCGCGCAGTCGGTATTCCTCGACCTGATCGTCGTCGACCGAAAAGAAAGCCGAGCCATCATCGCCGAAGTCAAAAGAGGATCCGGAAAAAATGAGGCTAGGAAAATACACCAAGTCGAATGGGTGCTGCGGTGCGCGCAGGTCCAGGGCCGCTCGTTTCTAGCTTCACTCGGCTATGAGGTCGCGCAAATCCGCGCAGTGCTGATCGACGTCTATGGACGGGCCGGGTACGGCGATGACCTTACGGTGAGCGGACCGGCCATAGATCAGCTGTTCGCGACCCCGGTCTTGGCCGCGCTCGAGACTGTCACGGCGGCGCTTCAAGCCCGATTGCGCGCGGCTGTGCCGGACCTTCTGACGATGGCGTTGGCGAGCCTCGCCGGTCCTGAGAACGTCAAACACCTGCACCCGCCCGGGCCGCTCGCACCCTGACCGCACCACGCTGGCATCAGGTCGCGGCCGCGACCTGATGCGTCCATCTCGCTCTCCATCAATCCCGCACCGTGCGCCTGCGCGCCGTCGCGCTCTCCAGGTCTGTCTCAATGACACTCGCTCGTGACCCCGATGCCCATCTCTCCGGCACAACTGACGCGGCCAAACTCTCGCTGCCGCTGTCCTGGTGGCGCGTCCTCGCCCCTGAGGCGCTCGATATGGCGGCGCAGTGCCGCCTGTCCGCTGCCCTGAATGCCACGCAGCCCCTGCCGTCCCCCGACTGGTCCGCTGCTTGCCGGGGCGATCCGGCGGCTGCGATCCATATCGCCCTCAACGTCCTCGCCGAGGCCATCGCCTTTCCTGGGCGCCTCGATCCGGCGATGTCGGCGATCTGCCTCTGCGCCGTACGAGGTGACGCCTCCTGCATCGATCTGCTCGTGCACGTACTCGGGCGGCGCGCTCGACGCCGGGCTGATCTCGAGGTGCTCTGCCTCGCCCATGCTTGGTGCTCCGTTCCGCGCCGCGGTTCCGACCGCGCCGGCGTCGCCCACTGAAGGGGAGGAAGCCGATGGCATTCTCTTCGACCCCGCCTGCCCTGCAGATCGACTCCGAGGCGGCACGTCGCCTGCTCGAACCGATGCTTCCGCGCCGCCTGCGCGCCTGCCTCACTCAGGATCTGCGTGTGGCTTCTGCTTGCTCCGAGCTCGCCCTCGAGATCACCACCCTCGCCCCCGATGCCGAGGCGCTGGTCTCCGCCTGGATCGGGGCGGCCACTTCGGAAGGCGGCTTGTGGCGTGACCGTCGATGGATAGCCCGACGATCCGCTCTGATCCGGTTCCTCGACGTGTGGGCCGTGGAGCACGATCAGCCGGTGGCGCGGGCGTTGGCCGATGTCGCGACGCTGTTGTCCTGCGCCGGCGATGATCGCAGAGCTGCGGCGCGCTTGGCCCAGCCCCTGTGGCTGGAACGCGAAGCGGTTCTCGACCTCCGGAAAGGGCTCGCGGCCCTGGCCGAGGCGCAAACGCGCCTCACTATCGGACGCGTCACCGGGCAGGGTGCCGAGTCGGACGTTACCGGCGCGACCGATCTTGCTGTTGCGCTGCAGGCAGCTTGGCACGACGCGCTCACGGACGCGCTTCTGACATTCTCCGAGAAGACGAGCAGCGCCATCGCTGCTGCTGCGACCCTGGCCTGTGGCGCCGATGATGATGCCTTCGACGGAGACGTGGCCCTCGTCCACGCGCTCGTGCCCGTCGGGGAGATCTTGACACGGCCGGTCGCAGACAGCGCGGCGACACGTGAGCGTCGCAGATGGAAGAGGATCGAGGCTCAACTCGTTCAAAACGAGACGCGCCGGCGCGAAAAGGCGGCGGCCGTCGAGACCACGCCACAGCTGCCGGATGCCGATGCCCCACCCGCGGAAGTGCCCAAAGGCCACGTCCTCGTCGTTCCGGCGATCCAGGAGACCGGGAGCGACCGCGGCCGCTCCATCGCCCGCGGCTACGAGCACGTCATCGGCAAGGCGCTCCCGCTGGTCGCCGTGCCGGATCTCGCAGTCGTGCGCACGCGGCTCGTCTTCGAATTTCCTTACGCTCAGGTTACGATCGACAGGCTTCTGACCGACCTGATCGGACGTGAGTACACCACGTTCCGGCCGACCCTGCTGATCGGCCCGCCGGGAGCCGGCAAGACCCGCCTCATCGCCAGGATTGCCTTCCATCTCGGGCTGGGGTTGTGGCGAGTCGATGCGACGCGCGACGCCGGCGCATCGCTGGGCGGCCTCGACCGCCGTTGGGCGACATCGGAACCGGCGCATCCGATCATGGCGGTAGCTCGGACCGGTAGTGCCAACCCCTTGATGCAGATCGATGAATTGGAGAAATCCGCGACCCGTTCGGATCACGGTAGGCTCTGGGATGCCCTGCTTTCGATGCTCGAACCGGAGACTGCCCGAACCTACCAAGACCCTTGTTTCCAGACGGAGACTGATATCAGCCGTGTCTCGTGGCTGGCCACTGGTAATGAGATCGGCAACTTGCCCGCCCCTTTGCTTGATCGCCTGCGCGTGTTGGAAATGCCGGCCCCGAGCCACGCAGATCTCGATGCTCTGCTCGAACCGGTCCTGGTAGGAATCGCGGCCGATCACGGGCTCGCTCCCGCCTTCATTGCGCCGCTCGACGGCGAGGAGATCGCGTTGCTTCGACGATCCTGGCGAGGCGGCTCGGTCAGGCGACTGATTCGCTTGGTCGAGGCTGTTGTCAATGCGCGCGAAACTCTCGCTGTGCGACAGTAGATTAACAGGATCGATTGCCGGAGAGGGTATATCGCTCTCCGGTGCTATTCTGTCGCCCGCATGAGCCGTGACTCTGAAATGATCATGCATTCTACCGTGTTGAATAGGTTTTGAATTGCTTGCGCAATCAACGAGATTGTGACTCTTAGATATTTCTGGTGAACTTTCTTCATCATTAACGATTGTAACTGATATCGAGATTTCTTCTTCAGATTCGTTTGAGCCCTCTCGGATCCTCCATCGAGACACTTTTTCCCCGACGTCGCCAGCCTGCGAAACTGCGCTGCCGGAAACGCCGACCTTTACGGAAGTCTCACGCCACAAGGGATCGAACGCTCGGCGTGCACGGAACTGTTGATCCTCAGGTTCGAGCATGACTACGACGATAGGTTCTGGCCCATCACGGTGGAGGATCGCCGCACGGGCGGCTTCCCCGTATTGTGCCAGGATCGAGGCGCGAATCGTGGATGGCGATAGTTCGCCTCCCGTGCTGGCGTCGAGCGCCGGGCCGATGTCGACAGTTGCGACCTTCATGTGGGCCGGCAATCGCTTGACGACGCCATTCGTGGTCACGGTCCGAGCCTCATGAACCCGCGCGTCGAGATCAGCGGCATATCCAATGGTGTCGCCAAGGATGGGGATCGAAGCTTGGGCGCCCTCTCCGCGTGGACTCAGAATGCGGGACGCCTCCTGCAACGCCGCTGCCTTCGCAACGAAGAAGCGCTTCAAATTGAAGGTTCCGGCAGCCATGGTTAGGACCTCGCGGTATGCCGGGAGGATAGGCGCTGACGGCGATGAAAATCGGAAGCGAAAAATTTAGATCGGCGTGATCTCGGGCATGGCGCTCAACTAGGTCCCCTAGTGGGTCCTGAACCTATCCCTGAACTCGCTCGGGCTACGGATAAAATTTTTCCGCTTCGCATCGGACAGGAGATGTTGCCCAGGAGCGATCCCTCCAAGCATGAGGTGCTCATGAACGAGGTCCGACGCCGACCCTTGAGGTTACGACTCATCAGGACCATCGCGATTTTCGTCGCACCTGGCCAAGCTAGAGAAACGAACAGGCCAGGGGGCGCGAACCATGACACATTTCACATGTGTCCGTGTCGAACGTATCAGAGACCGCAGCGAGCTAGCTCGCATCGCGTCGCACGGTCTGCGGCTTGATCCCAGCAGCAAGGAGCGTGTGGACCCGGCTCGAACGCCGCTCAACCGCTCGGGATCGGACTATGCGGAGAATCCGCTGGATCTCTCAACGGCGCTCGAAGGCTTCCTCAAATCAACCGGTGCCCGACTATATGGACGCGCGCCGATCGGCCTGCATATCCTCGTGAGCGTCAGCCCAGGCTGGATCACTGAAGCGGGCGAGTTGCACGATCCCCAAAATACGCGGAACGTTCAGTTGGCTCACCAAGCTGTGGACTGGGTCCAGCGAGCACTTGGCGGGGGGAGGCCCTGCGTCGTGGCCTGGCGGCAGGATCTCGATGAGAAGGGCGGCGGGGTCGTGGACATCGTGGCCGCGCCAACCCGTACCGCAAAACTAAATCGGTTCAAAGAAGATGTCACCATCGTGTCGGTGACGGCCGCACTCGAGGTGCACCGTGCTCTACATCCTAACGACCCAACCGCGTTCGGCGCGCTTCAGACCTCTTGGGCAGTTCACGCCGCGGAGACCCTAGATCGTGCGCTTTGTCGCGGCACGCGCAAGATCGATCAGCCCGCCAAGCACCTCGATCCGAAGCGTTACGGCCGACTGGTAGATGCGGCTCGCGACGAGGCCAAGGCCATAGCGGCGCAGGATCTCGCCGAAGAGCGGGCAGTTCTGGATGCCCGCGAGCGACGGCTGGAAATCGCGGAGGAGAAGATCACTCGGTTCGTTGCTGGGATGGCAGCCGAAAGAGAAGGGATCATGGCGGAGGCCCGAGCTAAGGTTGATGACGCCCTCAACGCTATCGCGATCGGGATCGATGCGCTGACCGATGGTAGGATCGTCGCCGTTGAGCCATGTGCAGAGAGCGGTGAGCTTCTTCTAATTGCCGACATGAACCTTGATGCCGCCGAAAGATCCGCGTTGTGGGAGGCAATCACTCCGGGCCTGCCCGCTGGACTAAAGACGGTCCTTGGATACATCCAAGCTGAGGCGGCTCGATCAGGAGAGGCCAGAAATGTCGACCACGCTAGGCATCCTTCCCCGAGCCACTTCTGAGTTTGATTTCAGAATCTATGTGGAATGCGCTTCGATAACGGGTCTGACCACGCCAGATATGCGGCTGTAGCGGCGGGAGAAAACCCGGATGGTTGCGGCCAGATCGTCCTGGCTGTGATAAACTGCAATGCTTGCAGCTTCGCGTTAGGCCGAAGCTCAAGCACTCGCTCGGGCAAGCCATGGACTGTGCGTTGGAAGATGCACTGTAGTCGGCGAGCGATGCTGCACTATTCAGATTCGATTGCATCGTCCTCGCGCGTGCTGAGATTCGCGCAGGTGATGTACATAGTTCTGGTCGGACCATCGACCAAAGATCGCTCCGCGTCGGTCTGCAACCTCGCGGCGCCGTATTTGGTGACAGAGAGGGCTAATTTTTCAACTGCTCTACCGCGAGCTCATGCGCAAGCCTGCCTACTCCGCCGAATAGTCCGCCAGGCAGGCAGCGTTCCAGCCACCGAGCTGATGTCAATTTTATGAGCGATGTAATATTGACTGGGTTCGAACCACGCACCAGATGGTCATGCAATTTTGATCGACAGGGCGGGAAAATTTGGAATACTTATGACTAACGATCAATTTGCCGAAATCGCCTGCGCAAAAATATGTCATATTGATAGACCTTCTTTAAATTTGGCGCGCATTTATATTGTTATGCCGGCTCGCGCTAAACGTATTCTCCCATCCTAATTTCGACGGCTTTGATCGACTTAGGAGCGATCTCAATTCTCGATTTAAATTGCACGTTTCAGACATGCTGAGCTAATGGAATTTGTTGTTCGAGATGCGCGCGTAGGATCGAGTAGCATTTAACAACCTCCTCGAGTCTCTCGGCGTTGAGTCGCTGCATATGCTCGGACCCGTCGGGCTGCCTGTAGGTCGTGGCATAATAGGCAGCTTGAGCCTTCAGCTTGGTGGCGACAAAATCCAAATCGCCCGACCAAGTCGCTTCGGCGCGTACACGGTGAAGGCGCTGGGCGATCTCGAGCCAGTGCAAGTCGAGTGCGATCCCGCTGCCCATCTGCTTGAAAAGGTCGAACATCGAGTCGAGGATCTCGATCGCGGTCTGTGCTGACATGCCGGCTCCGTTAGGTTGATACCGCGACCAGATCAGGTCGGACGTACCAATCATCGAACAGAGAGAGTTGCCGGAATCGTCGGCGATAGCCGAGTCCGGTCAGAAGGCCATATATCTTATCGCGGCTGTCGGAGAAGTTGTGTTCGACGCTGATTAGTGCGATGTCGTAGCTTGTAAAATCGAAGCTCTCCAGGACGTCGAACTCGCCGCCCTCCACATCGATGCTCATGTAGTCGATCTGCTTCGGCGCCCGCGCCTCCGAGAGAAAACGGTCCAGCGAGATTGTCTGGACTGGGTACTGTCGCCTATCTTGACGAAATTGGGAATGAAAATCGCTTGCTGCGAATTGATCCATCCCAGACAGCTCGCCGATATCAACCTCATTGAACAAGACTTCGATGCCATTGGTCTTGTGAACACACTTGTCAGAGATGTAGCAGTTTCGGTTATCATACAATGCCGCATGCCAAGCGCGTGCAGGCTCGGCGAGAGCGCCCTGCCAGCCATAGGTCTTCTCGAGAAGAAGGGTGTTGCTCAGGCTTATACCATCGCAGGCGCCAAATTCGACGAAATATCCGTTCCGCTTCTCATTCAATTCGTACAGCGCCCACAGATCCTGTAGAAGCTGCGCGTTGGAAAGGGGCGCTCTCTTCGCCGCAAATGAGAGGAAATCGAGCTCCGAGCTCACGATATGCGGCGGCGCTTCCAGATTGTCCCTGAGATTGACCAGTGCATTGAACACCGTCAGGAGCTCGACATCCATGGCTCTCTGCTCAACCTGTTACTTGGGATCAATGGGGTTGGGTCTGGAACGGGCGGATCGAGGCGCCGTGCCGCGTCTGTAGGATCCGATTTGAGCCGTCGAACAGGACCGTGTGCTGAACCGAATCAACGCCGTGATCGGGGATGGTCTGGGCCGCCCTACGAATAGCGGACTGGAACCCTTTACGGCTGAACCCGTAGGGACGAAGGCTCTCCAACAAGGCGTCGATTAGCTTCGTATGGCCTTCGGCCTGCGCCTGGGCCAGATCGCGGTCGCGCACGGCGCGGTCGCGTTCGGCCCGCAGCAGCGACAGTTCGATCTGTTGCTGCTGGATCTGGCGAATGAACTTCGTGTCAATGTCGTGAGCGAGATTCTTCGGCATTCGGTAGCTCAACAGGCCCGGGAGGGGACGGGTTCGTAACGCGGTTGGTGACACCTCGGCGTCAAGCGACGGCGGCCTTACGTGATCACAGCCATCGAGGTGGACCGGTTATCGAGATGGCACGGCAATCCCTGTTCTCTAGATCGCTTCGGCCATGGCGGTGGCGGCTGTCGCGAGGCCCCATCGCACGAGATTCTGAGCCTCGGTCACCGACTTGGCCTCAGCGTAGCAGCGCAACTCCGGCGCGTTGCCGGAAGCCCGGAAGTGGATCGTCCGCCCGCCGTCCAGCTCGATCCGGATCCCATCCTGCTCGTCGATGGATTCCGGCGCTCCGATCGGTCGGAGGAACGACACCCGGAAGGCCTCCTCGCGCAAGCGGCCCAGGAAGGCGCTGCTCCGTTCGGACGGCGTGTTGGGGAGCCGGTCGCTCGCCATCTCCCCCGCATCGAGGGAGGTCACGAGGTCGGCCAGCGAGGTGCCGGCCGCGCGCGTCGCGGCCAGTGTCGCCAGGATCGGCAGCATGGCATCGCGCGTCGGCAGGGCCGGGAGGGTTCTGCCGTCGCGTGTGATGTCCGAGCCGAGCAGGAAGCCGCCATTCGCCTCGAAGCCCGCCACGATGGCCGCACCGGAGCGCCGCACTTGTTCCATGCCGGCGATGACGTAGGGCGAGCCCACTCTCGTGCGCAGGACCTGCTTGAAGCCGCCGGAACGCTCCAGCGCCGAACCGGCCGTCACGGGCACCACGACCGCGTCGGCCCCGAGGAAGCGTGCCGTAATCAGGCCGAGCACGTCGCCACGCACGATCCGGCCCGCCTCATCGGCGATGAGAGGCCGGTCGGCGTCGCCATCGGTGGTCACGAGCGCGTCGAAATCGCCCGAGGCCATCGCGTCACGGATGAACGCGATATCCTCGGGCCGATGTGCCTCGGTGTCGATGGGCACGAAAGTCTCGGACCGGCCGATCGTCGTGACTTGTGCGCCGAAGCCGGTGAGCAGATCGGCCAGGAGATCGCGGGCGACGGAACTCTGCTGGTAGACCGCGATGCGCAGGCCAGCCAGCATCTCGGACGGGAATGCGTCGATATAGCGGTGCTGGTAGCGGGCCAGGGCGCGGGGTTCGGGTGTGGCAGGGGTCCGTTCCGCCGACACGCCGGCGTGTGCGCGGCGGTCCAGAGCGGCCAAGATTGCCGCCTCGTCCGCCTTCGTGATCTCTCCGTCGGGCCGGTAGAATTTGAGTCCGTTGCGATCCTCCGGGATGTGGCTTCCCGTGATCATGACTGCCCAGGCGCCGCGTCGCATCGCCTCGAGGGCGAGGGCCGGTGTCGGGAGGGCGCCGCATTCGATCGCCGTGAAGCCCGTTGCCGCAGCGGCATCCGCCACCGTCGCGGCGATGCTCGGGCTACTGTCGCGCAGGTCTCGTCCGATCACGACTGCCCGGGGGGCTTCGCCCGACATGGAGCGGAAGAACGCGCTGGCATAGGCGTAGGCCGGCCCTCCGACGAGGTCCGTCACCAGGCCTCTCAAGCCACTCGTACCGAATCTCAGGCTGCTCACGGCGGTTCCGTCAGTGTCGATTGAGTTGGGATCGATCACTGATGCCGCGAAACGCCGTGCATCACAACGTCCGCGACGGGAGCCGGGCTCGCGCACGGGATCCTCACGAAGGCGCCGCACGCGCCTCTGCACAATACCGTTTACCCTCTCTTAACCATGATTCCAGCATTGAGTCCTACGAGCTCACCTCCAAGTGTCGGCTGTGGTCAGGATGCATTCGCAGGGTCTCGATCTCTCGAACGTGGTCAGTTTGACGATTGCCTTGTCGGAGCGTGTCGCCGAAACGCGGCGACTGGGGCACCTCGTGGCGGTCGATGAGATTGAGGCGATCGGGAACGTGGCCTCCTTTCTGCGACAGAACCTCGACGAATGGCCCCCTCAATTGAGCCGCGCGATCTGCGACGTGATCACAAGTTCGCCGCGCGGGCGAAGCCGTTCGCTGCTGCTTGTCGAGTACATCCAATCCGGTGCCTTCGATCAGCAGCAGTCGGGGAAGCACACCATGCCGTTCGTGATGGATCTGTACCGTATCGTTCTGGGACGGGACGCGGAGGACGATGCGCTGCGGCACTGGTCTGCCCAGCTGAATGCGGGAAAGATCTCGCGGAGGCAACTTCTGGGGACTGTCATCAGTTCGGAGGAATTCCGTGCGTCGCTAAATTAATCCAGCGCTGCCTATATTTGTTGTGTGTAGGTCAATACATGTGATTTGGATGTTTGTAGCAATATGAGGCGTCGCGAGGCTGTATTCGATAGAGCGCTAAAATATGTTTCCCGCGCACAAGAATGTGTTGATAGAGTCGAGATATGGGTTGATGAATCGAGCGCTGTCGCCTTTCGCGTGGGGGCTGTGCGTCTGAGATCTGCCTGGGCGGATAGGAGCGGCGGAATACCTTCATGCTGACCGTGACTCGGACGCCGCTTCGAATAAGCTTGTTCGGCGGCGGTACAGATTACCCGGAATATTTTGAGCGGGCGCCTGGAGCGGTCGTCGGCGCCGCTATTGATAAATACATCATCATAGCCGCGCTGGATTTGATAGGGTGTCAGGATTATAATTATAGATTGAGCTATTCCCGCGTCGAGCACTGCGGGCACATCGACGAGATCGAGCATCCGGTGGTGCGGGAGGTGCTCAAATATTTCGACGTCAATCGACGGCTCGATATGAGCATCATCTCCGATTTGCCTGCGGCAGGTAGCGGTCTCGGTTCGTCCTCAGCGTTCACCGTGGGATTTCTGAGAACGATATACGCGATTCAAAATCAGAAACCTACGAAGATCGAACTCGCCAAGAAGGCGATACACGTCGAGCGCGAGATCCTGCGCGAGAACGTCGGCGTGCAGGACCAGCTCCACGCCGCCTTCGGCGGGATCAACCGGTTCGATTTCAGTGGCTCCGCCATACGGATCTCGCCCGTTCAGATGAGTTCTGCCGCCATTCAGCAACTCAATGCGTCGATGGTGCTAGTCCATACGGGCATCGCGCGGCGCGCGACGACGACGGTCGCCGCGCAGATCGCCGTGACGCGCGCGCGCGCGATCGACAAGGAATTGTCCGAACTCTACCGCCTCGTCGAGGAATGCGTCTCTCTGCTCGAAGCGGGGACGAGCGGCTGGCTCGCGCAGCTCGGCGAGATGCTCTCCGCCTCGTGGCGCATCAAGCGGACCTTGTCGCGTGAGGTCTCGAACGCGGTGCTCGACGATCTGTTCGAAGCGATCACCGCGTCGGGGGCTTTCGGGGCGAAGCTGTGCGGCGCGGGCGGGGGCGGCTTCTTCCTCGCTCTGATCGATCCCGATCGGCTTCCGGCCCTGATCGAGCGGGTCGCGCCGCTGTCCGTCGTTCCGATCGGCATCGACGTCGACGGGTCCACCCTGATCTATCGCCAGACGCGCTGAGCGGCGTCAGCCGCGGCCCGGCCGCAGCCGGGCCGCGGACCCATCGCGACGAGAGGCAACGATGCGAATTCTGATCACCGGCGGCGCGGGTTACATCGGGACGATCCTGGTGCCGATGCTTCTGGAGCGCGGGCATCAGGTGACGGTGCTCGACACTTTCAAGTCCGGCGCCCCGGACCTGTTCTCGGCCTGCCAGTACGACACGTTCGAGCCGATCAAGGGCGACGCGCGCGACACGCGCATCCTGGACGAGCTGATCCCGAAGCACGACGTGCTCATCCCCCTCGCGGCCCTGGTCGGCGCGCCCCTGTGCAAGGAGGACGCGATCGGCGCCACGACGCTCAACCGCGACGCCGTGGTGGCGCTGGCGCAGCGCGCGGGCGGCGACCAGAGGATCGTCTACCCGACGACCAACTCGGGCTACGGCGTTGGCGAGGCCGGCAAGTTCTGCACCGAGGAATCGCCCCTGCGGCCGATCTCGCTCTACGGCACGACCAAGGTTGAGGCCGAGAAGGCCGTGCTCGACAGCGGCCGCGGCGTCAGCCTGCGGCTGGCGACGGTGTTCGGCATGGCGCCGCGCATGCGGCTCGACCTCCTCGTCAACGACTTCACCCACCGGGCCGTGACCGACCGGGCGCTCCTCGTCTTCGAGGGCCACTTCAAGCGCAACTACATCCACATCCGCGACGTCGCCAAAGGCTTCATCCACGCGATGGACAATTTCGACCGGATGCGCGGCGAGGCGTACAATCTCGGCCTGTCAAGCGCCAACCTGTCGAAGCTGGAGCTCTGCGAGCGCATCAAGACGCACGTTCCGAACTTCGTCTACGTCGAGGCCCCGATCGGCGAGGACCCGGACAAGCGCGACTACATCGTGTCCAACGAGAAGCTGGAGGCGACCGGCTGGTTCCCCGATTTCGACCTCGACCGGGGCATCAAGGAGCTGATCAAGGGCTTCCGGATGATCCGTAACTCGCGGTTCGCCAACGTCTGATCGGGATGGGCGGAGCCTGCAGCGAACGCCGCGCCGGGCGGCCCGACAGGCCAGCGCGGGAACGGACCGAGGTGATCATGAGCGCGATCGTCGACTTTCTCACGAAGACCCGCGACATTTTCCAGACCGCTCTCGACGACTCCCGCTTCCACGCGACCCTCGCCGAGACCGCCGATCTCGTGACAGCGTCCCTCCGCGGCGGCGGCAAGCTCCTGACGATCGGCAATGGCGGCAGTGCCGGCGACGCGCAGCACATCGCGGGCGAGTTCGTCTCGCGGCTCAACTACGATCGGCCGCCGGCTGCGGCGGTGGCGCTGACCACCGACACCTCGGTGATCACCGCGATCGGCAACGATTACGGCTACGAGCACGTGTTCGAGCGGCAGGTGCTGGCCCTCGGGCGGCCGGGCGATGTCCTGCTCGCCCTCTCCACGTCGGGGCGGTCGTCGAGCGTGCTGAAGGCGATGGACGCGGCACGCGGCCTGGGTCTGCGGGTCGTCGCCTTCACGGGCGCGACGGGCGGAGCGATGCCCGAGCGGGCGGATGTCTGCCTGCACGCGCCGACGGACGCCACGCCGTTGATCCAGCAGGTTCACATCACCGCCGCCCACATCGTCTGCGGCCTCGTCGAGGAAAGCCTGTTCCCGCGCGGGACGGCAGGGTGAGGGACGGCCTGTGACTGAGCCAGAGCGGAACGGCGGCAACCCCGTCCGGCAAGCCATGATCCTGTGCGGCGGCTTCGGCACGCGCCTGGGCGCGCTGACCTCGGCGATGCCCAAGCCGCTGCTGCCCGTGGCCGGGGAGCCGTTCCTGGACGTCCTGCTGTTCGAGCTCGGCCGCCACGGCTTCACCGACATCGTGCTGCTGGCCTCGTTCCACAGCGAGAAGATCCGCGCCTACGCCGCCGACAACCCGGTCGCGCGACGCTTCCGCATGACGCTGCGGGTCTCGGTCGAGCCGGAGCAGGCCGGGACCGGCGGCGCCGTCGTGCACGCCCTTCCCGATGCGGACGAGACCTTTCTCCTGCTGAACGGCGACTCGTGGTTCGACGTGAACCTGCTGTCCTTGCCGGCCTTGGCGGCGCGTCATCCCGAGGCGGCGATGGTCCTGTCGCTCCGTCGGGTGCCGGACGCCGCGCGCTACGGCGTCGCGCTCCTCGACGGCATCCGGGTCGCCGCCTTCCTCGAGCGGCCACCTGAGCCGGGTCCCGGTCTCGTCAATGCCGGCGTCTACCTGGTGCGGCGCGATGCACTCACCGGCCTGCCACCGGCCTGCTCACTGGAACGGGACGTCCTGCCCGCTCTCGTCGCCGAGGGCCGTGTGGTGGGCGTGGCCTACGACGGCTACTTCCTCGATATCGGCGTGCCCGACAGTTACGCCCGCGCCCAGGAAGAGATCCCGGCCCGTCGGAAGAGGCCCGCCGCTTTCCTCGATCGGGACGGCGTTCTCAATCACGACCACGGGTATGTCGGTTCCGTGGACCGGTTCCAGTGGATGGTGGGCGCGCGCGACGCCGTCCGCGCGCTGAATGAGGCCGGCTACTTCGTGTTCGTCGTCACGAACCAGGCGGGGGTCGCCCGCGGCTTCTACACCGAGGCCGACGTCGCCCGTCTGACCGCGTGGATGCGGGACGACCTGCGCGAGGCCGGCGCGCATATCGATGATCTCCGCTACTGCCCCTATCATCCGGACGGGACGGTCGAGGCCTACAGGGCGGTCCACGGATGGCGAAAGCCCGAGCCCGGCATGATCCTCGACCTGATGGCCCATTGGGACATCGACCGCGCGCGCAGCTTCCTGGTCGGCGATCACGAGACGGATCTCGCCGCCGGCCGTGCGGCGGGGCTCGCCGTGCATCACTTCAGGTCGGACGACCTGCTCGCCTTCCTGCGAGAGGTCGCGCTGACGGGGTAGGAAGGGCCCCGGGAAGTGCGGGCCCTCGCCGGGCGCGCTTCGTCGTCCGGCACGCTCAGTCGTGCGACTGGATCGAGAGTTCCGCTTCCGCGGCCTCGCGCATGGCGCGATCCCAGTCGAGCTTGCGCTTGGGCGGAGTCTCGCGCTCCGCGTCCGCGGCTTTCCGATCTCGCGGAGCGACGATCTGGATGTCGTAATCGGGCACGCTTGAATCCGCTCTTTAACCGATGATTAATCGTATTGGCGGAACGCGCGGGTCTTGTCAGCGGTTCGATCGCACGATCCACAATCCGGTGACGGCCATCATCGCGTGCCGGACAGGCCGATCAGGAGCATGGCGGCGTGCACGGCTCCGACGATGGCGCCCGACTGGGCGAGCTGTAAGGCCTCGGCTCGCGGGACGCGCACGACGGCGATGTCCTCGCCGGGATCCGGCTGCGCCGGCCCGGCCGCAGTCACGCGCGCGCGGACGAGATGCATGCGGTTGGCGTAGCGGGCCGGATCCGCGTTCAGGGTGACCACGCGCTCGGCATCGGCGAAGATGTAGCCGGTCTCCTCACGAATCTCGCGCTCGGCGGCCGCGAGGATGTCGGGGTCGGCGGGGTCGATGGCCCCGCCCGGAAGCTCCAGGCTCGGGCCCCCATAGGCGTGACGGTACTGGCGTACGAGGATGACGTGATCGGCCGCGTCGATGCCCAGCACGAGGGCGATGTCCGGCGTCTCGAGCACGTAATAGGGATCGACGATGTGACCCGACGGCGTCACGCAGTCGTCGGCACGGAGACCGAGCCAGCGATCCTTCATGACGTGGTGGGATTGGCGGACTGTCCAACTCGGTGTCGAGATCATCGCTTTATTCGGGCTCGGGGCTTGTGCTTCCGGATATCCGCGGCGGTCATTGTGGATCTTCGCGGCTGAGCGATATGCGCGATGGCAAAACTGTCTCGTCTTTCGGCTCTGACTTCGATCGCGCTGCGGCCGCGCGTTGCGCTGCCCTCGCCCACCCGATAAGCCTCTCGGGGTCGTAGAGCGTCGCGCCGCGGATGTCACAGGTCGTAGGATGACGGGAACGAAACTCGCCATGGCATGCCGCGTCTGCGATGGACGCGATGTCGAGCTGTTCCTCGACCTGACCGATCAGCCGCACTGCAACCGCCTGATCCCGCCTGATCTCGCGGACCGCCGCGAGCCGCATTTCCCCCTGCGCGCCGGCTTCTGCCACGACTGCACGCTCGTCCAGATCGATCACACGATCCCGAAGGAGAGCATGTTCAGCGACTACCCCTACGTCTCGGGCACGACGAAGACGCTGGTGGAGCATTTCCGCCAGACGGCGGCCCGGCTCGTGGAGCGGTACGGCCTAGGGCCGCAGGACCTCGTCGTCGACATCGGCAGCAACGACGGCACGTGGCTGCGGCAGTACGAGCCCTTCGGCCTGCGCCGCTGCGGCGTCGAGCCCGCCTCCAACGTCGTGGAACTCGCCCGCGCCGCCAACGTGCCGACGCTGAATCGCTTCTTCAACGCGGAGACCGCCGAGATCATCCGCACGCAGGACGGGCCGGCGAGCCTGATCACCGCCGCCGGCGTCTTCTTCCACCTGGAGGAGCTGCACAGCGTCGTGAAAGGCATCGTCACGCTGCTCAAGCCGGACGGCGTCTTCGTCGTGCAGGCGATCTACCTGGGCGGCATGATCGAGAACACCGCCTTCGATCAGATCTACCACGAGCATCTGTGCTACTACACGCTCCGCTCCCTGGAGCAGCTGTTCGCGCGCCACGGCCTGGAGGTCTTCGACGTCAGCGTGGTGCCGGTCCACGGCGGCTCCCTCGAGGCGCATGTCGGCTTCCCCGGCGCCCACCCGGTCAGCGACGCGGTCAAGCGCATGCGCGCCGACGAGGAGGCCCGCGGCTACGGCAAGTTCGAGACCTATGTCGGCTTCGCCGAGAACGTCCGGCGCCTGCAGGCGGCGCTGCTCGATCTGCTGGAGCGCATGCACGCCGAGGGGAAGACGGTCCACGCCTACGGTGCCCCGGCCAAGGGCGCGACGCTGCTCAATGCGTTCGGCATCGGCCCGCGTCTGGTCCAATACGCGGCCGAGAAGAATCCGCTGAAGTTCGGCCGGCTGATCCCCGGCGCCCGCATCCCGATCGTCGAGGAGGGCAGCGTGCCCGCGCCCGACGCCTACCTAGTGCTCGCCTGGAACTTCATCGACGAGTTCCTGGCGCGCGAGCGCCGCTACCTCGAGAACGGCGGCGCCTTCATCGTTCCGGTGCCGGAACTCAAGGTGATCACCGCCGCCGACCTGCCGAAGGCGGTCTGAGCGTGGCTGCCGTGTCCCGATCCTCCTTGCCCGAGACCGTCGTCGTCGTCGGTGCGACCGGGTTCGTCGGCCGCAACCTCGTCGCGCATCTCGCCGACCGCGTGCCGCGGCTGATCGCGGTCAGCCCCTCCGGCCGCGCGGTGCCGGGGGCGCATGAGGCCGCGCGCTTCGATGCCCTGGAGGCGCTGTCGGTTCCTGCCGACGCCATCGTCGTCAACGTCGCCGCGCAGCGCTACGACGCCGACAAGTTCGAGACGGCGCAGAGTGACCTGCTGACCGGCAACGCCGAGATCGCCAACCGCCTCTACCGGTTCTGCCTGACGAAGGGCATCCGCGAGGTGCGCGCGGCCTCGAGCGTCGCGGTCTACCCGGCGGCCCTCGATCCCCTCGACGACGCGCAGGCTGTCGACCTCAACGCGCCGCCCAACCGGAACGAGGCCTTCTACGCCTGGTCGAAGCGCTGGTCGGAGGTGATCGCCGACCTCCACGCCGAGCGCTACGGGATCCACACGATCAGCTTCCGCCTGAGCAACCCCTACGGTCCCCACGACTCGACGGATCCGCGCAAAGCGCACGTCCTGCCGGCCTTCGTGATGCGCGCGCTCGCACCGGGTGAGCGCTTCGAGATCAAGGGCAACCCGCTGGTCGAGCGCGACTTCATCTACGTCGGCGACGTCGTCGACGTGTTCGCCCGCTCCCTGGAGATGCGGGAGACGAGCGACGCGCTCAACCTCTGCCGTGGCGAGACCACGACCCTGCTCGACCTCGCCCGAACCATCCTGGAGGTGGCCGGGGAGGACCGGCCTGTGCAAGCCCCCGACACGGCAACTCACGGCGTGCTCGCCCGCCGCTCGACCAACCGGCGGCTGCGCGAGCGCTTTGGGATGTCGACCTTTACGGGCCTCGCGGACGGGCTGCGGCCGACGATCGCCTGGTATCGCGAGGCCTATCGCGACGGGGCGCACCATGCCGGGGCCTGAGCGCGACATCGTCATCGGGGCGAACGGCTTCCTCGGGCGCAACCTCGTCCCGCGGCTCCGGGCCGAGGGCCGCGAGGTCGTCGAGATCGGTCGGGCGGCGGGCGACCTCTCCGACTGGGCGAACGTCGAGCGGGCGCTGCGCACTGCGCCCCCGGCCGGCCGGATCTTCCACGTAGTGACCCGCCAGCGCACCGGAGCGGTGCAGTACGACATCCAGGGCGAGCTCCTGGCGATCAACGCCCGGGTCCACCTGAACGTCCTCGAGGCGTGGCGCCTGTTCCAGCCGCAGGCCAAGCTCGTCTCCACGGGCTCGTCCTGTACTTATCCGGAATCGGCGGAGCCGCTGCCCGAGGTGCGGTTCGGGCAGGGGCCGACGCACCCGTCGGTGATCGGCTACGGGCTCGCCAAGCAGGTCCTGGCGACGGGCTCGGCGGCCTACGCGCACCAGTACGGGCTGACCTTCCTGCACTGCGTGCTGGCGACCCTGTACGGGCCGCACGACAACAAGGCCTCCGACCGCAGCCACTTCGTCGGTGCCCTGCTCGACCGGGCCGTGCGGGAGAAGGCGGCGGGCGCTGCGCAGTTCGAGGTCTGGGGCAACCCGCAGACCGTCCGCGAGGTGCTGTACGTCGACGACCAGATCGACGCGATCCTGGCGGCCGACCGGGCGTTCGACAACGAGATCCTCAACTGCGCCGCCAACACGCCCGTCACCGTCGAGGCGGTGGCGCGGGCCGCCTTGGCCGCCCTGGACTGGTCCGTGCCCATTGTGAGCCCGCCCGGCTCGTTCCAGGGCGCGGCCTTCAAAGTGCTTGACTCAAGGCGCTTTCTCGACCGGACTGGCTGGCGGCCGCGCGTTGAACTTGAGACGGGTCTGCGAAAAGTCGTTGCGGTTGAGTACATTGGGCGATAAGTGGTTCAAACTTCATATGTTGGCCGGCAGGTAGTGCATTATTTACACAGACACATTCGTAAAGATATTTATAATATGCTACATCGATCTTGTCTTAATTTAGATATAATTTGGCGACTAGATCGATCACGACAATCCCTGATGTAGTATATCTATAAATTGACAGGCATAGTTAATCTGCTGATTATTAGTCCAACAATTGCGATAATGGTCTTATACTCACTCTCATAAATTGTTTTCAATGATTGGGCGCACTCATTATTCAGAGATTTATCTTGAAACAATTCTATGGCTCTCCGCGGATTCCGAGTTGTGACTTGAATTTGATATCTCGCGGCGAAAAAATGGACCATGTCCTTCTTGTCAGTTGAATTATGGCAGCTTTTATTGTCGGGGCTTATTAAGGCTGGAAGCGGCGTGGATTTCATCGATATGCATCTGCGGCTGTCTTCACGTTGCTCAATAGCAGAAATTTCAGTGAACATAAGCTCGACGCGGCACACTTTTCGGGTCAGTAGGATGCGTCAGTTGCGGAGATTAAGATGGCAGTTCTGGTGACGGGTGGTGCCGGCTACATCGGCAGCCACATGGTTCTGGCGCTCCTCGACGCCGGCCATGAGGGGGTCGTCGTCCTGGACGATCTCTCCACCGGCTTCGACTGGGCGGTCCCGGAGGGCGTGAAGCTCGTGGTGGGCGACGTGGCCGACCAGGCCCTCGTGACGCAGACGATCCTCCAGCACCGCATCGACGCCCTGGCCCACTTCGCCGCGAAAACGGTCGTGCCCGATTCCGTGGCCGATCCCCTGGGCTACTACCTGGCCAACACGGCGAAGACCCGCTCGCTGATCGAGGCCGCAGTGCGCGCCGGCGTCAAGCACGTGATCTTCTCCTCGACCGCGGCCGTCTACGGCGAGCCCGACATCTCGCCGGTTCCCGAGGATCTCCCGCTCAAGCCGATCAACCCCTACGGTCGCTCGAAACTCATGAGCGAGTGGATGATTGCCGACGCCGCCGCGGCGCACGGCTTCTCCTACGTCGTCCTACGCTACTTCAACGTGGCCGGCGCGGACCCGAAGGGGCGGTCCGGCCAGTCGACGCCCAACGCCACGCACCTCATCAAGGTGGCCACGCAGGCGGCGCTCGGACAGCGCAGCCGCCTCGACGTCTTCGGGACCGACTACCCGACCCCGGACGGGTCGTGCCTGCGCGACTACATCCAGGTGTCGGACCTCGCCGAGGCCCATCGCCTCGCCCTCGACCACCTGCGCTCCGGCGGCGAGAGCCTGACGCTGAACTGCGGCTACGGGCGCGGCTACTCGGTGCTCGAGGTCGTCGAGGTCGTGAAGCGGATCTCCGGTCGCGACTTCGAGGTGCAGCTATGCCCGCGCCGGCCAGGCGATCCGGCCCTTGTTGTAGCAGAGGCATCGCGCATCCGCGAGCGCCTGGGCTGGCAACCCAGCCACGACGATCTCGAGGCTATTGTTACTCAAGCTCTAGCCTGGGAAAATTGCTTAGACAAATTGCACCGCATTTAGCGTTCTGCTTAGAGTCCGTCCGAGAAGTCAGGCTGATCGGGCGAGGCGTCTGACGAGGATCATGACGGCTGCGGCGTAGAGGAAGGCTCTGGCGGAGGCGAGGGTCGCTTCGGGATCCTTCCAGAGGCGTCGGTTGCGGCTGATCCAGGCGAAGAACCGTTCAACGACCCACCGGCGTGGATGCACGGCAAAGCCGACCTGATCCGGCGGCTTGCGCACGATCTCGACGGCGATGATCGTCGCGCTCGCTGGCTTGTCGCCGGCATAGCCGGCGTCGGCAAAGGCCTTGGTAATGAACGGGAAGCTTCGGCGCGACAGGCGCAGCACCGGAACGGCTCCGTCCCGGTCCTGTACGTCGGCAGGCTGCGGATCGAGGACGAGCGCACGCCCGTCCGTGTCGACCAACGCTTGGCGTTTGCGGCCTTTGACCTTCTTGCCGACGTCGTAGCCGCGCGGCCCGCCGCTCTCCATCGTTTTGACGGTCTGGCTGTCGAGCACTGCGGCAGACGGCGAAGCTTCTCGTCCGACACGCTCGCGATCAGCGTAAGCGTCGTTCTCAGGCCACGGCCCTGAGGGTCTGCGGGGCGTAGGCCCAGGGCAGCAGGTCGTCGATATTGCTCTGCGGATGTCCGGCGACGATGCGGGTGATGACGTCGGTCAGGTAGGCCTGCGGCTCGACCCCGTTCAGCTTGCAGGTCTCGACCAGCGAGGCGACGACAGCCCAATGCCCGGCCCCACCGTCCGAGCCGGCAAACAGCGCGTTCTTCCGCGTCAGGGCCAACGGCCGGATCGCCCGCTCGACGGTGTTGTTGTCGATCTCGACGCGGCCGTCGTCGAGGAAG
>NZ_FOCS01000035.1:0-42443 GCF_900110155.1 Methylobacterium sp. UNC300MFChir4.1 | reverse complement strand
TGGACAGCGTGCCGCTGTTGGCCACGCCGCCGGCGATCACGCCGCTGCTGAGCGCCGTGCCGGCATTGGTCGCACCTCCGGAGATGGTGCCGGTGTTGATCAGGAGGCCGGCATTGCTGACGCTGCTCTGGGTCCAGCCGGCATTGAGATAGGTGCCGGCACTCTGGACGGAGACCGGTGAGGTCAGGCTGCCGCTGGCGGACAGGAACAGGGTGCCGCCGGCGACGGTGGTCGGTCCGGCATAGGTGTTGGTGCCGGCGAGTTCGAGGGTGCCGAGCCCGACCTTGGTCAGACCGCCGACGCCGGAGATGGCGTTGGCGAAGCGGCCGTAATAGGCCTGTCCGTTGTAGGTGGTGTTGACGGTCCAGTCGGAGGTGAACTGGCCCGGGCCGTCGATGGCCTTGCCGAGGTTGAGCAGGCCCCAGCCGAAGGTGGCGTTCGGGGCGTTGGCCGGACCGTCACCGAGATGGGTGGCGGTGGTGAACATGGTCTGGGCGATCTGCGGCGCCGTCAGGAACGGGAACGCCTGACGCAGGACAGCGGCGGCACCCGCTACGTGCGGCGCGGCCATCGACGTACCGCTGATCGAGTAATAGCCGGCCGTCATCTGATCGGCTGGGGCCATATTCAGCGGCCAAGTAGAATAAATATTTGTCCCAGGCGCAGAAATGCACCAAGCTGCTGCGGCTCCGCACAAGTTGCTCGACCAATTTGGCCTATTGTATTCATCAACATTTACAACGGCGACGATATATCCCGAAACATCGGAGAAATCGACCTGTTTTTGCTCGATACCATTGATATCGTACAAGCGATAAACGCCGGAATTGGCATTCTCTGGACGAATGTAGGGAATTAAAGATGCACTTGAAGCGTTTGCCCAATTGTATAGGTTTCCGCTGACGTGATTGTTCCCTGCTGCGAAAATAGATAACACATCTCTGCTCGAAGCTTCCTTTAATGCTTGGTGCTCCGCGCTCATAGCTTCGTAGCTGTACTTCTGATATAAATTTGAGTCTTTAAAAGAGTACCCATAGCTGCCGTTTATGATGCGGGCGCCGTTCTGTGCTGCATATTCGATTGCAGCTGCGGTGTCTCCGCCCAGCTGCATCCTCGGCCGATTGTATGTTTGGCTGTCATCAGTTCCAACGATAGCGCGCAAGGCAAGAATTCTGCTCTCGAAGGCGACGCCCATCATGCCCGCGGGATCGCCGTCGCGTGCTGCGGCGATGGTTCCGGCGACGTGGGTACCATGGCCGTCTCTGTCCACGACGGAGGGCATAGTGAATGGAGTAGGCGTTTGCGGATACCACTCGTAGAAATCGGCTGAGGCAGGCGAGATTCGCGAACCGCCTGGATTCGTCAAATTCCTGAATTCCGGATGTGTCGCATCTATACCGGTGTCGATGACGGCGACTAAAACCCCAAGCCCGGTGAACCCGCGAGCATACGCAGTCGAGGCGTTGATCGCCCCGAGGCCCCAGTCATTCCAGTACTCGCGTGTTTCAAAATCCTGCTTGGTCAGTCCCAGTGTCGAGGGCGAGCGCGCCGGCACGGTCTGCGCCGCCACAGGTCCCAGAGCCAGCGCGAGCGTCGCGAGCGAGCTGCCGACCAGCAATCCGAGCCGTACGGGGCCGCGACGCCGGGTTCCGACGCCCGCGCCCCGGCTCGGATCACAGGATCCGGTCACGCGCTCTACGTCGCTATACTGTTGGACCACTGGACTGACCCCCGTCATGCATGCCGCAAGCTTTGCACGGGGATTAGAAAATGCGGCTTTAACGGACTATCACATCGCGGCCACACTCGGCGCCGCGCGCGACGTCCTGAAACGGGGATCCCCCTTTCTGGGACGGATGGAACCACACCGCCGGCTCGCGGGTCACGTTGATCGGACGTTGCACCGGGGGCGGTCCGGTCGGGCGGCGCCCGCGTCGAATCGCACTTCGCCCCGGCAAACGACAGTGTACAGCCGCCCGGGTCGGCGGGAGACAGGAAGACTGTCCGGGTGGGCGCGGCTAACGTGCGGGACGACCGGACCGCGTTGCCACGCGTCACCTTGGGGCAGGCCCTCGTTCTTCATCGGTCGCGCGAACAGCAGGTGTCAGGCTCTACGTATGTCTTCCGAGGAGAGAAACCAGGACCCGGACGCGGCGCCGGCCGGGGGCGAGGCTCCGGGCGGAGAGGTCGCCTGCCTGCGGTTCGAGCCGCCCGGGGATCCCGCGGCGCTGGGGCGGGCGTGGCAGGACCATCTCGCGCCCATCTTCGACGTGAGCTTCCGCCCGGAGACCGACCTGACCGTCCCGATCGCGATGCGCAGCTACCATCTCGGCGACCTGCTGGTCGGCGACGTGGTGGCGCCGGCCCACACCCTCGTGCGGACGCGGGAGATGATCGGCCAGCAAGGCCTCGACCACATCCTGCTGCAATTCTACCGGCGGGGGCAGAGCCGCGTGGAGACCGATCAGGGCACCGGCCCCGTGAACGAGGTGCAGTGCATCGTCTTCGACCTCGCCCAGCCCGTGCGCATCGTGGCGGGCGCGGTCGACGCCACGAACGTCGTGATCCCCCGCGCCCTGCTGGAGAAGCAGGGCTGCCACCCCGACGCCCTGCACGGGCGCCCCCTCGACCACGACGGCGACCCGTTCGGGCGGCTGGTCCATAATTTCGTCGCCAACGTCGTCGCCTGCGGCGACCTCCTCGACCGCCGCGAGGCCCTGGCGGCCTCGGCGGCGATCACCCAGCTCTGCGCCAGCTGGCTGCGCGGGCAGGAGGAGGGGCGCCCCTCCCAGCACCAGGACATCCGGATCCGGGTCCGCCGCCTCGTCGAGATGGAGCTCGGCAATCCGAAGCTGACGCCGGCCCTGATCGCGACGCGGCTCGGCCTGTCGCGCTCGACCCTGTACCGGCTGTTCGCCCCCAACGGCATCGTGGCGTATATCCGCGACCGCCGCCTCATGGCGGCGATGCGGATGCTCGTGCGCGACGATGCCCCCAAACCCCTGCGCATCTCGCAGGTCGCCTTCGCGGTCGGCTTCTCGGACGAGCGGACCTTCCGGCGGGCGTTCAAGCGCCGGTTCGGCTTCGTCCCGAGCGACGCGTCCCAGCGCTTGGAGACCGGCCCCGAACCCGCGCCCGGCGCCGTCCTGCGCAACTGGATCGAGAGCCTCTGACGTGCCGCGCCGGTCCGCCGGCCGGCGGCGCGCCGGCGCCGCGGGCGTCCTGTCCCTCTGCCTGTCCCTTTCCCTGTGCTGCGCGGCCGCCGCGCCGCTCGCCGCGGAGCCCGTCCGGGCCGAGCCTCGGGAGGCGGCGCCCGCGCTCCTCACCGGCGAGCCCGAGACGTGGCGGGTCGCGACGCATCCAGTGCCGCCCCTGGTCATGGACGAGGACGGCCGGCTGCGCGGGTTCAGCATCGATCTCTGGAACGCCCTCGCGCGGGATCTCGGCGTCCGGACGGCGTACGTGCGCGTCGACGACCTGCCGGCGCTGTTCGCGGCGGTCTCGGACGGGCGCGCGGACCTCGCCATCGCGGCGGTGTCGATCACCGCGGAGCGCGAGCGGCGTTTCGACTTCTCCGTCACGATGCTGGAGACCGGCCTGCGCATCGCCGTCCGGGCGGAGCCGGACGCGACCGGCTCGGCCACCGCGCGGGCTCTCCGGGCGCTCCTGAGCGACGCCGCCTTCCTGCAGGTCCTGCTGGGGCTCGCCGCCCTGATCCTGGCGGTGGCGGCCCTGGTCTGGTGGCTCGAGCGGCGCCACCCCGGCGGCATGGCGGCGCGCTCGGGACCGGCGCGCGGCTTCGCCCACGTCGTCTGGTGGGCCCTGAGCAGCCTCGCCGCCCAGGCGGAGGAGATGCCGCGCAGCCCGCTGGCGCGGGCCGTCACGGTGCTCTGGCTGTTCACCTGCATCGCCCTGGTGGCGTGGTTCACCGCGGGCCTGACCAGCACGGCGACCGTGGAGCGCCTGCGCGGCGCGATCAACGGCCCGCAGGACCTGCCGGGCAAGCGGGTGGGCACGGTCGCCAACACCACCTCGGTCGCCTACCTGGCGGACCATTTCGCCACGCCGGTGGGCTTCGCGACCCTGGAGGAGGCCTGCGCGGCACTGCGGGCCGGCACGGTCGCGGCAGTGGTCTACGATGCCCCCGCGCTCAGCTACTACGCGACCCGGCCCGGCCACGAGGCCCTGCGCCTGGTCGGCACCGCGTTCAACCGGCAATCCTACGGCATCCTGTTCCCGGCCAACGACCCCCGGCGCAAGCGCGTCAACCAGGCCCTGCTGGGACTGCGCGAGGACGGCCGCTACGACGAGATCTACGGCCGCTGGTTCGGCTCCGAGAGCGGCGAGTCCCAGGGTCGCTGATCAGGGCCGCCGAGGCGCGCCGCGATAGGCCTCGGCCGGGTGGCGCGCGGGCAGCCGGTCCCCCTGGCCGAACAGCTTCGCCCGCAGCGAGCCCTCGGCGTAGGCGGTCTTGTAGAGGCCGCGATCCTGCAGTTCCGGGATCACGAGGTCGATGAAGTCGGAGAAACTCTCCGGCACGACGATCCGGCTGAGGTTGAACCCGTCGACCTCGCCCTCCGTGATCCAGGCCTGGAGTTCGTCGGCGATCGTCACGGCGTCGCCGGTGAGGACCGCGTAGCGGCCGCCGAGCTGCAATTCGGCGAGGAGGTCGCGCTTCGTCAGCCCGCGCCTGGCCGCCGCCGCGGTGGCCGACTGGATGGCGTTGCCCGGCGCGTAGGGGATCGGCTCGTCGAGGCCGTAGCGGGCGAAGTCGATCCCCGTGGAGGCGGAGAAATGCGCGAGCCCCGCCTCCGGGCTCGCGTAGGACAGGTACTCATCGCGCTTGGCCTCGGCCTCCGCCCGGGTCCGACCGGGGATCACCGCGAGGCCGACGAACACCTTCACGTCGTCGGGTTCCCGGCCGGCCGCGACCGCCTCGGCCCGGATGGCGCGGACGGAGTCGCGGGCGGTGGCCGGGTCGCGGGCCGAGATGAACACGCACTCGGCGTGGCGGCCCGCGAAGGCGCGGCCGCGGCCCGAGGCGCCGGCCTGGTAGAGCACCGGCGTGCGCTGGCGCGACGGCTCCGACAGGTGGTAGCCCTCGACCGCGAAGAACTCGCCCCGGTGGACGACCTTGCGGATATGGGCGGGATCGCTGAACACCCGGCCCGCCCGGTCGCGGCGCACGGCCGCGTCGTCCCAGCTGCCCTCCCAGAGCCGGTAGAGCACCTCCAGATACTCGTCGGCGTAGTCGTAGCGCCGGTCGTGCGCCGGCAACGCGCCGCCGCTCTGGGCGCGGTGGGCGCTGTCGAGGTAGCCGGTGACGACGTTCCAGCCGATCCGGCCGCCCGTCAGGTGGTCGAGGGTCGAGAGGCGCCGGGCGAAGGTGTAGGGCGCCTCCTGGTGGACGTTGATCGTCACCCCGAAGCCGAGATGCTCGGTCACCGCCGCCATGGCGGAGATCATCACGGTCGGGTCGTTGACCGGGAGCTGCACGGCCTCCCGGGCGGTCACGTCGATGCCGCCGCCGTAGACGTCGTAGACGCCGATGATGTCGGCGATGAACAGGCCGTCGAACAGGCCGCGCTCCAGGAGTCTCGCCTGCTCGGTCCAGTAGGACAGTGTGTTGTACGCGGCCGAGCGGTCGCGCGGGTGGGTCCAGAGCCCGTGGTTGATGTGGCCCGCGCAGGTCATGTTGAAGGCGTTCAACAGGATCTGCTTCTTTCCGAGGGCCATCAGAGCGCTCCGTGCCGGGGCGGCTGCCGGCCGTCGAGGTGGTAGGCGCCGATCCAGTGGTACTTCCAGCGCACCGGATCGTGCAGGGTGTGGGTGCGGACGTCGCGCCAGTAGCGGTCGAGCGCCTCGGCCCGGTCGGTGGCCGAGGTGCCGCCGAGCTCGACGAGCTTGTTGGCCGCGAGCAGGCCGGCCCGGTGGCTCGCCGCCCGGGCCTCCGCCACCGCCACGGAGGCGGCCGCGACGCTGTCGGCGTCGGGGGCTTCCTGCGCGGCGTCCACGTAGCGGCCGGCCCGCGCCAGCAGGGCGTCGGCCGCCGCGAGGCGCACCTGGACGTCGCCCAGCGCGTGGAGGGTCAGGGGATCCTCGCTCGCCCGCGCGACCCCGGAATCGATCCACGGCCGGGCGCGGTCGCGCACGAAGGGCAAGGTCGCCGCGAAGGCGCCCGCGCCGATGCCGAGATCGATCCCGGCGTGCAGGATCTGCGCGAAGGGGCCGAGGGCGGTCGGCCGCTCCAGCGAGGCCTGGAACGGCACCACCCAGTCGGGCTCCACGGCGACGCGCTCGAACAGGACCGAGCCCGAGCCGGTGAGCCGCTGCCCGAACCCGTCCCAGTCGTCGACCAGGGTCACGCCCGGCGCGTCCCGGGGGACGAAGACGAGGTAGGCGACCGCCCGGCCGTCCTCCTCGGCGTTGGCCAGGGTTGGGATGCGGTGGGCGTAGAGCGAGCCGGTGCAGTAGTCTTTGCGGCCCTCGACAGTCCAGCCAGCCGGGTCGCGCACGAGGCGGGTGCGGCGGGTGTGGTCGCGCGCGCCGGTCTCGGCGAGCGCGTTGCCGAAGCGCTCGCCCGCCAGGACGCGGCCGTAGAGGGCGCGCTTCTGGGCCTCGGTGCCGCCGTTGCGGAGCACCTCCAGGGCGTAGAAATGGTTCTGCGGGATCTGGCCGAGGGAGCCGTCCGCCGCGGCGATCCGGGCGATCACCTGGGCGACCGTGGCGCTGTCGAGGCCGGGGCCGCCGTATTTCCTCGGCACCGTGATCGCCCAGAGGCCGGATTCGGTGAAGCGCGCGATCTCGGCGACTGGCAGGCGGCGCTCCAGGTCGCGCTCGGCGGCGGCCTCGGCGAAGGCCTCCGCCAGCCGGTCGGCGACGGCGAGCGCCGCGGCGGCGTCCGGAAGGACCGGCACCGGGCGCGGCGGCGCGGGTGCCTGCGTGAAGGCGGTCTCGTGGGGCTGGAGCGGCATCGCCCGGTCCTCAGTTCCACTGGTGCCGGGCGGGCAGCACGCCGTTCAGGGCGTGGTTCCCGAGAAGGTGGTACTTCCACCGCACGGGGTCGTGCAGGGTGTGGACCCGAGCGTCGCGCCAGTACCGGCCGAGATTGTACCCGTCGCGGGTCGCCGAGGCGCCGGCGAGTTCGAGCAGCCGCTCGGAGGCCTCCAGGGCCGCCTCGGTGGTGAGGATCTTGGCCTGCGCCACCGCCACCGACGCCTCGGCCGCGCTCTCAGCGGTGACGGGGGCCGCGGCGATCCGGTCGAGCGCCCGTCCGGCCCGGGCCAGGACCTCCTCGGCGGCGTGCAGGTCGACGGTGAGCCGCCCGACCTCGCCGAGGATGTGGGGATCCTCCGCGACGGTCTCGGCGGTGAAGGGATAGGGCCGGGTCCGGGTGCGCAGGAAGTCGAGGGCGGCGGCGGCCGCGCCCCGGGCGAGCCCGGCGTCGATCGCCGCGTGGATCAGCTGCGAGACCGGCCCGAACAGGCCCGGGCGCCCGGCCAGGGGCGCGAGGTCGATCGTCAGCTCCGCCTCGACCGGGGCCTGCGCGAAGATCACGCTGCCGCTCGCCGTGGTGCGCTGGCCGAAGCCCTGCCAGTCGTCCACCACCCGCACGCCGGGGGCGTCCCGGCGCACGAAGACCAGGAGCGGCCCGCCGTCGGGGCCGACCGCGCGCGTCGGGATCCAGTGGGCGAAGAGCGCGCCCGTCGAGTAGAAGCGCGTGCCGCTGAGCCGCGGGCCCTCCGGCCCGGCGGTCAGCCGCGTGTCCACGCCGGTGATCGCCTTGCCGTTGCGGGCGGGGCCGGCATTGCCGATCCGGTGGCCGGCGAGCACGTCCCGGTAGATCCGCGCCTGCTGGGCGGGGCTGGCGGCGGCCGCGACCAGCGCCAGGACGCCGAACTGGTTCTGGGGGATCTGCGCCGCCGAGCCGTCGGCGGCGGCGAGGATCGCGAAGACCTCCGCGAGCGTCGCGTGCGAGACCCCGGCGCCGCCGTGTTCGCGCGGCACCGTGATGCCGCCGAGCCCGCTCTCCGTGAAGGCCGCGATCTCCGCCCAGGGCAGGCGCCGGTCGCGGTCGCGCTCGGCCGCGCCCGCCGCGAAGATCCGGGCCACGGCCCGCGCGGCCGCGATCGCCTCGGCGTCCGAGCGGATCCGGTGCGGCGGCGCCGGCGGCGGCGGCAGCCGATCTTCGACCGGGTCGGTGACGGGATCGTCCAGGTGCAGGCTCATACGGTTTCCGGTTGACCGCTCGGGTTGGGACGTCCCGCCGTCATCGCGAGCGCTGCGAAGCGCCCCGGGGCCGCGCGCGGTTGGAAGGCGCGGCGCGGCCTGGATCGCTTCGCTCCGCGCGCGCGGACGGCGATGTCGAGGTCGTCGACCGGGGACGATCCATCGGTGCGGGCTCCCGGTCGGATCGCCCAGGTCGGACGGTTTCGCTCAGCGGGCCCGGAGCCGCCGCACCGCGGTGTCGCCCGCGAACTGGACCGCGCACACGAGGGCGATCAGGATCGCGATCACCACCACCATCACGGTGGTGTCGAAGCGCTGGTAGCCGTACCGGATGGCGACGTCCCCGAGCCCGCCCGCGCCCACCGCGCCGGCCATCGCGGAGGCGCCGATCATCGCCACCACCGTGATGGTGAAGCCGGCCACGATGCCCGGCAGCGCCTCGGGCAGGAGCACGTGGGCGAGGATGTGCCGGCGCCGGCAGCCGATGGACTGGGCGGCCTCGATCAGGCCCGCATCCACCTCCCGCAGCGAGACCTCGGCGATCCGGGCGAAGAACGGGGTCGCGCTCACCGAGAGCGGCACGATCGCCGCCCAGACGCCGATCGTGGTGCCGGCCACCAGCCGGGTGAACGGGATCAGCGCCACCAGCAGCACGATGAAGGGCACGGCCCGGAAGCCGTTGACCACGGTCCCGACCACCCGGTGGGCTGTCGGCGCCGCGAAGATGCCGCCGGGCCCGGAGGTGACGAGGAACAGCGCCAGGGGAATGCCGGCGACCACGGCGATCCCGGCCGAGACCCCGACCATGAGCGCGGTGTCGAGGAAGGCCTGCCAGAGGCGTTCGATCATCTGCGGCGACATGGCGGGCCTCCGGGTTCGGGGTGCTGGGGCGGCGGTGGAGCGGTCGGGGTATCGGGGGAGGAGCGGTCCCGCATCGTCTCACCCCTCCGCCGGGTCGGCGGGGACGTAGCCGACCCGCTCCACGTCGCCGCCGAGCGTCCGCAGCCGCGCCTCCGCGCCCGGATCCTCGGCCGGGACGGCCACCAGCATCCGGCCGACCGCGTGGCCCTGGATCCGCTCGATGCCCGCCTGGAGCAGGCGCACCGGCGCCCCGGCCCCCGCGAGGCCCGAGAGGTCGGGCGCGGCCCGGCCCGAGCAGGTGATCCGCAGGATCGCCCAGCCGCCCGGCGCGGGCCGCGGCTGCAACCGGGCCGCCAAATCCGGCGGCAGCCCGCGGGTCAGGGGTTCGAGCAGCGCCCGGGTGGTCGGGTGCTCGGGCGCCCCGAACACGCGCCAGACCGGCCCGGTCTCGACGACCCGGCCGCCCTCCAGCACCACCACGTCGCTGCAGATCTCGCGGATCACGCTCATCTCGTGGGTGATCAGGATGATGGTGATCCCGAGCCGCCGGTTGATGTCGCGCAGCAGGTCGAGGATCGCCAGCGTCGTCTCCGGGTCGAGGGCGGAGGTCGCCTCGTCGCAGAGCAGGATCTCCGGATCGCTCACGAGCGCCCGGGCGATGCCGACCCGCTGCTTCTGGCCCCCGGAGAGCCGCGACGGGTAGGTGTCGGCCTTGTCCTCCAGGCCGACGAGGCGCAGGGCCTCCGCGACTCGCGGGCCGATCGCGCGCCGCGGGACGCCCGCGACCGTGAGCGGCAGCGCCACGTTCTGCCGGACGGTCTTGGCCGCCAGCAGGTTGAAGTGCTGGAAGATCATGCCGATGCGCCGGCGCAGGGCGACGAGCCCGTCGGTGTCGAGGGCGTCGATCGGGGCGCCGTCGACCAGGACCCGGCCCGAACTCGGCGCCTCCAGCCGGTTGACCGTGCGCAGGAGGCTCGACTTGCCCGCCCCCGAGCGGCCGATGATGCCGAAGATCGCCCCGGCGGGGATCGCGAGGTCCACCCGGTCGAGCGCCTGCACCGGTCCGGCGGCCGAGCGGTAGGTCTTCGAGACGGACTCGAACCGCACCGTTCCGGTCTCCCGGCCGGCCTCGCTGCCGGGCGCGGCGGCCGGGGTCCGGGCGGCGGTCGCGGCGCCCGGGCCCGTCCGCCCGGCCGCGGCCGGCGTGCCCGGATCGCGCAGGCTGTCGAAGATCAGGCCGACCATCAGTTCTGCCACGCCAGCAGGTACAGCTTGTCGCTGTTGGCGAAGGACTTGCGGATCTGCTGTTTCACGGCCTCCGAGTTCTGGAAGAGCGTCACGAATTTCCGGATCACGGGGTCCTCCTTGCGGGCGGCCTTGGTGACGAAGCTCACGGCGAAGCGCCGGTCCTCGATACCGGAATAGATCAATCCGCTGGTCGGGTCGAAACTGCCGGCCGCCACGATGAAGTGCGGGTAGCCCAGGGCGAGGTCGACGTCGCCGGTGATCCGCGCGAGCTGCGGCCCCTCGACCTCGGTGAACCGCAGCGTCTTCGGGTTCTCGACGATGTCGTCGAGGGTGCCGAGGAAGCCGACACCGTCCCTCAGCGTGATCAGCCCGGCCTTCTGGAGGAGCAGCAGGCCGCGGCCCTGGTTCACCGGGTCGTTGGCGATCGCCACCGTGCCGCCCGCCGGGATCTGGTCGAAGCTCTTATGCTTCAGGGAGTACAGGCCGATATTGGACAGGATCCCGAGCCCGACGATGTCGAACGCGTAGCCCTTCTGCTTGGCGGCGTTCTCCATGAAGGGGCGGTGCTGGAAGAAGTTCACGTCGATGTCGCCGGCGTCGAGGGCGACGTTGGGCGTCGTCCAGTCGCTGAACTCGACCACCTTGACGTCGAGGCCCTCGGCCTTGGCCTCCCGGGCCGCGACCGTGACGGCGTCGCCGTAGGCGCCGGGCACGACGCCGACCCGGAGGGTCTCCGCCCCGGCCGGCACGGCCCCGAGGCTGAGCGCCGCGACGGCGAGGACACGCAGGAACTTCATCGGGCGGGAACTCTGATCAGGATGAACGGGGGCAAGTCCGGCTGCCGGGCCGCGATGGTTCGCGCCGCATCCGAAGGCATGCGGACACGATCCATCAAATCGACAGGCGCCGTCTCACGTGGATGATTGTCTCGCGTCAGGTTTAGATCAGCGCGGCCCGCCCCGAAATTCTAAAGATCGTCGTTCGACGACACGAACGATCTCCCGATACCCCTGAACCGGAGAGGCACATGCTGCGCCCCCGCGGGGCTCCTCTCCGGCCCCGCTCCGTCCCCGCGCGCGCGGTCCCGCGGGCGGTCCGGCCTCGGGGACGGGGCGCGGCGCCCGGGCGGATCCCTGTCGCCCGGACCCGGCGCCGAATACAGGTCGGTCCGGCGGGGGGAGCGCCGGAACAAGCCTTGTCGGATCGGATTGAACCTGCGATTATCCAGTCATCGCAACGGCTTAGTGAAGATCATGCTCTTCCGCGAGCACTCCGCGAACGAAACCTTCTCCCCCATCCTCGATCCGGGGGATGAGCCTTCCCGGGTCGCGGAGATGCCCCGCCGCCCGGTCCCCGAGGCCTGGTCCGGCGTCGCCGCGCCGGCCCTCGCCCCGGGCGACGAGGTCGTCTTCGACCGGCTCGACCTCGCCGAGATCCTCGGGATCTGGCGCCATGCCCGCGGCCGGGTCGTGGGGCTCCACCGCCCGTGGGGCGCGGCCGCCACCGTGGACGTGCAGTTCGAGGGACACGAGACCCTGGAACGCTACCTGCCGGATCTGTTCCGGCGCGTGCACTGAGGCGCGCCGCAAACCCGCCGGCCGGCGGAGTCATTGGCTGACCCCGGGCTGACCCCGGGCTGACCCCGGGCTGACCTCGGGCTGACCTTGCGCCGACATCGCCCGGATCTGTCGGCTGAGAGGACAGCGAGTGTCTGTTTTCACGACACTTCGCGGCGCCGGGCACGGATCTGGCCCGCGCTCACGAAAATGTAGGGCCCCACCGGCGCGCGTCTCCCCCCCGGGCCGGAACCCCGCCGGCTCCGAAACGTCGGGCCGGTCGCGACCACCGCGGCCGATCTCCCGGCCGGGGCGGACGGGCCTGTCCGGGGGGCACGATGGCTCAGGGAAACCACAGACGGCGCGCGGGCGCGCCATGACGGCGAGCCACGGCGTGTTCGCCTTCGCGCATGTCGGCGACCTGCATCTCGAGCGGGCCTCCGACCCCCACGCCGCCGACCTGCGGGCGATGCTCGCCGAGGTGGCGGGGCTGCACCGACACGGTCTCCTCGACTTCGTCTACATCCCCGGCGACCTCGCCGAGGACGGGCGGGCGGAGCAGTACGCCGTCCTGCACGAGGCCCTGGACCGGCACCCGGACCTGCCGGTGCGCCTGATCGCCGGCGACCACGACCGCCAGCACGGCACGATGGCGGATTTCGACGCCCTGTTCGCCGCGGTCGCGGGCAGCCCGCGCGGCGGCGGCCACGCGGCGCGGCGCCACGACCTGCCGCGCCCGCGCGACCCCGTCTCGGTGACGCATTACTACTTCGCCGAGACCTGGGCGGGCGTGCGCTGCCTGTTCCTCGACATGGTCAGCCCCGGCTACGGCCAGAAGGGCTTCGGCCTCGATTTCCGCCTCGGCCCCCACCAGCTCGCGTGGCTCGGCGAGGAGCTGGCCCAGGCCGAGCGGGAGGGCCAGCCCTGCGCGGTCTTCGCCCACACCTACCCGGACGACCTCTGCGTGCCCGACGAGCGGGCGGCGCTCGCCGGCCTGATCCGCCACTACGGCGTCCGCCTCGTCGAGATGGGCCACACCCACTACAACGAGCTCGCCCCGGACGGGCGCACCCTCTACGCCGCGGCCCGCTCGGTCGGCCAGAACGAGGACGGCTCGGTCGGCTACGCGGTCGCGGCGATCGACGGGCCGGTCGCGAGCTGGCGGTTCAAGCCCCTCGACCGGGCGCTGCCCTTCGTGATGGTCACGAGCCCCGCCGACCGGCGCCTCGCCACGGCGCCCCTCGACGCCGCCGACGGCACGGTCTCGGTGCGCGCCCTCGTGCTGTCGGACCGGCCGCAGGACACGTGGCGCTGTCACCTGCGCGTCGATGGCGGCCCGGCCCACCCCATGGTGCCGGACGGCCCCCGGACGGTCCACGCCCGCATCCCCTGGCGGGACGGCGCGCGCCGCCTCGCCATCACGGTCGCGGACGGCACCGGCCACACCGACACCGAGGTGATCGAGCCCGTGGACCGGAGCTTCGTGCCGCCGCCCGCGCACGAGCGCCCCGGCAGCGACGCGTTCCGCCTGCCGGCCTGGCCCGAGAAGGGGCTCCGGGGCGACCAGCTCGGTCCGAACCGCAACGGCCGGCACTGGTAGCCGGTCCCGCCCGAATCGCGGCACACCGCACCGCACGATCCACCCCACCAGAGGACCACCGCAACCGATGGGCGCGCTGACGCTGACCCCCAACATCGCGACCTGGACGATCGCCGCCCTCGCGACCCTCGGCGTCATCCTGCGGCCGTTCGCGTGGCCGGAGGCGATCTGGGCCGTGCTCGGGGCCGGCGCCCTCGTGGCCCTCGGCCTGCTCGCCCCCGCCACCGCCTGGGACGGCGTGCTGAAGGGGACCGACGTCTACCTGTTCCTCGTCGGCATGATGCTGATGTCGGAGGTGGCCCGGAAGGAGGGCCTGTTCGACTGGCTCGCCTCGATCGCGGTGCGCGCCGCCAAGGGCTCGGCGACCCGGCTGTTCACCCTCGTGTACCTCGTCGGCACCGTCGTCACGGTGTTCCTGTCCAACGACGCCTGCGCGGTGGTGCTGACGCCCGCCGTCTACGCGGCCACCAAGGCCGCCAAGGTGGAGAACCCCCTCCCCTACCTGTTCATCTGCGCCTTCATCGCCAACGCGGCGAGCTTCGTGCTGCCGATCTCGAACCCGGCCAACCTCGTGGTCTTCGCCGAGCACATGCCGCCGCTGGTGCGCTGGCTCGGCCTGTTCGCCCTGCCCTCGCTGCTGGCCATCGCGACGACCTACGCGGTGCTGCGGCTGACCCAGGCGAAGACCCTGCGCGGGCAGGAGGTCGCCACCGACGTCGAGGCTGTGCCGCTGTCCCGCACCGGCCTCGTGGCGGGGATCGGCATCGTGGCGACCGGCGGCGTGCTGATCGCGGCTTCCGCGCTCGGCCTCGATCTCGGCCTGCCCACCTTCGTGGCCGGGCTCGCCACCACGATCGTCGTGCTGCTGCTCAAGCGCGGCGGCCTCGTCGAGGTGGCCAAGGACGTGTCGTGGAGCGTGCTGCCGCTGGTGGCCGGGCTGTTCGTCCTCGTGGAGGCCCTGGAGAAGACCGGCGTCCTGGCGATGCTGGCGGACCTCCTCAAGGGCTACGCCCACGCCGCCCCGGAGGCCACCGCCTGGGGGGCGGGCGGCCTCGTCGCGGTGCTGTGCAACCTCGTCAACAACCTGCCGGCCGGGCTGATCGCGGGCGCCGCGGTCCAGACCGCCCACGTGCCCGAGAAGGTGGCGGGCGCGATCCTGATCGGCGTCGATCTCGGGCCGAACCTGTCGGTGACGGGCTCGCTCGCCACGATCCTCTGGCTGACCGCCATCCGCCGCGAGGGCCAGGATGTCGGCGCCTGGACCTTCCTCAAGCTCGGCCTGCTGGTGATGCCGCCGGCCCTCGCGCTGGCGCTCGCCGGCCTGCTCCTCGTCTGACCCTCCCTCCCCGCCAACCCGAAGGTCCGCGCGCGTGACGGCTGCCCTCCTCTATCCCTTCATCCTGGTGGCGGGCGCGCTGCAGGCGATCGGCAACGCCATGAACGCGCAGCTGCGCGGCCGCATGGTCAATCCGTGGCTCGCCGCGACGGTGTCGTTCCTGCCGATCGTCTTCGTGTTCACGACCCTGTTCCTCACGATGCCGACGCCGCTGCCGAGCCTCGACAGCTTGGGCAAGATGCCCTGGTACGCGCCCCTCGGAGGCCTCGCCGGCGCGGTCGCGGTGTTCGGCGGGCTCGCCTTCATCGACAAGGTCGGCGCCGGGCCGTTCAACGGCCTGACGCTCACCGCCAACATCCTCACCTCCCTGGCGATGGACGCGCTCGGCCTGTTCGGCCTGCAGGCGGCGGGCTTCAAGCCGATGCCCTGGCTCGGCGGCCTGCTGATGGCGGTGGGCGTCACCTTCATCGCGCGCTCGGGCGGCAAGAGCGACGGCGGCGGCTCGGGGGTCGGCGGCAAGCTGCTCTACCCGTTCATCCTCGTGGCCGGCGCCCTGATGGCGGTCGGCGTGGTCTGGAACGCGCAGCTCCGCGGGGCCCTGGAGAATCCCTGGCTCGCCGCGACGGTGTCGTTCGTGCCGGTCGTGTTCGTGTTCGCGCTGATGTTCCTGCTGCGGCCGTCGCCGCTGCCGACCCGCGACGACGTCGCGGGCGTTCGCTGGTGGATGCCCCTCGCCGGCCTCACCGGGGCGGTCGCGGTCTTCGCCGGGCTGCTCTTCGTCGACAAGGTCGGGGCCGGCGCCTTCAACGGCCTGCTCATCACCGCCAACCTCCTGACCTCGGTGGCGCTCGATCATTTCGGCTGGTTCGGCATGAAGCGGGTCAAGGCCGGGCCGCCGCGCCTGATCGGCGCCGCCCTGATGGTCGGCGGCATCGTGCTGATCTCGCTGTTCTGAGTGGCCGGGGCGATGTGGACCCTCCCCGCCTGGATCCTGCGCCGGGAGACCCTGCTCCTGGCCGGGGCCGCCCTCCTGGGCGCGGGCGGGGTCGCGGCGTGGTACCTGCTCCAGGCGACGGTGCTCACCATCGCGGTCGCTCCCCGGGACGGGACCGAGCCCGGCCTGATCAAGGCCTACGCGGACGCGCTCGAGGCCGCGCACGAGAATGTCCGGCTGAAGATCCTGTCCTTCGACGACGTGCGCGAGAGCGCCGCCGCCCTGCAGGACGGGCGCGCCGACCTCGCGGTGGTCCGCCCCGACGTGCTGCTGCCGACGAACGGCCTGACCCTGGCGATCCTGCGCGACCAGGCGATGGTCATCGCCTCGCCCGAGCAGGCCGGGATCACCAGCTTCCCGAAGCTCGCCGGCAAGCGGCTCGGCATCGCGGCGCACCGGGACGCCGATCTCTGGCTGCTCCGGAACCTCCTCGGCTATTACGGGCTCACCCTGGAGGAGGCCGCCGGCCCGGCCCGGGACTCGACGGTCCTGCTGGTCCCGGTCGATCAGGAGGCGGTGGCCGGCGCCTTCCGCGAGAAGCGGATCGACGCCTTCGTCAGCATCATCGCGCCCTCGGCGCCGAAGGCGCTGGCCCTGGTCTCGGCCGTGCAGGGCGTCGCCCGCGGCGGCAAGGTGGCGTTCGTCGCCGTGGAGGATGACGGCGCGGTGATCGAGCGCTTCCCGCGGCTCCAGGCGGTCACCGTCCCGGGCGGCCTGTTCGGCGGCCGCCCGAAGCTGCCGGCCGACGACGTGAAGACGGTGGGCGCCTCGTACCGGCTGATGGCCCGGGCTTCCTTAAGCCGCGTCGTGGCGGCCGACGTGACCCAGCAGCTCTTCGAGAAGCGCGGCGCCGCCGCCCTGGCGACGGACGCCGCCGAGTACGTCCAGGCCCCGGCCTACGACACGACCGTGGCGGCCACCAGCGCCCGCATCCCGATCCATCCGGGGGCGATCGACTATTACGAGCGCGACCAGCACGGCTTCATCGAGCGCTACGGCGACACGCTCTACCTCCTCGGCGCGCTGGTGGGCGGCCTCGTCTCGGTGCTGGCCTGGATCCGGCAGCGCCTCGCCAGCCTGCGCCGCGAGCGCATCGACGAGCTCCTGGACCAGCTCCTGGAGATCGCCGGGCAGGCCCGGGCGCTGCGCGACCCGGCGGCGATCGAGGCGCTCACCGTCGAGGTCGACGCGCTGGCCATGGACGTCGTCCGCTACGCCCGCGAGCGGGAGCCGGACACCCGCACCATGTCGGCGGCGTCCGTCGCGATCGACACGGCGCGGGCGACCATCGCGGATTGCCGGGCGCGGGCGGCCGAGGACGGGGGGCGGACCGGGCGGCCCGTCCGGCTGCACGGCGCGGGCGGGGCCTGACATGTCCGTCCCAGCGCCCGCGCCCGCCACCGTGCCCGCCACCGCAACAGAATCGGACCGGAGCGACGCCGCGCCGGACGCCGCCTCGGTCAGGGCACGTGTCGGCGCGCGCGTGGGCGCGCGGGTGCAGCGATCCCTGCGCTCGCGCACCGTGACCTGGATGACGGTGGGGTTCGCCACGATCCTGGTGATGACCGCCATCGCGCTCGGCGCCTTCGTGTACCAGCAGCGCGGCGTCGACGCCGTGCGCCACACCGTGGCGGTGGACGGGCGCCTCGCCCGGGTCCTGTCGGCGGTGCAGGACGCCGAGACCGGCCAGCGCGGCTACCTGCTCACCGGCGACGAGGCCTTCCTGCTGCCCTTCACCGAGGGGCGGCTGAACGTCGACCAGCAGCTCGATCTCCTGCGCGACCTCGTCCAGGACGATCCCGACCAGCGGGGCGACCTCGACACCCTGGCCGGGCTGATCCGCCGGAAGCTCGACGAGCTCGGCGCCAGCGTCGCCCTCATGCGCGCCGGCGACGGCGCGGCGGCCCGCGCCTCCGTGGCGGACGGGCGCGGCAAGCAGGTGATGGACGCGATCCGCGACCGGGTGCGCCGCATGGAGGCGCACGAGGCGCGGCGGATGGAGCGGCGACAGGCGACGGTGTCGCGGATCGCCCTGGCCATCTGGGTCATGGTCGGGGCCCTGGCGGTGCTGTTCGTGCTGTTCGCCGTGTCGGCCCTGCGGGAGGCGACCCGGCGCAACCGGCTGTCGCGGTTCCTGCCGCAGGAGCTGGTCCTGCGGCTCGCCGACGGTGACGGGAGCCTGAAGGCCGGCCGCCGCCAGCAGGCCGCCATCGTGTTCGTCGACATGCGCGGCTCGACCACCCTGGCCGAGAGCCTGGATCCGCACCGGCTCTCCGAGTTCCTGTCCGCCTTCCGGCGGCGGGTGACGCGCCTCGCCCGCCTGCGGGGCGGCGTGGTCGACAAGTTCATCGGCGACGGCGCCCTGGTGGTGTTCGGCCTGCCCGAGCCCCGGCCCGACGACGCGGCCCGCGCCCTCGCCTTCGCGCAGGACCTCGTCGCGGTGATCGCCCGCTGGACCGACAGGGCCGCACCCGCGCAGGTCGTGCGCATCGGTGTCGGCGTCCATTACGGCGAGGTGTTCTGCGGGATCATCGGCGAGGAGGCGCGCTACGAGTTCACCGTGCTGGGCGACGCCGTCAACGTCGCCGCCCGCCTCGAGCAGGCGACCAAGCTCCACGGCGTCCCGATCCTGGTCTCGGAGGCCGCGCGGCGTTCCGCGGGGGCGCCGGCCGAGGCGTGGCGCGAAGTCAGTCGCGAGCCCCTGCGGGGGCGCCGCGAGCGCATGGCCTACCACACGCCGGCCGCCCCGGGAGCGGGCGGTCCCGGCCCCCAGCGGGAAGAAGATATCGCGTTCCCGGCAGTCGAACCGGCCCTCTGAGAAGAACCTGCCTGTCGCGGGGATCGAATGGAGAACAAGCATCTCCGTGCGCAGCGAAATTCGAAAGACGTGTCCATTGCGAACGGACCTCCCGAGCGCGACATTCGGCACCATGCGCAGCGCCTCTGAAAACCAGTCGCCAGCCTTCGATCCGTTCGGCGAGCCCGTCGCCGACGGCGTCGCCGGCGCCTGCCCGGCCACCTCGACCGGCGACCGCACGGCGCGGCGCGTCGGCGGTGCGGTGTTCTGGACGCTGGCGCTCGCGATCCTGGCCGGCCGCGTCTACGCCTACGATCTCCCGGCCGTGCAGGCCGTCGCCTCGCACGCTGCCCAGGTGCTTGCCCTGCGCTGAGCCTCCCGGTCGAGCCCGTCGAAGGCGACCCGCGCGGCGCGCAGGTTGCCGTCGATGTGCAGCCGCGCGCGGGCCCTCCCGGTTCAGTCCCTCGTGAGGTGGCGGCGGACGGCCTGGGCCGTGACGGCGGAGACGCGCACGTTCGATTCCTGCGTCACCCCGGCGATGTGCGGCGTGAGGATCAGGTTCGGCACGTCGGCGAAGACGGCGCCCGCCGCGTCGAGGGGCTCGCGGTCGAACACGTCCAGCGCCGCGCCGCCGAGATGGCCGGACCGCAGGGCTTGCGCCACGGCGGCCTCGTCCACCACCCCGCCCCTAGCCGCGTTGATCAGGATCGCGCCCTTCGGCATCCGCGCCAGCGCCGCCGCGTCGATCAACCCGCGGGTCTGATCGGTGAGCGGCACGTGCAGCGAGAGCACGTCGCTCTGCGCGATCAGCGCGTCGAGCGCCTGGCTCTGCACGGGGCCAGTGGCCGGGTTCCAGGCCGGGTCGTCCGCGGCCACGAAGGGGTCGTGGGCGGCGACCGTCATGCCGAGGGCCGCCGCCCTCCGGGCGGTCTCGCGGGCGATCGACCCGAAGCCGACGAGGCCGAGGCGCTTGCCGGCGATCTCGCGGCCCATCAGGGCGTTGCGCGGCCACGTGCCGGCCGCCACGCGGGCCGTGGCCCCGTAGGCGCCGCGCAGGAGCAGCAGCGCGGTGGCGACCACGTACTCGGCGACCGCGCCGTCGTTGGCGCCGGTGGCCGGGTAGACCGCGATGCCGCGCGCCCGGCAGGCCGGGACGTCGATGTTGTCGAGGCCGACGCCGAGGCGGCCGACGACCTTGAGGTCGCGGGCGGCGTCGAGCAGGGGGCCGCGGACCTGGGTCCGGTTGCGCACGATCAGGGCGTCGGCCCGCGCCACGGCGGCGGCGAGGTCCCCGGGCCGGTCGACGAGACCCGGATCGTACTGCACGTCGAGGCCGGCGAGCTCGGCCGCGATCGCGGCCTCGTCCATGAACTCGCTGATGACGACCTTGGGCATGGCGCGCCTGTGTCCCGGTTCCGCGTGGTCGTCTCCCGCTAGAGCCGTTCCGGCCCGCGTGGCAACCCGGATCCGGGCTCGCCCGCCCTCAGGCGACCGCGCGGACCGCCCGCTCCGTCGGGAGCGCCCGCCGGGGCAGGCTCTCGATCAGGCCGGGGATCTCTTCGGGCGGCCGGGCCGGGCTGTACAGGAAGCCCTGCGCGCTGTTGCAGCGCCGCAGCCGGAGCAGCTCGGCCTGCTGCTCGGTCTCGACGCCCTCCACGGTGACGTCGATGCGCAGGTCGCGGGCGATGACCATGATCGCCTCGATCACCGTCAGGCATTCGGGGCGGCTGCTCAGGTCGCGCACGAAGGCGCGGTCGATCTTGATCTTGTCGACCGGGAACTGCGTCAGGTAGCTCAGCGAGGAGTAGCCCGTCCCGAAATCGTCGAGGGCGATCCGCACGCCGAGCGCCCGCAGGGAGCGGAGATTGTCCAGCACGTGCGGCGTGTTGGCCAGGAAGATCGACTCGGTGATCTCGATCTCCAGGCGGTCCGGCGCGAGGCCGGTCTCGCCCAGCACCGCCGCGACGTCGGCGAAGAAGTCGGGCCGGCGGAAATGGACCGACGAGATGTTGACGGCGACGCGCAGGCGCACCGGCCAAGTCAGCGCCTCCGCGCAGGCCCGCCGCAGGGCCCAGCGCCCGAGCGCGAGGATGAAGCCGGTTCCCTCGGCGATCGGGATCAGCTCGGCGGGCGAGACGGGGCCGAGACCGGGCCGGGTCCAGCGGAGCAGCGCCTCGCAGCCGACCACTTGGCCGTCCTGCAGGCTGACCAGCGGCTGGTAGTGCAGCGCCATCTCGCCGTCGGCGAGGGCCTGGCGCATCGCCTCGTCGAGTTCGTGCCGGCGCTGGACGCGCACGTCCAGGTCGCGGTCGAAGCCCCGCCAGCGCCCCTTGCCGCCCTGCTTGGCGCTGTAGAGCGCGAGATCCGCCTTCCGGAGCAGGTCCTCGGGCTCGGTCGCGTCCGCCGGGGCGCAGGCGATCCCGATGCTGACGCCGATCTCCGCCCGGACGCCGTCGATGAGGTAGGGCTCGCGCAGGGTCGCGATCGTGGCCTCGGCCAGGGCCTGCGCGGCCGCGCCGTCCCGGCCGCGCTGCAGGATCGCGAACTCGTCGCCCCCGAGACGGAACGCCTGCGCGTCGGCCGGGAGCAGGGCGCGCAGGCGATCGGCGACCTGCCCCAGCAGGGCGTCGCCCGCGGCGTGGCCGATGCTGTCGTTGACGGTCTTGAAGCCGTCGAGGTCGAGGTAGAGCAGGCTGACCGTCGCGTCCGGGGCCGGTTGCGCGTTCTGCGGCGCATTCTGCGCGGCGGCCGCGCAGGCCTCGGACGCGACGTCGTGGAACATGACCCGGTTCGACAGGCCGGTCATCGGGTCCCGGGTGGCCAGATAGGCGATGTGCGCCTCCGCCCGGCGGGCCTCGGTCACGTCGGAGCCGACGCCCCGGAACCCGGCGAAGCGCCCCTTCTGGTCGAGGAACGGCTTGCCGCTCAGCCGGAGCCAGCGCCGGCCGGCCGGCGTGTCGACGGCGATCAGGTGCTGGTGGAAGGCGACGCCCCGCCGGAGACGGTCCACGAGGTCGGCGCTCTGGTCGGCCTCGGGGGGCGCCTCCGCCCGGCCGGCGAGCAGCGCCGGGAACGAGGCGTGCTGGAGACTCTGCACCGGGCAGGCCAGCACGTCCGCCATCCGGGTGGAGACGTGCTGGAACCGTCCGGTCCCGTCCGTCTCCCACAGCCAGTCGCTGGCATTCGCCTCGAAGGCGTTGAGCAGCAGCCCGATCGTCTCGCTCTGGTCCTCGACCCGCACGCGGTCGAGGATGCGCTGGCGCGACAGGCGGCTCATGCGGCTCACGCTCGTCACCACGAAGATCGCGTAGACGGCGAGCAGGAAGCCGATGCTGAGCGCGACCGGCTCCCCGGACCGGGCCAGCCCGACGAAGCTGCCGACGATGACCGGGACCGCGAACAGGTACGAGACCGACAGGAGCGGGCCGACCACGTAGGCGTCCGAGATCAGGCCGGCCACGATGGCGACGACGAGCAGCCGCGCGTCGCCGCCGGAGGGGGCGAACAGCACGACCGGCAGGGTCGCCCAGGCGAGGCCCAGGGCGAAGGCGAGGCCGGCGGAGATCCGGCAGCCCCACCGGACGGTGTGCGCCGAGGCGGTGTCGCCGTGGGTGCGCCAGTAGAGCCAGGTCGCGTAGGTCGCCGCCGTGATCAGCACCGCGACCACGGCGAGCAGGCCGAGGAGGTAGGTGTGTGAGGCCGAACCCCAGAAGAAGTACGCGACGGCCAGCGCGATGATCAGGTGCGTCACCGCCGAGTAGGTGGCGAGCTTCAGCGTCTCGTCGAGGAGCCCCGCCCGCACCTGCAGGCGGTAGCGGCTCGGCAGCGCGTCGTCGGCGTCGGGACCGAAGAGGCGGCCGAGCAGCGATCCCGGCCGGCGGTCCGGCCAGGTCCCCCGCCGCGCGCCCGGCCCGGTCGCGCCCGCGGAGATCTCGGGCGACACCTCGGGCGACATCTCAGGCGGCATCTCAGGCGGCATGGGCCGCCCCCTGCTCGGCCCCGTGCCCGTCCCCCTGCCCGGCCCCGTGGCGGGGCGCGACCCTCATGGTCAGGCCGCCCCTGGGCCGCAGGGTCACGCGGAACTGCGCCGCCGGCATCTCCGCCGTCACCGGCCGGAGGCGGAAGGCGGGCAGCAGCGTCGCCAGGACGACGAGGCACTCGGTCAGGGCGAGGCCCATGCCGATGCAGACCCGCGGGCCGGCGCCGAACGGCAGGTAGGCGTAGCGGTCGCGCGCGGCGGCCCGCTCCGGCGCGAAGCGGCCCGGGTCGAACGCCTCCGGCCTGTCCCAGAGCAGCGCGTGCCGGTGCAGGGCGTAAACCGGCACGTGGACCGACTGCCCGGCCGGCACGACCGTGTCCCCGAGCCGGACCGGGGCCCGCGTCCGCCGCACGATCAGCGGGGCCGGCGGATAGAGGCGCATCACCTCGAGGAGCACCTGGCGGGTGTAGGGGAGCCCGTCCACGGAACCGGGATCGGACTCGGGATCGGCGCCGAGGCGCGCCATCTCGGCGACGACGCGCTCCTCCACCTCCGGGTGCTCGGCCAGGACCCGGAAGGTCCAGGCCAGCGCCAGGGCGGTGGTCTCGTGGCCGGCGGACACGAAGGTCAGCAGGTTGTCGACGAGGCTCGCCTCGGTGAGCGGCGCGCCGGTCTCCGGGTCCCGCGCCTGCAGCAGGAGGCCGAGGAGGTCGGAGCCGGGCTCGCCGCGGGCCCGGCGGCGCGCGATCGTGCGGGCGACCTCGCCGCGCAGGTAGCGCACCGCCTCCGCCCCGGCCCGGGACCCCGGATGCGGGACCCAGGCCGGCGCCCGCAGCATCTCCAGGGCGATCTTCCAGCTGGTCTGGCCGAGATAGGCGTCCATCGCGGCCCCGAAGGGCCCGACCTCCAGGTGGGGATCGCCCGACACCATCGTGGCGACGATGACGTCGAACGTCGTGCGCATCATCTCGCGCAGGATGTCCCGCTCGCTCCCGGCGGGATCGGTGTCGCGCCAGCGCGCCCGCGTCGCCGCGGCGGCCCGGGCCATGGCCGGCACGAAGCTCCGGACCCGGTCCGGGCGGAACATCGGGGTCGCGGTCCTGCGCTGACGCCGCCAGTGGTCCCCGTCCGCGGTGAGGACCCCCGCGCCGAGGGCCGGGGCCAGCGCCCGGAGCATGAACGGCTCCCGCTCCAGCGCCTCGGCCTGGTCGACCATCAGGCCGCGGATGTGGCCGGGATCGCAGACGTAGGTGGTCCGCTGGCCGAGGAAGCGGGTGGTCACCAGGGGTTGTGTGTAGATCTGCCGGGGCCAGGCCTCGATCAGGCTGCCCAGCATCGTGACGAGCACGGATGGCAGCGCGACCGCCTCGGCCACGCCCTCTGCCACGGCCGCCGCGAACGGCGGCCGTCCCGGCGCGCAGACCCTGAACGTTCCGACAGCGGGCATACCGGCTCCCTCGCGGGACCAGATTCGAGGTTCAACGTTAAGTTTTGGCTTGCCGCCGCGGCGCCGTCGAGCGCTTCCCCCGGCGCCGGGGCGGAAACCGCCGCCTTGCTTACCGGGAGCTTACCGGATTCCCGGGGAGGCGCCGCGGACACCCGGGGCGGCCCGCCCTAGCGGTCCCGGGCCGCGCGGGCCTGAGCCTCGAGGGCCTCGTGGAGCCGGCCCTCGATCAGCAGGGCCGAGCCGTAATGGAACTCGATGTCGAAGGCGTGGCGCTGGTTCATCGAGAGCGACGCGCTCTGCATCGCGATGAGATGGCCCTCCGCGTCGAACAGGCCCGAGCCCGATCCGCCGTAGCCGTCGTTGCAATCGTGGCGGGCGCGGCGGATCGCTCCCTCGCTCGGCGGATCGATCCGCCGGACGGCGCAGGATTCCCGGCTGCTCTGCCCCCGGTAGTTCTCGTGCCCGGCCGGTGAGACCATCGTCACCGGGAGCGTCAGGTCGCCGGTCGGAAGGGTGGGCGGGTCCGGGATCGGCTGCGGCCGCGCCTCGGCCGGCTCGGCGAGGCGCAGCAGCGCCCAGTCGTCGGTGATGTGCAGGCGCCGCGCCTCGGGCTCGACGCCGAGTTCCAGGATCTCGGGCACGAAGGCGTAGTTCCGACCTGCTATCTGAAAGTAGCAGTCGGCGACGTTTCGAGTAACCTCCAGTTGTCGATTGCGGAAATTGTGCGCGTTCATCAGCACGAGGGACCGGCTCCCGATCAGCCACGCGGCGGCGGCCTTCTGGGGAATCCCGTCCGGGCGACGGCACCACAGGACGCCCGCGCCGGGAAAGCGCTCCAGGTCGGCCCCCGTCAGCTCGCGCCGCCCGTCCTGCTGGTAGAGCGCCGCGAGACGGCGTTCCCCGCCGGTCCCGGCCGCCAGGGCCGCAGGCGCCAAGGTCGCGGGTGCCAGAGCCGCAGGCGCCAGGGCGAGAGCCGCCCAGCAGGCGGCCAGCGCCGGAGAGCGGGCCGCGCAGCCCGTGACATGACCCATGGCGTCCTCCCGGGACGGGTCGGCGGACGGCTCCGGGCCCGCACGCCCGCGTATCGTTCCCACCTGTCTGGCCCACCTGTCTGGGATAGCGGCCGGCTCTCGGTCAAGGTCTCCGTGATCTTACCAGATCTCCGGTGTTCTGTTGCCAAATCATCCCGAAAAGAAATGTTTCGTTTTGCAAAGACACGCATTACAAGCCGTGCGAATAATCAAGTGGCGCACAACGATAATAAGTCTTTCATAAGCTCAGCGAATACTGGAAATAGCCCGGTTATCGCGACGCTGGAGGCGGATTTGTCGGTGAAAGTCGTGTCGCCATCGAATCAACACCACGATGACTGCGAGGCCAAACGGCGTGGCAGTCCGGCGAGGAGACGCAGGATGATCAGGCTCCGGAATTCCGTCTCGGCATTGGCGATCATGGCGCTCGCGCCGGTCGCCATGGCGGGCATGGCGCAGGCCAACGACAAGCTCGTCGAGAAATCGAAGAGCGACGAGAACTGGGTGATGCCCGGTAAGAACTACGACTCGAACAATTACAGCGACCTGACGCAGATCAACAAGAGCAACGTCAAGCAGCTCAAGCCGTCCTGGACGTTCTCCACCGGCCTGCTCAACGGCCACGAGGGCGCGCCGCTCGTCGTCGACGGCGTCATGTACATCCACACCTCGTTCCCCAACAACACCTTCGCCCTAGGCCTCGACGATCCGGGCAAGATCCTCTGGCAGGACAAGCCCAAGCAGAACCCGGCCGCGCGCTCGGTGGCCTGCTGCGATCTCGTGAACCGCGGCCTCGCCTACTGGCCCGGCGACGGCAAGACCCCGGCGCTGATCCTCAAGACCCAGCTCGACGGCAACGTCGCCGCCCTCAACGCCCAGACCGGCGAGACGGTGTGGAAGGTCGAGAACTCCGACATCAAGGTCGGCTCGACCCTCACGATCGCCCCCTACGTGGTGAAGGACAAGGTGATCATCGGCTCCTCGGGCGCCGAGCTCGGCGTGCGCGGCTACCTCACCGCCTACGACGTCAAGACCGGCGCGCAGGTCTGGCGCGCCTACGCCACCGGCCCGGACGAGGACCTGCTGCTCGCCAAGGACTTCAACATCCACAACGCCCATTACGGCCAGAAGGGCCTCGGCACCTCGACCTGGGAGGGCGACGCCTGGAAGATCGGCGGCGGCACCAACTGGGGCTGGTACGCCTACGATCCGGGCACCAACCTGATCTACTTCGGCACCGGCAACCCGGCGCCGTGGAACGAGACCATGCGTCCCGGCGACAACAAGTGGACGATGACGATCTTCGGCCGCGACGCCGACACCGGCGAGGCGAAGTTCGGCTACCAGAAGACGCCCCACGACGAGTGGGACTATGCCGGCGTCAACGTGATGATGCTGTCCGACCAGAAGGACAAGGACGGGAAGATGAGGAAGCTCCTCACCCACCCGGACCGCAACGGCATCGTCTACACCCTCGACCGGACGGACGGCACACTGGTCTCGGCCAACAAGATCGACGACACCGTCAACGTGTTCAAGTCGGTGGATCTGAAGACCGGCACGCCGGTGCGCGATCCGGAATACGGCACCCGGATGGACCATCTCGCCAAGGACATCTGCCCCTCGGCGATGGGCTACCACAACCAGGGTCACGATTCCTACGACCCGAAGCGGCAAGCCTTCTACATGGGCATCAACCACATCTGCATGGATTGGGAGCCCTTCATGCTGCCCTACCGCGCGGGTCAGTTCTTCGTCGGTGCGACGCTGAACATGTATCCGGGCCCGAAGGGTGACCGGCAGAACTACGAGGGCCTCGGCCAGATCAAGAGCTACAACGCCATCACCGGCAAGTTCAACTGGGAGAAGATGGAGCGCTTCGCGGTCTGGGGCGGCACCACCGCCACCGCCGGCGACCTCGTCCTCTACGGGACGCTGGACGGCTTCATCAAGGCGCGCGACTCCGACAACGGCGACCTCCTCTGGAAGTTCAAGCTGCCGTCGGGCGCCATCGGCTACCCGATCACCTACACCCACAAGGGCACGCAGTACGTCGCCATCTACTACGGCGTCGGCGGCTGGCCGGGCGTGGGCCTGGTGTTCGACCTCGCCGACCCGACCGCCGGTCTCGGCGCGGTGGGCGCCTTCAAGAAGCTCGCCAACTACACCCAGATGGGCGGCGGCGTGATGGTGTTCTCGCTGGACGGCAAGGGCCCGTACGACGACCCGAACGTCGGCGAGTACGCGCAGCACGCTGCCAAGTAAGGGCCCCCAGTAACCGCCGCCTGCATCCCGTCGGCCCCTCGGCCGGCGGGGTGCTGGGATCAGATCCCGACAGGCGAGGCCCTCTGGCGCCCCGCCTGTCCCTCCGGACACGCCATCCGGACACGCCATCAAGAAACGCTTCGACAACAGGGATCAACGTCCATGCCGCGCCCGCGCGCACGCATCCTGGCGGCCCGCTTCGCCGCCGTCCTGACGCTCGCCACCCTGGCCGCCGGGCCGGTGGCGGCCCAGGAATCCGAGGCCCAGGCCATCCAGTCGGATCCCGGCAAGGCCCCGGCCGCCCCGCCGGCCGACCCCGCGACCCTGCGGATCTGCGCCTCCGAGAAGCAGCCGCCCCTCTCGATGAAGGACGGCTCCGGGCTCGAGAACCGCGTCGCGGTCGCCGTCGCCGAGGCGATGGGGAAGAAGCCCGTCTTCGTCTGGCTCGAGAAGCCCGCGATCTACCTCGTCCGCGACGGCCTGGAGAAGCGGACCTGCGACGTGGTCGTCGGCCTCGACAGCGACGACCCGCGGGTGCTGACCACCCGGCCGTACTACCGGAGCGGCTACGTCTTCATCACCCGCGCCGACAAGGATCTCGACGTGAAGTCCTGGTCCGACCCGCGGCTCAAGACCCTCGACCACATGGTGGTGCCGTTCGGCTCCCCCGGCGAGGCGATGCTCAAGGATATCGGCCGCTACGAGGAGGACATGGCCTACCTCTACTCGCTGGTGAACTTCCGCTCGCCGCGCAACCAGTACACCCAGATCGACCCGGCCCGCATCGTCAGCGAGGTCGCCAACGACAAGGCCGATGTCGGCGTCGCCTTCGGCCCGGACGTGGCCCGCTACGTCAAGGATTCCCCGACGCCGCTGCGCATGACGCTGGTCCCGGCCGACACGGTCGGCAGCGACGGCCGCAAGGTCCCGCAGGTCTTCGACCAGTCGATGGGCGTGCGCAAGGACGACGAGGCCCTGCGCAAGGCCCTCGACGCCGGGATCGAGAAGGCCCGGCCCGCCATCGCGGCGATCCTCAAGCAGGACGGTGTGCCGGTCGTCGCCTCGAACTGAGGCTGCCCCACCGAGACCGCCCCACCGAGACCGGCCCGGCGCGTCCGGGCCATCGATCAGGACATCAGGACCCGCTCAACAGATGCACATCGTACGTTCGGCCCGCGTCGCCCTTCTCACCCTCGCCGTGGCGATGCCCGCCGCGGCCCGCGCGCAGCCCCAGTCCGGCCCGCAGACCGGCATCGTCTTCCGCAACACCATCACCGGCGAGGCGATGGACACGGCCGAGGGCAAGCCGGGCGGGCGGGACACGCAGGCGGTCAAGACCTTCTTCCAGACCGGCAAGAACCTCTACATCGACGACAAGTCCTGCCTGCGCAACGGCGAGAGCCTGTTCCTGACCTCGTGCTCCGGCTGTCACGGCCATCTCGGCGAGGGCAAGGTCGGGCCCGGCCTCAACGACGATTACTGGACCTACCCGGCGAACACGACCGATGTCGGCCTGTTCGCGACCCTCTGGGGCGGTGCCAACGGCATGATGGGACCGCACAACGAGGATCTCAATCCCGACGAGATGCTGCAGGTCATCGCCTGGATCCGTCATCTCTACACGGGCCCGGTGAAGGATGCCGAGTGGCTCACCGACGAGCAGAAGAAGACCTACAAGCCCTTCAAGGAGGGCGAGACCTTTGCCAAGGACGTGCCCGGCCAGTGCAAGCCGCTGGACTAGCCGTTCTCGGCAAGTCGCGCCCCGCGCAAGACGGGGCGAACCGGCGGCCCGACCGGCCGCCCCAGGAAGAGACGGAGGAATCTACGATGCGCACAGTGATCACGGCGGCGATGCTGATCGCGGGGGCGGCCTTCGCGGTGCCGGCGCTGGCCTACGACGGTCAGACCTGCAAGGCGCCGGGCAATTGCTGGCAGCCGAAGCCCGGCTTCCCCGAGAAGATCGCCGGGACCAAGTACGATCCCAAGCACGACCCGAAGGAGGTCAGCAAGCAGGCCGAATCCATCAAGCAGATGGAGGAGCGCAACAGGAAGCGGATCGAGAACGCCAAGAAGACCGGCAAGTTCGAGTACGACGTCGCCAAGATCTCTTCGAACTGATCGCGACCGAGCCGACCGTCCTGGGGCCGGCCCGCGCCGCGGCGCCGGCCCACAGCGACGCTCCGCAGCGCACGCCGCATCGACACGCGCAGGCACCGCCTCATGAACACCCTCCGTTCCGGAGACACGATGCTCACCGACTGGCGGGCGGCGGCGGCCCGCTTCGAGGCGGAGGTCGCCAAGGCGGTGGTCGGTCAGGAGCGGGCGATCCGCCTCGTGACGATCGCGATCTTCGCCCGCGGCCACGTGATGCTCGAGGGCGATGTCGGCGTCGGCAAGACCACCCTGCTGCGGGCGGTGGCCCGGGCGCTGGGCGGGGCCTACGAGCGCGTCGAGGGCACGGTCGACATGATGCCGACCGACCTGATCTACCACACCTATCTCGGCCCCGACGGCCGGCCGCGGGTCGATCCCGGCCCGGTCCTGGCCCGGGCCGAGGATCTCTCGGTGTTCTTCTTCAACGAGATCAACCGGGCGCGGCCGCAGGTCCACGCCCTGCTGCTCCGGCTGATGGCCGAGCGCAGCGTCCAGGCCTTCGGCCGCACCTACACGTTCCCGAACCTGCAGGTCTTCGCCGACCGCAACCGCGTCGAGCGCGAGGAGACCTTCGAACTGCCGGCCGCGGCCCGCGACCGCTTCCTGATGGAGATCGGGCTGGAGGCGCCCCGGGACGCGGCGGTGCGCCGGAGCCTGGTCTTCGACCCGCGCTTCCACGACACCGACGCCCTCGTCGGCGCGGTCGCCGAGGGCGTGCTCGACCACGCCCGGATCGGCGGCATCGCGGCCGCGATCCAGCACGCCGTCCGCGCGGAGCCGTCGATCGAGGCCTACGTGGTGGCCCTCTGGGACGCGCTGGTCCGCCCCGCGGAGGCCGGGATCCGGCTCCCGGGCCTCGACACCGCCACTCTGGTGCAGGGGGGCGCCTCCCCGCGCGGCGTCGCCTTCCTGGTGCGCGCCGCCCGGGTGCGGGCGTGGCTGGAGGGCCGCGAGTGGCTGGTGCCGGAGGACGTGCGGGCGGTCTTCACCGAGGTGATGGCCCACCGCGTCTTCCTCGAGCCCGTCCACGAATTGCAGCGCGGCGCGATCGTGCCCGCCCTGTGCCGGGCCGCGTTCGAGACGGTGCCGGCGCCGTGAGCGACCCGCGCACGGCCGACATCGTCTACCTGCCGCGCTGGCGGCCGCGCGGCAGCCGGGCCGGCCTTCACCGGGGGCGCGACGCCGGCGGCGCCGGCCCGTTCCGCGATCAGGTGCCGTTCCTGCAGCTGCCGGATGCCCGCCGCATCGACCTGCGCGCGACGCTGCGCGACCCGTTCGAGGGCGTGCATGTCCGCCGCTTCGAGGCGCGGACCGCGGTCGAGACCTGGGTCCTGATCGATCTCTCGGCCTCGATGGGCTTCCGTGGCACGGCCGACCGGGCGCGGCTCACGGGTGATCTCTGCCGGGCGCTGGCCGTCTCGGCGACCCGGATCAGCGACGGGTTCGGCCTGATCGGCTGCGACGAGACCCTGCGCGACGACCTCACCCTCCCCGCCACCCGCCACCGGGGCGCGGCCGTCGCCGCCGCCGAGCGGGTCGCGGGCGCGCCGCGCGCGGGGCGCGGCTGCGCCGGCATGCTCGAGGCCGCGCGGCGGCTCGCCGGGCGGCCGAAGCTCGTCTTCCTCGCCTCCGACTTCCGCTGGCCGGAGGCCCTGATCGCCCGGGTCTTCGCCGCCCTGGCGCCGCACGACACGGTGCCGATCCTGCTCGCCGACCCCGCCGAGGCGGAGGCACTGCCGGCCTTCGGCCTCGTCGAACTCGACGATCTCGAGGGCGGCGGCCGCCGCGTGGTCCTGCTGCGCCCGAGCCTGCGCCGGGCCTGGATCGCCCGGGAGCGGGACCGGATCGCCGCCCTGGAGCGCGCCGCCGCGCCCTTCGCCCGCCGGGTCTTCCAGCTCGCCGGGCGCTTCGACGCCCAGGCGCTCACCCGCCACCTGATGACGACCTGAGCATGGGCGCGCGCGGTCCCGCCCTCCTGCCGGCCGGCCTCTCCGCCGGCCTCTCCGCCAGCCTCTTCGCCAGCCTCCGCGCCGGCGTCCTCGCCGGTGTCCTGGCCGGCATCATGGCCGCGCCGCTCGCCCTGACGGCCGGCCCGGCCGCCGCGCAGGTGCGCTCCGTCGAGGTGCGCAGCCCCCGGCCCTTCGGGATCTTCCTGGGCGACCTGGTCGAGGCGCAGGTGGAGATCCTGGCCGATCCCGACTTCCGGCTGCAGCGCGCGACCCTGCCCCGGCCCGGTCCGGTGACCTACTGGCTCGACCTGCGCGCCGTCGCGGTCGACGAGGCCCCGGCGGCCGGCGGCCGGCGGGTGCGCCTGCGCCTCACCTACCAGAGCTTCTACGCCGCCCTCGACGCCCGCACCCTGGAGGTGCCGGGCTTCCCCCTGACGCTGGCGAGCGAGGCGGCGACCGGGCGCACCACCGCGGCCGTCCAGGTGCCGGGCTGGAGCCTCGGCGTCTCGCCCCTGCGCGAGGTGCAGCCGCAGCGGCGCGAGGATCCGGCCGAGTACCTGCGCCCGGACGGCCGGAGCGGGCGGATTGATCCCGGGCCGGACGTCGCGGCGGCGGCGGGTCTCGGCGCCCTCGCGGGCCTCGCCGCGCTGGCGCTGGCGCACGATCGGGCCTGGGGACCGTTCCGGCAGCGGCGGGGCCGGCCCTTCGCGGCGGCTCTGCGCGCGCTCCGGCGGCAGCGGGCGGGGACCGGGCCCGATCAGGCCTACCGGGCGGCGCTGCTGGCCCTGCACCGGGGCCTCGACCTGACCGACGGGAGGCGGGTGCTGGCCGACGATCTCGGCGCCTTCCTCGCCCGGCACGAGGCCTTCCGGGACCAGGCCGCGGGGCTCGCGCGCTTCTTCGAGGCCTCGCGCCTCGCCTTCTTCGGCGGCCGGCTGCCGGCCGCGCGCGCGGCTTGGCCCTGCGCCGAGGCCGAGGCGCTCCTGGCGCGGCTCGCGGCGGCGGAGCGGAGCGCGTGAGGCCGTGACCGATCTCCTCGCCCGCCTCGGCGCGACCGATCCCTGGGTCCTGTGGCTGCTGCCGCTGGCGCTGCTGCCGCTGGCCCGCTCGGCCCTGCGCCGGACCTCCGTGCCGTCCGTCGCCGCCGCCCCGGCCGATCCCGTCTCGGCCTGGCTCGGCCGGGCGCTGACGCTCGCCGGCGTCCTGGCCATCGCCGGCCTGATCGTGGCCCTGGCGGGCCCCTACCGGACGGGCGCAAGGATCGAGCGCCTCGGCATCGGCGCGCAGGTCTCGCTGCTGATCGACCGCTCGGGCAGCATGAACGAGACCTTCGCGGGCCGGCAGCCCTCCGGCGCCGAGGAATCGAAGGCTGCGGCTTCCCGGCGCCTGCTGGCCGATTTCGTCGGCGCCCGGGCGCACGATCTGTTCGCCGTGACGGCCTTCTCCACCGCGCCGATGCTGGTCATGCCGATGACCGACCGCCACGACGCCGTGCGGGCGGCGATCGCCGCCATCGACCGGCCCGGCCTCGACTACACCAATATCGGCCGGGGCCTCGGCATGGCCCTGTCGCAGTTCGGAATCGATGTCGGCGCCTCGCGGGTTCTCCTGCTGGTCTCCGACGGCGCGGCGGTGATCGACCCGCGCATCCAGGACCAGCTGCGCGCCGCGGTCGCGCGGATCCGGCCGAACCTGTACTGGCTGTTCCTGCGCACCCAGGGATCGCCCGGCATCGCCGACCGGCCGGCCGGCGAGGACACGCCCCAGGCCGCGCCGGAGCGCCATCTCGACCTGTTCTTCAAGAGCCTCGGCGTGCCCTACCGCGCCTTCGAGGCCGAGGGCGCCGAGGCGGTGGCCGCCGCCATCCGGCAGATCGAGGCCCTGGAGCGGGACCCGATCCCCTACGTCGAGGAGCGCCCGCGCCGGGACCTGACCGGGCTCGCCGCCGCGCTCGCCGCCCTCGGCCTCGCCGCGCTCGTCGTGGCCAAGCTCGCCGAGGCGGACCTCGCGGGGGCCCCGGCCGGTGCGGAGACCGCGACGGAGGCCGCGGGCGCGGCGGCGCGGAGGGCGGCATGAGCGCCGGCGCCCTCCTCGACGGCCCGGCCCCGCGCCGCCGCGCCGCCCTCCCCCGCCTCGGCGCCGCGGCGGCGTGGCGCCGGGTCCGGCCGGCCCTGCTGGTCGCGCTGCCGCTGGTCCTCGCGGCCGCCGCCCTGTGGTTCGCCGTCTCGGGCTGGAGCGCCGCGCGCGACGACGACCGGATCGCCGCCCTGGAGGCGGGCCGCGACCGGCCGGTCGAGCCGGATGCGCGGCCGGCCCTCCTGGCGGCACGGATCGGATTCCTCGCCGCCCGGGACCGTCTCGGCGAGACCGAGCCCCTCCTCGACGCCCTCGACCGCGCCGGCGCGGTGCGGGAGGCGGCCCGGGCGCGGTACGTCATCGGCAACGCGCGGATGCGGCAGGCCTTCGCGCTGATCGGCCGGGGCGACCTCGACAAGGCCGCGCCCCAGGTGACGCTGGCGCGGCAGGATTACCGCCGCGCCCTCCAGGCCCGGCCCGAATTCTGGGACGCCAAGTACAACCTCGACGTCGCCTCGCGCCTCGTGCGCGACTACCCGGAATTCGACCGCAAGACCGGGGACGAGCTGCGCGCCGAGCCGAAGAAGATCTGGACCGACATCCCCGGCCAGCCGCGGGGCGGCCCGTGAGCCCGCGGCGCGTCCTTCCCCCCGTCCTGCCCTCGGTCCTGCCCACCCTCGTCGCCCGCAACCTGCGCGACGGGCGGTTCCGCGCCCTGGCGGCCGCCCTCGCGCTGGCGCTGGCGGCCCTGGTCGCGCCGCCGATCCCGGTCACCCGCACCGGCGTGTCGGTGCTGGCGGTGGTCGACATCACCGGCAGCATGGCGGTGCGCGACTATCCCGCCGCCGGCGGGTCGATGAGCCGGCTCGAGACCGTCAAGGCGGCGCTTCGGGCGACGCTGCCCGACCTCCCCTGCGGCTCGCGGGTGGCGCTCGGCCTGTTCACCGACCGGCGGCCGTTCCTGCTATTCACGCCGGTCGAGGTCTGCGCCGACTTCGCGCCGCTGGACGGCGCCATCGCGGCCCTCGACCCGCGCATGGCCTGGGAGGGGGACAGCCGCATCGCGGCCGGCCTGTTCCGGTCGATCGCCATGGCGGGGGAGATCGACGCCGACCTCCTGTTCCTCACCGACGGCCAGGAGACGCCGCCCCTGCCCGCCTCCGGCAGCCCGACCTTCGACGGCAGGCCCGGCGCGGTGCGCGGTCTGATCGTCGGCGCGGGCGGCTACGGCCTGTCGCCGATCCCGCGCTTCGACGATCGCGGGCGCGAGACGGGTTTCCTCGGCGAGAGCGACGTCCAGCAGGAGAACCGCTCCGGGCCGCCCCCGGCCGACGCAGAATCCCGCGAGGGCTACAACCCGCGCAACGCCCCCTTCGGGGCCCAGGCCGCCCACGGCACCGAGCACCTCTCGTCGGTCCGCGAGCCCTACCTGAAGCGCCTCGCCGCCGAGACCGGCCTCGGCTACGTCCATCTCGACGGCCCGGGCGGTCTCTCCGCCCCTCTGCGCGCCGCGGCGACGCCGCGCCCGCTGCCCGGCCGCCTCGACCCGCGGCCCGCCCTCCTGGCGGCGGCCCTGGCTCTGACGCTCCTGGCCCTGCTGGCGGGGCCCCTCGCCCGCGCCCTTCGCGCGCTCCGCGGGCGCGCGGGCCACTCTGCTCCAATCCCTGCTCCAACCCCTGCTCCAACCGGAGCGATCAGGACCTGACCATGCGGATGCCCCTCGCCCTCTTTCCGGCCCTCGCCCCGGCCCTCGCCGTCGTCGGCCTCGCCGGCGCGGCGCTGGCCCACGGGCCGACGCCGCAGAAGATCGACCAGTCGATCACCATCCAGGCGCCCCCGGAGGCGGTCTGGAAGGTGGTGGGCGATTTCGGCGGCATCGGGCGCTGGCACCCGGACGTGGCCAAGGCCGAGGCCAGTGGCGGCAACGTCGAGGGCACGACCCGCCGGGTGACCCTCAAGGCCGGCGGCACCCTGGTCGAGGGGCTGGACGAGTGGCTGGCCGACGGCCGGACCTACTCGTACCGGATGTCCGACCCGGACCTGAAGGCGCTCCCCGTCTCCTCCTACTCGGCGACGCTCACCGTTACCCCGGACGGGACCGGCTCCAAAGTGTCGTGGATCGGCCGCTTCTACCGGGGCGACACCGGCAACGAGCCGCCGGAGACTCTCAGCGACGAGGCCGGGCGCACGGCGATGAACCGCTACTTCGCGGACGGGCTCAAGGGCCTGAAGGCGGCCGTCGAGGGCCGGACGACCCATTGAGGCCCCGCATGCGCCACCTGTGGCTGATCGCGACGCTCGCGGTCGCGGTCGCGGCCGGGACCGGCGCTGGGACCAGTGTCGCGTCCGCGGCCGGCGACCCGGTCTGGGTCGTCAGCCAGCAGGGGGCCGAGCTGGCGCGGATCGAGGCCGGGAAAGTGGCCGGGCGGATCCCGCTCGGACCGGCGCCGGTGGCGGCGGCGACCGACCGGGCCGGCCGCCTCTATCTGACCCACCCGGACGGGCGCGCCGTCACCGTCGTCGCGCCCGGCGCGCCGCCCCGCCGCCTGCCCGTCCCCGGCCAGGCCTTCGGCCTCGCGGCGAGCCCGGACGGGGCGCACCTGTACGTCGGCGACTGGTCGGGCGACCGCGTCCTGAAGATCTCCGCGGCGACCGGCGCCGTCGAGGGCGCCGCCGCGGTGGGCCGCGACCCGGCCCATCTCGTCCTCGACCAACGCGGGCGGCTCTACGTCGCCGACCGCGAGAGCCGTCAGGTCAGCGTGATCGACACCGGGACGATGGCCCGCGTGGCCGTGGTCCCGACCGGCGAGGCGCCCTTCGCCCTGGCGCTCGCACCGGACGAGGCGAGCCTCTACGTCGCCAACGTGCGCAGCGGCGACCTCACGGTGATCGACACGGCGACGCTGCGGGCCCGCGCCACGGTTCCGGCCGGCCGGATGCCCTACGGCGTGGCGCTCACCGGGGACGGCAGCCGCATCCTGGTCACCAACCAGCACGCCGCCGCCGTGACGGTGATCGACGCGGCCCGGCTCGAGATCGTCGCCACCGTGGCGGTGGGCCCCTATCCCGAGGGCATCGCGGTGGTCGGTCCGCTTGCCTACGTGGCGAACTGGTTCTCGGACGACGTCTCGGTGATCGATCTCGCCACCTGGCGCGAGACGGCGCGCATCAAGGTGGCGGAGGGGCCGCGCACGGTCCTGGCGGGGGAGCCCGCGCGATGAGCCGTGCCGGCCGCATCGGGATCGCGTCCGGGCTGGTCCTGCTGGCCCTCGGCGCCTGCGACCGCGGGGCGGACGAGCGCGCCGACGCGCGCGCCGACGAGGCCGGCGCGGTGGTGGCCACCACCGCCGAGGGCACCCTGCCGGCCTGGCTCGCGCCGACCGACGGGACCGACCCGGCCCGCTGGCTCGCGGGCCGCGAGGCCGGGACGGCCCTGCCTGCCGACGATCCCCGCGTGCGCGCGATGGCGACGGCGCTGGCCGGAGCCCGCGACGGCTTCATCGAGGATCCGCGCATGATCGCCAACCGCACCGTCCAGCTCGGCCAGATGCTGGCCGAGGCCGGCATCGGCGAGGGCTACGGCGCGATCCTCGACGGTCTCGGCGGCATCGCGGCGGAGCGCGGCCGCCGCAAGAGCCTCTACGGCGAGATGTGCCAGCACTACCACAACGCCCGGATGCAGGGGGCCGACCACGCGGCCGCGCTGGCGCGCCTCGCCGGCCCGCACCCGGTCGGCGAGGGGACGCCGTGAGCGCCGCCCGGGCCTCGGCCGACCGTCCGGCGGGGCGGGACGGCCCGCGGGTTCTCGACGCGGTGCTGATCGTCGACGACCACCCGGTCGTGCGGCGCGGCTTCCGCCATCTCGCCGAGGATGCCGGCGTCCGGGCGGTCCACGAGGCCGCGGACGTGGTGTCGGGCTACCGCACCTTCCACCGCCACCGGCCCGGGCTGGTGGTGACCGACCTGGGCTTCCGCGACCAGGGGCTGTCGGGCCTGTCGCTGATCCGCCGGGTGCGGGCCCTCGAGCCGGCGACCCGGATCCTCGCCTTCAGCATGCACGACGATCCGGTGATCGTCGCCCGGGCCATCGAGGGCGGGGCGCACGGCTTCGTCCTGAAGGACACGGCGGTGACGCGCTTCCACGAGGCGCTGGCGACCGTGTCGGCCGGGCACAGCTACCTGCCGCACGAGGTCGCGACCAAGATCGCGATGCTGAATGCCGGGCTCCTGGAATCGCCCCTGGCACGCCTGACCGCGCGGGAGGTTCAGGTGCTGTCGCTGCTGGGGGCGGGCAAGTCCAACGAGGCGATCGCCGACAGCCTGTCGATGAGCCACCGGAGCGTGTCGGCCGTCGTCTCGGGCATGAAGCAGAAGCTCGGCGCCGGCAGCCTCGCCGACCTCCTGCGCATCGCCCTGTCGCGGGACGGGCGCCCGGTGTGAGGACGACCGCCGTCAGCGGGCCGGGGCTACCGCGGCACGATCAGGCCGGGAACGATCGATCCCTGCGGCCCGAACGTCGCCTCGGCCTTCCGGCAATTGGCCGCGACGTCCTTCTGGTAGGCCGCGATGTAGCGGGTCGCGGTCAGGTGCAGGTCGCCGGTCTCCAGGCTCGCCGCGTCGACGCCCAGGGCCTCGACGGTCTGCTTGAGGCGCGCCGGATCGCTGCGCAGGCCGGGGCATTCGAGGTTCACGAAACCGGCGAGCCCCGCGAGCTTCGCCGCCTGATTGCGCCGCGGATCGGCGGACGCCGGGTCCTGCGCCTGCATCGGGGGTTGTCCCTGGGGCTGGATCGGAGGCTGCGGGATGGGCTGCGCGGGGGGCTGCGCCTGAGCGTGGGCCTGGGCCGTCAGAAGACCCAGGAGGCCGGCCGAGATCGGGCCGGAAAGACGGATCGCGCGCATCGCTTCTCCCATCCAGTCGCAGGAGCAGCGCGTCCGTCGACCGTCACCGCTGCGAAGAGTCGCGCAGTTCTATGCCGCTGGATCGGAGATTTACAATGCAGACCAAGCTTATAATCGTCTTAGTGACTCTGGCCTGCGCGACTCTGCCGGCGAAGGCCGCCCGCCTGACCGTGGACGACAAGGCCTCGCTGTGGCCGCGGGCGAGCGCGACCGACAAGATCGATTTCTCGACCCGGATGGGCCGGGCCTTCCACACGCTGTCGCCCAAGCTGGACGCGGCGTACTTCATGCGCTGTCTGGAGGAGACCGCCAATATCGGGGACACCAAGGACCTGCGGCTCGAGGAGATGGTGCGGACCTGCATCTCCCTCGTCCGGGACGAGGCCGAGTGAGCGGCCGGCCCGGCCTCACGGAGGGCCTCGCGCGCGGCCTCACGCCAGATGGGCGACGATGTTGACCAGCCGGTCGAACGGGTCGCGGACGTAGAACCGCTCCACACCCCAGGGCTCCCGGGCCGGGCCGTACAGCACGGGCAGGCCGGCCCGCCTTACGCGGGCGAGGACCTCCGCCAAGTCGTCGACCTCGACCGAGATGTCGGGAACCGGCGTGCCCGAGCCGCCCGCGCTGGCCACGCTGATCTGCGGCGTCGCCGACATCCCGGGGGCCGCGAAGGTCAGGATCCAGCCGTGATCCATGACCACCTCCAGGCCGAGCACCTCCGCGTAGAAGGACCGCGCCGCCTCGACCTGCGTGGTCCGGATGTTGGTGACGATCCGCTTCACGGCCATGGCCCGGTCCCCGCTGCGCGCCGCCTATCAGAGGGCTCCGCGGGCAGCCCGGCAAGGCCCGGCAAGGCGCCTCGGGAATCCGCGCCCCGGCCTCGTCGCGATCCGCCGCCCGGAAGTGCACGCAGAGATTGAAAGCGGGCCTCCGGAAAGAATCCGGAAAGCTCCCCGATGGTACCGTCCGCGCCGGTGGGACCTCGCACCGTCCAGCAGAATGTTCGCCCAGGCGGACGATTGGGATCCCCGGGTATGAACAGTGGGACGGTCGCGCTGCGGGAGAAGGCGAAGCTCCTCGATACCGTTCTCGACACGATGGATCAGGGGCTGATGATGATCGACGCCGCCGGCGTCGTTCAGGTCTGTAATGCCCGCGCCCTCGCGCTGCTCGACCTGCCGCCGGACCTGATGCGGTCCCGCCCGACCTTCGAGGCGGTGCGGCAATACCAGATCGCGCGCGGCGAGTTCGGGAAGGCGAGCGAGACCCTGCAGCGCTGGGTGGCCGCGGGCGGCCTGGAGTGCCGCGCCCACACCTACGAGCGCGAGCGCCCCGACGGCACCGTGCTGGAGATCCGCACCGTGCCGCTGCCCGACGGAGGTGCGGTGCGGACCTTCACGGACATCACCGCGCGCAAGCGGGCCGAGGAGACGCTGCAGGTCAGCGAGACCCGCCTCGCCCTGGCGCAGGATGCGGGCAGCGACGGGCTCTGGGACTGCGACCTCACGACCGGGGAGGCGTGGTCCTCCGACCGCTGGTGGGGGGTCCTGGGCTACGAGCCCGGCGAACTGGCGAGCCACGCGCGGACGTGGCGGGCCCTGCTCCACCCGGAGGATGCGGGCGCGGCCGAGCGGGCCCTGATCGAGCACCTGAGCGGGCGGGCGCCGACCTACATGTCCGAGCATCGCATGCGCCGCAAGGACGGCTCCTGGGCCTGGATGATGACGCGCGGCAAGGTGGTGGCGCGCGCCGCCGACGGCCGCGCGGTGCGCTTCATCGGCACCCAGATCGACATCAGCGCCCGCAAGGCCGCCGAGGGGCAGGTCGCCCACATGGCGCGCCACGACGGCCTCACCGACCTGCCCAACCGCGCCCTGTTCTACGAGCGGCTCGAGATCCGGCTCGCCGACCTGCATCTGAACGGCGGCACCTGCGCGGTGCTGTGCCTCGACCTCGACCGCTTCAAGGCCGTCAACGACAGCCTCGGCCACGCGGCCGGGGACTTCCTGCTCCGGGCGGTGGCCCATCGCATCCGCGCGGTGCTGCGGGCCGACGACATGGTGGCGCGCTTCAGCGGCGACGAGTTCGCCGTGCTGGTGGCCGATGCGGACGACCCCGCCCGCGCGGAGGCCCTGGCGGCGCGCCTGATCGCGGCCGTCCAGGCGCCGATCCCCTTCGGCAAGCGGCGGCTGAAGGTGGGCCTGAGCGTCGGCATCGCCCGGGCACCCGGCCACGGCTTCGACAGCGAGACGCTGGTCCGCCGCGCCGACCTCGCCCTGTACCGGGCGAAGACCGAGGGGCGGAACACCCACCGGGTGTTCGAGCCCGCGATGGACGCGGCCGAGGCGGCCCGGCGCGATCTGGAGCGCGACCTGCGCCAGGCGATCGAGGGCGACGAGCTCATCCTGCACTATCAACCGCAGGTGAGCACCGCCACCGGCCGGCTTCTCGGGTTCGAGGCGCTCGTGCGCTGGGAGCATCCGACCCGCGGCCTCGTGCCGCCGAACGCCTTCATCCCCCTGGCGGAGGAGAGCGGGCTGATCCTGCCGCTCGGCGAGTGGGTGCTCCGGGCCGCCTGCCGCGAGGCGGCCCGCTGGGCGCACCCGCTGAAGGTGGCGGTGAACCTGTCGCCGCGCCAGTTCCAACAGGCGGATCTGCCCGAGCGCGTGCTGGCCATCCTGACCGAGACGGGCCTCGCGCCGACGCGGCTCGAACTCGAGATCACCGAGACCCTGATCATCAACGACATGGCGCGGGCGCTCGGCATCCTGCGCCGGCTGAAGGCCTTCGGCGTGTCCATCGCGATGGACGATTTCGGCACCGGCTACTCGTCCCTCGCGACGCTGCAGGCCTTCCCCTTCGACAAGATCAAGATCGACCGGTCCTTCGTGGGCCATGTCGAGGTCAGTCCGCAGGCGGCGGTGATCGTGCGGGCGGTTCTGGGGCTCGGCCGCAGCCTCGGGATGAGCGTCGTGGCGGAGGGCGTCGAGACGGAGGCGCAGATGCGCTTCCTGGCCGCGGAGGCCTGCGACGAGGTCCAGGGCTACCTGATCAGCAGTCCGCAGCCGATCGAGCGGTTCGCCGCGCAGATCGACGCGTCCGAAACGTTCGTGCCACCCGGCCGTCCCGACTCGGCCGTCGCCTGAGGCGCGCCGCGACGCCCCGGCGACGGCCCGGACGACCGAACGCTCGTCGCGGTACCGGTGCGGAGCGCCGAGCGGCGGCCCTGCCGCCGGCCTCTGTGGCACGGCCGCGACACCCGCCGACGACCGCCTGTGGATGACGCGACCTGCCCCCGATCCGTCAAGGTTCGGATGCCAGCGTGACCGCGCACCTCCGATCCGGCTCCCTCAGCTCCGCCATCCCATGTTCGCCCAGCCCCACGCCCTCATCCTCCGCCATCGCGAGCGCGTCGCCGTGCTCATCTCCTCCGCGCTGTTCCTGGCGGGCGCCCTGCCGCTCTTCTGGGCGATCGGCTGAGGCTCGATCCCGGGCCGGCCGCATCGTCGGCTGGCCGTCGAGCTTCCGCGCCGCCGCGCTCGCGAGGACGGGGGGTCGCGTTCGGCCCGCCCGAACGGCGAAGGGGCCGCCTCCTGTGGGAAGCGGCCCCTTCGCGTGTCGGGTCGGGTGCGACGGTCGGGGTGCGAGCGTCGCACCCGACCGTCGCTGGTCGATCTCAGTAGGAGCCGAACTTGTAGTTCAGGCCGGCGCGGACGACGGCGAACTCGTCGGAGCGGCGGCCGATGCCGCTGTAGACGACCGGGAAGTTGTTGGCGGCGTTGATGACGAACGCGCCCTGGTTGCGGGTGTTGCGGTCGAGGTTGACGTACAGGCCTTCGACCTTGAGCGTCACGGCCGAGGAGCGGAAGAAGTTCAGGAACGAGTCGGTGGGCAGGGCGTACTCGATGCCGCCGCCGACGGCCCAGCCGGTGCGGAAGCTGTCGTTGCCGGCGTAGCCGCCGAAGGAGCGGTCGGCGCTGCCGGAGCCGTAGGCGAAGCCGCCGGTGCCGTACACGAGGG
>NZ_FOCS01000042.1:0-26823 GCF_900110155.1 Methylobacterium sp. UNC300MFChir4.1 | reverse complement strand
GCCATGGACGCGATCCGCGAGCAGGCGGAGGCGGTGGCCGGCAACATCGTCAGCCTGTCGGAGAAGACCCAGACGATCGGCGACATCATCGAGACGGTCAACGACATCTCGGAGCGCACGCACCTGCTGGCGCTGAACGCCGCCATCGAGGCGGCCGCGGCCGGCGAGAGCGGGCGCAGCTTCTCGGTGGTGGCCTCGGCGATGAAGCTCCTGGCCGACCAGGCCAAGGCGGCCACGGGGCAGGTGCGGGGGATCCTGGGCGAGATCCAGCGGGGCATCAACACGTCGGTGATGCTGACGGAGGAGGCGGTCAAGCGCGCGGCGGCGGGCAAGACGCGCTCGGACACGACGCAGCGCACGATCGAGGAGATCACCGCGCGGGTGGAGGAGAACGTGCAGACGTTCCAGCAGATCGTGGCCTCGACCAACCAGCAGCAGCTGGGCATCGAGCAGGTGATGGGGGCGCTGCAGAACATCCGCCAGGCCAGCCAGCAGACCGCGGCCGGCACGCGGCAGGTCGAGGCCGCCTCCGCAAACCTCACCGAGCTCGCCCAGGCCCTCATGGCCCTGGCCGAACGATACCGGCACTGAGGCGGGCGCCCCGTTGGCCGAGGATATCCGCAAGCTCCTGCTCGCCGCCTTCGACGTCGAGCACCGGGAGCACGTCGCGGCGATCCGCGGGGCGCTCGGCAGCGCCACGCCGGACTGGAACGACGTCTTCCGCCGCGCCCACAGCCTGAAGGGCGCCTCCCGCGCCGTCGACCTCCCGGCGGTCGAGGCGGTGGCCCACCGTCTCGAGACGCTGTTCGAGGGCGTGCGCACCGGCGCCACCGCCCTCGACCGCGAGGCGGCCAACGCCGTCCACCTCGCCCTCGACCGGATCGAGTCCTACGTCGCCGGCCTCACCGACGGGTCCGGTCCGGACATGCCGGCCGACGCCCTGGCGGCCCTCGGCCACGTCCTCCGGCTCCCGGGCGAGACGCCGCCGCCGGCACAACCCGCACCACCCGCTCCGCTGCCGGATCCGAGTCCGAGCCCGCCACCGGGGCCCCCCGCCGCGCCGGCATCCCCGCCGGCCGCGACCGCCGCGCCGACACAGGCCGACCCCGCGCCGAAACCCGGCTCCGAGCCGCCGGAGGCCTCCGCGGCGATCCTGCGGGTGCCGGCGGAGGCCGTCGAGGCGCTGGCCCGGGCGAGCCACGATCTCGCCAGCACCCTGGCCGGCCAGGCGCCCGCGGCCGACGGCCTCGCCCGGCTCGCCCGCCTGGCCCGCGACCTGCGCGTCGGCGCCGAGGCTCTCGCGGCCGGGGCCGGCGCGGAGCGGCCCGAGTGGCGCGCCCTCGCGGCGCGCGCGGGCGCCTTCGCCCGGGAGGCCGCGGACCTGTCGCGGCGCCAGGCCTCCGCGACCAGCGCGGTCGAGGGCGCCGCGACCCGCGTCCGCGCCGCCGCCGAGCGCCTCGCCCTGGTCCCGGCCGAGACCGTCCTGGCCCCCCTCGCCCGGTCGCTGCGCGAGACCGCCCGGGAGCAGGGCCGCGAGGTCGATCTCACGTTGCGGGGCCTCGACCTGCCGGTGGAGCGCGGCACGCTGCAGGCGCTGAAGGATCCGCTGCTCCACGCCCTGCGCAACGCCCTCAGCCACGGCTGGCAGGCGCCGGAGGTGCGGCGCGCTGTCGGCAAGCCGGAGGCCCTGGGCCTCGGGCTGGAGGTCGCGGTGCGCGGCGCCCGCCTGCAGGTCACCGTGTTCGACGACGGGCCCGGCCCCGACCTCGCCCGGATCGAGGCGGCGGCCCGCGAGCGCGGCCTCCTCGGCCCCGCTTCCGCGGCCGAACCCGACACCCTGCTGCGCCTCGTGTTCGAGCCCGGCTTCTCCACCGCCGAGGCGGTCGACACCCTGTCGGGGCGCGGCTACGGCCTCTCGGTCGCCGCGGACGCCGCCCGCCAGCTCATGGGCAGCGTCCGCCTGGAGCCGCGCGACCCGGCCGGCACCGCCCTGATCTTCAGCCTGCCGCTCTCGGCGGCCCGGCGCAGCCTGCTGCTGGTCGAGGCGGCCGGGCGCAGCTACGCCCTCCCCGGGGGCGCCGTGGAGCGCCTCCTGCGCCTGCGGCGCGACGACCTGCCGGTCGCCATGGGCCGGACGATCGTGCGCCTCGGTGACGGGGACGCCGCGACGAGCCACCCGGTGACGGACCTCGCCGCGATCCTCGGACAGGTCGCCGACCCGGCCGATCCCGGCACGCTGACCGCCGTCGTCCTGCGGACCGGCGGCGGCCGTCTCGCCCTGGCGGTCGACCGCCTGCACGACGTCCGCCCGTTCCTGGTCCTGCCCGCGCCGGATTTCGGCGCCGATCCGGGTCTGATCGCCGGCACGGCGGTGCTGCACGGGGACGTGCCGGTGCTGGTCCTCGACCCCGAGGGGCTCGCTTCGCGCGCCCAGGCCGGGACAACGGGCGGCGCGCTCGGAACGATGGCGCCGGCTCCACGTTCGACGACTCACGCCGCGGCGGCCGCGTCCGCGCGCGCGACCATCCTGGTCGTCGACGATTCGATCACCACCCGGACTCTGGAGAAGGGAATCTTGGAAGCCGCCGGCTACCGCGTGGTCGTCTGCGTCGACGGGCAGGACGCCCTCGACCGGCTGCGCGCCGAGATCGAGCCCGTGAACCTGGTGCTCGCCGACGTGGAGATGCCGCGCCTCGACGGGTTCGGCCTCCTGAAGGCCCTGCGGGCCGACGAGCGCTTCGCCCGGCTCCCGGCGATCCTGATGACCTCCCGCGGGGATGCCGCCGACGTCGCCCGGGGCCTGGATCTCGGCGCCGACGCCTACCTGACCAAGCAGAAGTTCGACCAGCGCCAGCTGCTGGATACGATCGGGCAGCTCCTATGACCCCCGTCCGTGTGATGCTCGTGGAGGACAGCCTCGTGGTGCGCGAGCTGCTGCGCCACATCGTCTCCCGCGATCCCCGCCTCGAGCTCGTGGCCGCGGTCGCCTCCGGCGAGGAGGCCCTCGACAAGCTCCGGACCGTGCGGCCGGACGTGATCTCGATGGACATCCGCCTGCCGGGGATCGACGGGCTGGAGACGACCCGCCGGATCATGGCCGAGCACCCGACCCCGATCGTCGTGGTGGCGGATTCGGTCGAGGATAACTCGCTGCGCATCTCGATGAACGCGCTCCGGGCCGGGGCCCTGTCGGTCGTCGAGAAGCCCGTGGCCACGACCCATGCCGGCTACGAGGGCGTGGCCGGCGAGATCTGCACGCAGCTGCGGATCATGGCCCAGGTTCCGGTCATCCGCCGCCGGCCGATCGGCACCGAGTGGGCCGGCCGCTCCGCCGTCGCGCCCCAGGCGCCGCTGGCCGACCTGTCCGGGCAGGCCCCGAGCCTCCTGGGCATCGCCGCCTCGACGGGCGGTCCCCCGGCGCTGGCGCGGGTGATCGGCGCCCTGCCCAAGGACTTCCCGCTGCCGGTCCTGGTCGTCCAGCACATGGGCGCGGCCTTCATGGACGGGTTCGCCAGCTGGCTCGACAGCGTCGTCGCCCTCCCGGTCTCCCTCGCCCAGGACGGCGAGCGCGCCGAACCCGGCCGGGTCTACGTGGCCCCGGGCGACCGCCACCTGGAGATCGGCTCCGGCCGGATCCTGCGGGTGATCGATTCCGCGCCGGTCTCCGGCCAGCGCCCGGCCGCCACCGTGCTGTTCCGGTCCATGGCCCGGCAGTCCGGACCCTCCGGCATCGGCGTGCTGCTGACCGGCATGGGCGAGGACGGGGCCCTGGGCCTCGCCGACATGCACCGGGCCGGCGCCCAGACCGTGGCCGAGCACGAGAGCACCGCCGTGGTCTACGGCATGCCGGCGGCGGCCGTGCGGCTCGGGGCCGCCCGCGCCGTCCTGCCCCTCGACCGCGTCGCCGACCACGTCCTGCGTCTCGTGGATGCGGGAGCGCGGCCGTGAGCGAGGCCGGCCCGGCGGAGGTGCCGGCCCGGATCCTTCTGGTGGAGGATTCGGAGACGCAGGCCCTGGAACTGCGCCTGCTGCTGGAGGCGCACGGCTTCGCGGTGGAGCGCTGCGCCTCCGCCGAGACCGCCCTCGATCATCTCAACCGCAGCCAGCCCGACCTCGTGGTGGCCGATTACCATCTGCCGGGCATGAACGGCGACGAGCTGATCCGGCAGATGCGCCTGTCGCTGCGCACCCGGGCCCTGCCGGTCCTGATGCTGACCGGCGGCAGCGGCGGCGAGCGTCAGGGTCTGGAGAGCGGCGCCGACGCCTACCTGCCGAAATCCGCCGACCGCGACCTGATGATCCTGCGCATCCGCGCCCTGCTGCGCGAGCGCCGGCCGACGACCGACGGTGAGGGACCGGGCGCCGCCGCGTTCCGGCGCGGGCGGGTCCTGGTGATCGACGGCAGCGCCACCTACCGGACCTTCCTCGCCGGCGTGATGGGCCAGGACGGCCACCACGTGGCGAGCGTCGACGGGCCGGAGGCAGCCCTGGCCGCCCTGGACGCGGCCGCCGGCGACGAGGCCTTCGACTGCGTGACGGTCGATCTCCTGGGGCACGCCTATGACGGCCTCGCCCTGTGCCGGGCGATCAGCCAGCGGCGCTCGGGACAGGCGGCCGGCGCGGGCTTCCACCTCGTCGGCATCGCCGGCAGCGATCCCGCCAAGGACTTCCTCGTCGAAGCCTACGCGGCCGGCGCCGACGACGTGGTCTCGAAGACCGACGCCGAGGTCCTGGCCCTGCGGGTCCGCGGCTTCGTGCGGCGGCGGCTCCTGGAGGAGGACGACCGGCGCATCGCCGGCCAGTTCGGCGAGCGCGAGCGGGCGGTGGAGCGCGCCCGCGCGGAGGCCGACGCGGCCGAGGCCCGAGCGGGCCTCGCCGACGCCCTGGAGCGGGCCAACCGCGACCTCGCCGACGCCAACCGCCAGCTCACCGAGGCGCAGTCCAAGCTCGTCCAGGCCGCCAAGATGGCCTCGCTCGGCGAGCTGGTGGCGGGGATCGCCCACGAGATCAACAATCCCCTGGCCTTCATCCTGGCCCACCAGGGCACCGTCGAGCGCCTGCTCGGCGAGTTGCCGGGCGCCGCTCCGGAGGCCGCCACCCGCGCCATCGACAAGGCCCGGCAGCGGGTCGGCTCGATGCGGATGGGGCTGACCCGCATCCAGGATCTGGTGCTGAACCTCCGGAAGTTCTCGCGCCTCGACGAGGGCGAGCGCGCCCTGGTCAACGTGCCGGAGGCGATCGAGACGGTGCTCGCGCTGATCCAGCACAAGCTCGGCGAGCGCATCGCGGTGGAGCGCAGCTTCGCGGGCCGCGCCGAGATCCACTGCACCCCGGCGCTGCTCAACCAGGTGGTGATGAACATCCTGGGCAACGCCGCCGACGCCATGCCGGAGGGCGGCACGATCCGGATCACGACCCAGTCGAACCCCGAACTCGACGAGATTCGCATCAGCGATACCGGGCCTGGCATCCCGGATACGCTGCGTGAGAAGATCTTCGAGCCGTTCTTCACGACGAAACCGGTCGGATCCGGCACGGGCCTGGGTCTTGCGATTGCCTACAGCGTCGTTCAAGCGCATAGCGGCTCGCTCACCGTGGAGACGGCCCCGGGTGGGGGAGCCTGCTTCGTGATCGGGATTCCGCGGCAGGCGGCCAGTGCATGAGTGACGGTACGGCAGGTGTAGGGACGATCCTGGCCGTCGACGACGAGCCGGACATCCTGATCGCCCTGGAGGATCTGTTCGAGGATTCCTACCGGGTTCTGACGACCTCGCGCCCGGCCGAGGCGCTGGAGATCCTGCGCGCCGAGCCCGACATCGCCGTCGTGCTCTCGGACCAGCGGATGCCGGGCCTCACCGGCGACGCGCTCCTCGCCGAGGCCCGCAGCTTCCACGACGCGCAGGCGATCCTGCTGACCGGCTACGCCGACATCACCGCGGTGATCGCCGCCCTCAACCGCGGCGGCATCGTCGGCTACGTCACCAAGCCCTGGGACGCGGGCCTGCTCCGCTCCACCGTCCGGCAGGCCTTCGAGCGCCACCGCCTCGGCCGGGACCTCGCCACCGAGCGGGCTCTCCTGCGCGGCCTCCTCGACCACGCCCAGGACGCGATCAGCTTCAAGGACGCGGAGGGCCGCTTCGTCCGGCTGAACGGCCGCAAGGCCGCCCTCCTCGGCCACGACGTCGCCGCCAGCCTCGGGCGGCGCGAGGCCGACCTCCTCGGCCCGAAGGCCGAGGCCGTGACGGCGGCGGACGCGGCCGCGATCCGGTCCGGGGCGGTGGCCGAGAGCCTGATCAGCGACGGCCCGACCGGAGCCGAGCAGTGGAGCCACGTGACGCGGGTGCCGATCCGCGACGCGGGCGGGGCGATCAGCCACCTCGCGACGATCGAGCGCGACGTGACCGAGCAGCGGACCCTGGAGGCGCGCCTGCGCCAGTCGGACAAGATGCAGGCGCTGGGCACCCTCGCGGGCGGCATCGCGCACGATTTCAACAACCTGCTGACCGCGATCCTCGGCAGCCTCGAGCTCGCCGGCCCGAAGGTCGCCGACCAGCCGCGGGTCCAGCGCCTGATCGAGAACGCCCGCGGCGCCGCCGAGCGCGGGGCGTCCCTGACCAAGCGCCTCCTGAGCTTCAGCCGCGCCCACGACCTCCAGGCGCGCGCCGTCGATGTGAACACCCTGATCTCCGGGATGAGCGATCTGTTCGGACGCAGCCTCGGCGGCCTCGTGACGGTCCGGACCGACCTCGCGGACGGCCTGCCGGCGGTCCAGGTCGATCCGGATCAGCTCGAGCTCGCCGTGCTCAACCTCTGCATCAACGCCCGCGACGCCATGCCGGACGGGGGGGCGATCACGGTCGCGACGCGCCGGCTCGCGATCAGCGGCGATCCCGAGATCGCCGACGGCACCTATCTCGGCATCAGCGTCACCGACGAGGGCACCGGCATCCCGGAGGAGATCCTGCGCCGGGTCTGCGAGCCGTTCTTCACCACCAAGGCCGTCGGCCAGGGCACCGGGCTCGGCCTCGCCATGGTGTTCGGCCTCGCGCAGCAATCCAAGGGCCGGCTGGCGATCGACAGCGTGGTCGGTCGGGGCACCCGCGTGGAGCTCGCCCTCCCCTTCGCCGATCAGGCGCCCGAGCAGGCGCCCGAGACCGCCGGCACCGTCCCGGTCGCCGGCCGGCGGGCCCGCGTCCTGATCGTCGACGACGATTCGCAGGTGCGCCACGTGACGGCCTCGTTCCTCACCGGCTTCGGCCACAGCACCACGGAAGCCGGCGACGGCGAGGCCGCGCTCCGGCTCCTCGAGGCCGACCGCTACGACATCGTCGTCGCCGACCTCGCCATGCCCGGCATGAGCGGCATCGAGCTGGCCGCCGAGATCCGCGAGCGCGATCCGCGCCTGCCGGTCCTGATCCTCACCGGACATGCCGAGGCGATGCAGATCCCCGACGACCTGCCGGTGCTCACGAAGCCGTTCCGCTCCGCGGACCTCGCGGCCCGGGTCGCCACGCTGCTCGACGGCGGAGCCGGACCCGTCGGCTGACGGGGGCTTGCAACCAATCGATTGCCGGCTCATTCTCTCCTCGTGGGGCCCGCAGGCCCCGGGTTACGAAGAGGAGGTGGACCATGAGCAATCACGGCATCTTCCCGCGCCGCAGGCGTGACAACGATCTCGACCAGGACGGTCCACCGGACGAGTCCCGGCAGGGATAGGGGTTTTCGGAGCGCGGCGCGGTCGAGTTCCCGGCCTGTCTGAGACGGGCCGCCAGGGCGAGCTCCCGCGACCATCCGAGACGTGGACCCTGCTTCAGACCCGTCGGCGCGAGCCGGCGGGTTTTTTTGTTGTTCGCGCGTCGTCATGGCGATCGCGGCGAGGAGCCGAAACGCGAGAAGCCGCCCCGGAGGGTCCGGGACGGCTTCTCAAAGAATAGGAGCGACGGGGCGCTCCGTGCCGATCAGGCGGCTTCGGAGACCTGGCTCGGACCGGAATCCTTGCCGCGGGCCTCGACGTCGCGGTCGACGAACTCGATCACCGCGAGCGGGGCGTTGTCGCCCTGGCGGAAGCCCGCCTTCATGATCCGGCAGTAGCCGCCCGGACGGCCCTTGTAGCGCGGGCCGAGCACGGTGAAGAGCTTCTTGACCATGTCGGCGTCGCGGAGCTGCGCCATGGCGAGGCGGCGGGTGTGGACGCTGTCGATGCGGCCCAGCGTGATCAGCTTCTCGACGACCGGACGCAGGTCCTTCGCCTTCGGCAGGGTGGTGATGATCTGCTCGTGCTTGATCAGCGCGGCGGACATGTTGGCGAACATCGCCTTGCGATGCTCGGCGGTGCGGTTGAAACGGCGGCCGCGGTAGGCGTGACGCATGGTGCTGGCTTCCTTCTCGTCTCGGCCGCCGTGCCACGGTACGGCCGGGTGCCCCGGGAACGGGGCGGTTGATGTCCGCGTAACCCCGCGGCGGGATTCGTTCGGGACGTGGCGTCGTCGCCGCGGGTCCCGGGCCTGGATGGGCCGAACCGGCGGCGCGGTGCGGCGCCGCCCGGTTCAGCCCGAGGCGGCTTCGCCGCTCAGTAGTGTTCCTCGAAGCGCTTGGCGAGATCCTCGATGTTCTCCGGCGGCCAGCCGGGGATGTCCATGCCGAGATGCAGACCCATGCCGGCGAGCACTTCCTTGATCTCGTTGAGCGACTTGCGGCCGAAGTTCGGGGTCCGCAGCATCTCGCCCTCGGACTTCTGGATGAGGTCGCCGATGTAGACGATGTTGTCGTTCTTCAGGCAGTTCGCCGAGCGGACCGACAGCTCCAGCTCGTCGACCTTCTTGAGCAGCGCCGGGTTGAAGGGCAGCTGCGGCGCGAGCGGCGCGGCCTCTTCCTTGCGCGGATCCTCGAAGTTCACGAAGACCTGCAGCTGGTCCTGGATGATGCGCGCCGCGTAGGCGAGCGCGTCCTCCGGCGAGACCGCACCGTTGGTCTCGACCGTCATGGTCAGCTTGTCCTTGTCGAGATCCTGGCCCTCGCGGGTCGTCTCGACGCGGTAGCTGACCTTGGTGACCGGCGAGAACAGCGAGTCGACCGGGATCAGGCCGATCGGCGCGTCCTCGGGACGGTTGCGCTCGGCCGGGACGTAGCCCTTGCCGGTGGCGACCGTGAACTCCATGCGGATCTCGGCGCCGTCGTCGAGGGTGCAGATCACGAGGTCGGGGTTCAGGATCTGGATGTCGCCGACCGTGCCGATGTCACCGGCGGTGACGAGGCCCGGGCCGGTCTTGCGCAGGGTCATGCGCTTGGGCGCGTCGGTCTGCGAGCGGATCGCGATGGTCTTGATGTTGAGGACGATGTCGGTGACGTCCTCGCGCACGCCCGGGATCGACGAGAACTCGTGCAGCACGCCGTCGATCTGCACCGAGGTCACGGCGGCGCCCTGGAGCGACGACAGGAGCACGCGGCGCAGGGCGTTGCCCAGCGTCGTGCCGAAGCCGCGCTCGAGCGGCTCGGCGACGACCGTGGCGACCCGCTTCGGGTCGTCGCCGGTCGTGACCTGCAGCTTGTTCGGCTTGATCAGTTCCTGCCAATTCTTCTGAATGACCACGATCCTACCTCTCGTCCTTGCCCGGGATCCGCGACGCCCGTCCCCGCGCTTCGGCCACTCGGTGCCGCCCCCTGGCGCCCCGAACGGTCCCTGAAATCCGTATCCGCCGTTACTCGCCGCCGACCCACAGCACCGGCACGAAGCTGTAGCCAGCTCCATCCCGATCCACGTAGCCGAGCGCCGGGAATTCGAGATGGCCGCCGGCGATGAGCGTGCGCTCGCGGGCCACCTCGTCCAGGATCCGCTTGCGCGTCTCCCGCGCTTGGTCGCCGTCGACGTCGAAGCCGACGCCGGCCTCCGGGTTCTTGAACTGGATCGCCGGCAGGTGCACCACGTCGGTCCACATCATCAGCGCCTGTCCACCGGAGACGATGCGGAAACCGCAATGGCCCGGCGTGTGGCCGGGCAGATGGACCGCCGTGATCCCCGGAAGGACCTCGCCGCCGCGATGCTCGCGCACCTTGCCGGCGTAGGGAGCCAGGGACTTGCGGGCGCCCTCGAAGTAGGGCTTCGCGGCCTCCGGCGCCTTGGCCAGGGCCTCGTCCGGAAGCCAGTGCGCCGCCTCGTCGGCGTGCAGCACGATCTCGGCGTTCGAGTAGCGCGCCGCGCCGTCCTTCACGAGACCGCCGACATGGTCGGGGTGCAGGTGACTGACCAGCACCGTGCCGATCTCCTCCGGCGCGACGCCGGTCGACGCGAGCGCCGCCCCGGCCCGGCCGAGGGTCGGCGCCGGCGCGAGATCGCCGTAGCCCGTGTCGATCAGGGTCGGCTTGAGGCCGGGGCCCGTGATCAGGAAGGCGTTCAGCGTGATCTTGGGTTGCTCGGTGCGGAAGCCCGCCACCTGGAGCCGCCCAGCCTCCTCCTTGGAGATGCCCGTGACGAGATCGAGGCTGGCCTGAAACCAGCCGTCGTTGAGCGCGGTGACCGTGAGGTCGCCGAGGTTCCAACGCAGCACGCCCGGAAGCGGCTTCGATCCCGTCATGAGCTTCTCCGTCAAAAGGCTTCGCAGGCTTCGATCAGACGCGGCGGCGCTTGCGCGGCCGGCAGCCGTTGTGCGGGATCGAGGTGACGTCGCGGATCGAGGTCACCGTGAAGCCCGCGGCCTGCAGGGCGCGGAGCGCCGACTCGCGGCCCGAACCCGGACCGGACACCTCGACCTCGAGGGTGCGCATGCCGTGCTCGGCGGCCTTGCGGCCAGCATCCTCGGCGGCGACCTGGGCGGCGTACGGGGTCGACTTGCGCGAGCCCTTGAAGCCCATCGCACCGGCGGACGACCACGAGATCGTGTTGCCCTGCGCGTCCGTGATGGTGATCATCGTGTTGTTGAACGAGGCGTTCACGTGGGCGACGCCCGACACGATGTTCTTGCGCTCGCGGCGGCGGACGCGTTGCGGTTCCTTAGCCATTCTGGTCTCACTCTTCCTTCAGGCACGCCCGTAACACCAGGCGCTCGGGATTCTTTTTGGGACTTGGCCGGAGCACCCGTGCGGGGCGGTCGAGCCGGCGCCGGACCCGTTGCGGGATACCTGACGCGACGGGAAGGAGGCCGAGCGGAGCACGGCCTCCCAGTTCCAAAAACTTACTTCTTCTTGCCGGCGATCGGCTTCGCCTTGCCCTTGCGGGTGCGGGCGTTGGTGTGGGTGCGCTGGCCGCGGACCGGCAGCTGCTTGCGGTGACGCAGACCGCGATAGGCGCCGAGATCCATCAGGCGCTTGATGTTCATCGAGACTTCGCGGCGCAGGTCGCCCTCGACGAGATAGTCGCGATCGATCGTCTCGCGGATCGACAGAACCTCGGCGTCGGTCAGCTGGTTGACGCGACGCTCGGCGGGGATGTTCACCTTCTGGGTGATTTCCTCGGCCTTCTTGGCCCCGATGCCGTGGATGTACTGGAGCGCGATGACGACGCGCTTGTTGGTCGGGATGTTGACGCCTGCGATACGGGCCACGATCACTCTCCATGTGGGACCCGGGGATCCGGGCCGGTGTCGCGCGCGTCCGGTGGAGGCCGGCCCCTGCGCACGTGAAACGACGACGCGGCCCGCGGGCGGCCCTGGACAGGGCACCTCGGACCATCGTTCGGTTGGACGAAGGAGGGCCTGCTAGCGCGCGGGCGGCCCGTTGTCAACGACGGGTCGGCACGGCCTCGCCCCGTCACGCGCGCGTCGCGGCGCCCTGGGATCTGGTCGAGGAGCGAAGATGGCGGTTCTGACGAGCGACGGCGCGACCCTGCGGGCCTTCGCCGATTCGGTGCTGCGCGCCGCCGAGGAGACCCTGGAGGAGGTCATGCCGGTGACGCTGGCGGTGATCGGCGGCGTTCTCGCCGAGGCGGAGCCTGGCTCGGTCGCGCTGCAGGACGCGGATGGTGGTCCGCCCCTGCTCTGGGCGACCTTCGCCGGTCGCCGCATGGTGTTCCGCTACAACACGATGACGGCGATGATCGAGCTGCGCGACGGCACCGCGGAGGGCTACCCGTTGCGCCTGTTCGGCCACCGGTCGCTCCAGATGGACGTCGTCAATTTCTTCGGCAGCCTCCGCAGGGAGGGCCGGATCTGAGCCACGCCCCCGGCGGGCGGCCGCCCGCGCCTCAGCGAAAGCCCTGATTCCGCAGCCGGCAAGTGCGGCCCATGTCCTGGTAGCCCGCCGGGCAGCGGCGGGCGCAAGTCCCCGCCAGATACTTCAGCGGCGGCCGGCAGGCGTTGCGGAACCGCTTCTGGCCGTAAACGAAGGACTGGGCCGGACTCTGCGCGAAGGCCGGCAGCGGCGGGAGGGCCACCGCGAGCAGGAGGGAGGCGGTGGCGAGGAGGCGGACGGTCATGGCGTTTCCGATCGTGGACCCGCCCCATAACCCCCAGGGACACCGCCGGGTTCACGGGCGCGCCGAAACGGTCGGTCAGCGCGCCGCGATCGCCCTCAGGAGGCGACGCGCTCCTCGTGCGGCTCCAGTGTCGCCATCAGGTCGGCCGTGACCTTGTCGATCGGCTGCATGCCGTCGATGGTCTCCAGCATGCCCTTCTGCGCGTAATAGGCGGAGAGGGGCGCCGTCTGGGCGCGGTATGCCTCGAGCCGCTGCTTGAACACCTCGGGGGTGTCGTCCTTCCGCACGGCCTGGCCGCGGGCCAGGGTCTCGGCGGCGCGCTTCTCGATGCGGCCGACCAGGGCGTTCTCGTCGACCTTCAGCTCGATGACGGCGGAGAGGCTCAAGCCCTTGCTCGCCAGCATCTCGCTGAGCGCTTCCGCCTGCGCGACCGTGCGCGGGAAGCCGTCGAGGATGAAGCCGCGGCGGGCGTCCGGCTCCTCGATCCGGTCGGCGACGATGCCGACCACGATCCGGTCGGAGACGAGACCACCGGATTCCATCACCGCCTTGGCCTCGAGGCCGACCGGCGTGCCGGCGGCCACCGCGGCGCGCAGCATGTCCCCCGTCGACAGCTGCGGGATGCCGAAGCGCTGTACGATCCGCTCGGATTGCGTCCCCTTCCCCGCACCGGGCGGCCCGAGCAGAATGATGCGCATGGCGTTGTCCTCGTTCGGCCCACTCTCTCAGTGGGCACAAGCCGTGGTGGCGAAGCCTCCCTGGCATCGCCGGGTTCGGGGTTTTCTAGCCGGTCCGGGCCGGTGAGGCATCCAGACCTTTGGGCCAGAGGCGGGAGCGTCCTCGGGGTCCGGCCGCCTCTGTAGCAGGCTCAGCGCCGCCGTTGCGTGGTCGACGCGCCACGCAGCTTGGCCTTCTTCACGAGGCCCTCGTATTGATGGGCCATCAGGTGACCGTGGACCTGCGCCACCGTGTCCATCGTGACCGAGACCACGATGAGCAGGGACGTGCCGCCGAAGCCGAGGCTGGCCGCGGCGTAGGACGACAGGATCTCCGGGCAGAGGCACACGAGGGTCAGGTACAACGCACCGATCACCGTGATGCGGGTCAGCACCTTGTCGATGAAGGCCGCGGTGCGCTCGCCCGGGCGAATACCTGGGATGAAGCCGCCATGCTTCTTCAGGTTGTCGGCCGTCTCCTGCGGATTGAAGACCACCGCGGTGTAGAAGAACGTGAAGAAGATGATCAGCGCCGCGTAGAGCACCATGAACAGCGGCGTGCCGTGGCCGAGATAGGCAGTGACCGTGCCGAGCCAGCCGGTGGCGCCGCCGTTGGCCGAGAAGCTCGCGGCGGTGGCCGGCAGCAGCAGCAGCGACGAGGCGAAGATCGGCGGGATCACGCCCGAGGTGTTGAGCTTGAGCGGCAGGAACGAGGTCTGACCTTCGTACATACGGTTGCCGACCTGGCGCTTCGGGTAGTTGATCAGGAGCCGGCGCTGGGCGCGCTCCATGAACACGATGAAGTAGACGAGCGCGACGGCGGCGACGCCGACGCCCAGGATGATCGCCGGGGACAGGGCGCCGGTGCGGCCGAGCTCGAGCGCGCCCGCGATCGCCACCGGCAGGTGGGCCACGATGCCGGCGAAGATGATTAGCGACGAGCCGTTGCCGATGCCGCGCGAGGTGATCTGCTCGCCGAGCCACATCAGGAACAGGGTTCCGCCCGTCAGGGTGATCACCGTCGAGGCCAGGAAGAACGGCCCCGGATCGATGGCGGCCGAGGAGCCCTGGAGGCCGATGGCGATGCCCCAGGACTGAACCAGCGCCAGCACCACCGTCAGGTAGCGGGTGTACTGGTTGATGACCTTGCGGCCCGACTCGCCCTCCTTCTTGAGCGCTTCCAGGCTCGGGATCACCGAGGTCAGGAGCTGCACGATGATCGAGGCCGAGATGTAGGGCATGATGTTCAGGGCGAAGATCGCCATGCGCTCCACGGCGCCGCCCGAGAACATGTTGAACAGGCCCAGCACGCCGCCCGCCTGCTGCTGGAAGTTCCGGGCGAACTGCTCCGGATCGATGCCGGGAATCGGGATGTACGTGCCCAGCCGGAACACCACGAGGGCGCCGAGCGTGAACCAGATGCGCTTCTTCAGCTCATCGGCCTTCGCGATCGCACCGAAATTGAGATTGGCGGCAAGCTGCTCGGCGGCTGAGGCCATAAGCGTCGCGTCCTGGAAGTGTCGCCGGGCGACCGGCGCCCGGATGAAATGAAAACGGCGGCCCGCGTGGTCGCAGGGCCGCCGCTCGAAGGATCGGCTTAAAGGGTGCGCGGAGCCCGTGCAACGGGTCCCGCGGTCGCCCCGTAGCGTCCGTCAGGCCGTGGCCGCCTCGCTGCCGCCGCGGGTGGAGGCACCCTGGGCGTAGACGGTGCTGACCGAGCCGCCGGCCTTCTCGACCGCCTCGACGGCGGACTTGGAGGCGCGGGTGACCTCGAAGCTGAGCTTCGCGGTGAGCTCGCCGACGCCGAGCAGCTTCACGCCGTCGCGCGGACGGGCGATGATGCCGGCGGCGACCAGGCTCTCCACCGTGACGGTGGCGGCCTTGTCGAGCTTGCCTGCGTCGACGGCCTCCTGGATCCGGCCGAGGTTCACCTCGTTCAGGTCCTGGGCGTACAGGTTGTTGAAGCCGCGCTTCGGCAGGCGACGATGCAGCGGCATCTGACCGCCCTCGAAGCCCTTGATGGACACGCCGGTCCGGGCCTTCTGACCCTTCACGCCGCGGCCCGCGGTCTTGCCTTTGCCGGAGCCGATGCCCCGGCCCACGCGCATCCGGTCCTTGGTGGCGCCGGGATTGTCGCTGATCTGGTTGAGCTTCATCGGGACCTCCTCACGCCACGTCGCCGTGGACGCGCACGAGGTGCGCAACCTTGCGGATCATGCCGCGCACGGAGGGGGTGTCCTCCAGCTCGGCCACGCGGTGGAGCTTGTTCAGCTTGAGGCCGATCAGCGTCTGGCGCTGGCTGGCCTCGCGGCGGATCGGCGAGCCGATCTGCTCGATGCGGACGGTCTTCTGTGCCATCGGACCCTCCCTTACGCGACCGCGGCTTCGGACTGGTCGGCCGGATCGGCATCGCGGCGACGTGACTGCAGCGTCGACACCTTGATGCCGCGGCGGGCCGCCACGGAGCGCGGGCTATCCTCGTTCTTGAGCGCCTCGAAGGTGGCGCGCACGAGGTTGTAGGGGTTCGACGAACCCAGCGACTTGGCGACGACGTCCTGCATGCCGAGCGTCTCGAACACGGCGCGCATCGGGCCGCCGGCGATGATGCCGGTGCCCTGCGGGGCCGCGCGGAGGATCACCTTGCCGGCGCCGTGGCGGCCGTTGACGTCGTGGTGCAGGGTCCGGCCCTCGCGAAGGGAGACGCGGATCAGACCGCGCTTGGCGGCCTCGGTCGCCTTGCGGATGGCCTCCGGCACCTCGCGGGCCTTGCCGTGGCCGAAGCCGACGCGGCCCTTCTGGTCGCCGACGACGACGAGGGCCGCGAAGCCGAAGCGACGGCCGCCCTTGACCACCTTGGCGACGCGGTTGATGTGGACAAGCTTGTCCACGAACTCGCTGTCGCGCTCCTCGCGATCCTCGCGGCGGCCGCGGCCCCCGCCCTCACGTTCACGTGCCATGTTGTCTACCTGTCCATCTCACTGACGCGGCCGGCGGAGCCGCTCGCTCGATCGGGTTTCGGATATGCCGGGCGAAGAGGATCCGCCCGGCCCGCCGTCGTGACTTAGAACTCCAGGCCACCCTCGCGGGCGGCTTCGGCCACGGCGGCGACGCGGCCGTGGTAGATGTAGCCGGAGCGGTCGAAGATCACCTTCGTGACGCCCGCGGCTTTGGCGCGCTCGGCGACCAGCTTGCCCACCGCCTTGGCGGCGGCGACATCGGCGCCGGTCTTCAGTTCGCCCTTGAGCGCCTTGTCGATCGACGAGGCCGAGGCCAGCGTCTTGCCGGCGACGTCGTCGATGACCTGCACGTAGATCTGCTTCGACGAGCGGAACACCGAGAGCCGCGGGCGGCCGTTGGCGGCGGCCCGCAGCGCGCGGCGGACGCGCGCCTTGCGACGATCGAGGGCTTCGAGCTTGCGAGACATGATGCCCTCCTTACTTCTTCTTGCCTTCCTTGCGGAAGATGAACTCGCCCGCGTACTTCACGCCCTTGCCCTTGTAGGGCTCGGGTCCGCGGTAGTCGCGGATCTCGGCGGCGACCTGACCGACCTGCTGGCGGTTGATCCCGGAGATCGTGATCTCGGTGGGCTTCGGGGTAACGATCGTGATCCCGGCCGGGATCGCGTACTCGATGTCGTGGCTGTAGCCGAGCGACAGCTTGAGCGCCTTGCCGGCCATCGCGGCGCGATAGCCGACGCCGGTGATCTCGAGCTTCTTCTCGAAGCCCTTCGAAACACCCTCGGCGATGTTGGCGATCTGCGCCCGCGACGTGCCCCACAGGGAGCGCGCCGGCTTGGACTGGTTGACGGGCTGCACCTCGATGGCGCCGTCCTTCATCGCCACGTTGACGAGCGACGGAACGACGAACGACAGCTCGCCCTTCGAACCCTTCATCTTCACCGTCTGACCGGTGACCGTGGCGGTAACGCCGGCCGGTACGGGGACCGGCTTCTTGCCTACGCGAGACATGGGATAACCTCCTCCGTCCCGATCAGAACACGGTGCAGAGCACTTCACCGCCGACGTTGCGCTCGCGCGCCTCGTGGTCGGCCATGACGCCCTGCGGGGTGGAGACGATGGTGACGCCGAGGCCGTCGGCCACGTGCGGCAGATCGCCGACCGACGAGTAGACCCGGCGGCCCGGCTTCGAGACGCGCTTGATCTCGCGGATCACGGGGCGCCCGTCGTAGTACTTGAGCTCGATGGCGAACTCGGTGCGGCCGTTGCCGAGGTCGGTCGCCGCGTAGTCGCGGATGTAGCCCTCGGACTTCAGGACGTCGAGGACGCTGGCGCGCAGGCGCGAGCCGGGCGTCTGGACGACGTTGCGACGGCGCAGCTGGCCGTTGCGGATGCGGGTGAGCATGTCGCCCACGGGATCGTTGACCATGGGGACCTCCTTACCAGCTCGACTTGACCAGGCCGGGGATCAGGCCCCGGTTGCCAAGCTCGCGCAGCGCCACGCGCGAGATGCCCATCTTGCGGTAGTAGGCGCGCGGACGGCCGGTCATGCCGCAACGGTTGCGGATGCGCGTGGCCGACGAGTTGCGCGGCAGTTCCGCGAGCTTGAGGCGCGCCTCGAAGCGCTCCTCCATCTCGAGGGCGTCGTTGTTGGCGATCTCGAGGAGCGCCTTCCGCTTGGCCGCGAAGCGCTTCACCAGCGCCTTGCGGGCCTCATTCTTCTCGACTGAGCTTTTCTTCGACATGTCGTCTATCTCCGGTGTCCGCGTCTGAGACCCGAGGGCCTCACTGCCGGAACGGGAACTTGAAGGCGGCGAGCAGCGCCTTGGCCTCGGCATCGGTCTTGGCGGTGGTCGCCACGACGATGTCCATGCCCCACATCTGCTCGGCCTTGTCGTAGGAGATCTCCGGGAACACGAGGTGCTCCTTGAGACCCAGGGCGTAGTTGCCGCGGCCGTCGAACGAGCGCGGGTTCAGGCCGCGGAAGTCACGCACGCGCGGCAGCGCGATGGTGATCAGCCGGTCCATGAACTCGTACATGCGCTGCTTGCGCAGGGTCACCTTGCAGCCGATCGGCATGCCCTCGCGGACCTTGAAGGTCGCGATGGCCTTGCGGGCCTTGGTGATGACCGGCTTCTGGCCGGCGATCAGGGCGAGGTCGCCCGCCGCCACCGAGGCCTTCTTCGAGTCCGCGGTGGACTCGCCGACGCCCATGTTGATCACGATCTTCGTGATCTGCGGCACTTCCATGGGGTTCTTGTAGCCGAACTCTTCGATCAGCTTCTGGCGAACCACCTCGTCGTAGTGCTTGCGCAGGCGCGGGGTGTAGGCGTTCTTGTCGGCCTCAGCCATCGATCTGATCCCCCGTGGTCTTGGCGAACCGGACCTTGCGCCCGTCTTCGAGGATGCGGAAACCCACGCGGGTCGGCTTGCCGTTGGCATCCGCGACCGCGATGTTCGAGAGCTGGATGGCGGCCTCCTTGGAGATGATGCCGCCTTCCTGGTTCTGGGTCTGCTTCTGGTGCTTCTTCACCAGGTTGATGCCGCGCACGAAGGCCCGGCCTTCCTTCGGCAGAACCTGGATCACCTCGCCCGACCGGCCCGAATCGCGGCCGGTGAGCACGACGACCTTGTCGCCCTTCTTGATCTTGGCGGCCATTACAGCACCTCCGGAGCCAGGGAGATGATCTTCATGTGGTTGCGGGCGCGGAGCTCGCGCGGCACCGGTCCGAAGATACGGGTGCCGATCGGCTCCTTCTGATTGTTGATCAGGACCGCGGCGTTCTTGTCGAAGCGGATCACCGAACCGTCGGCGCGCTTCACGTCCTTCGCCGTGCGGACGACGACCGCCTTCATGACGTCGCCCTTCTTGACGCGACCGCGCGGGATCGCCTCCTTGACGGAGACGACGATCACGTCGCCGACGCCGGCATACTTGCGCTTCGACCCGCCGAGAACCTTGATGCACATCACACGGCGTGCACCCGAGTTGTCGGCGACGTCCAGATTCGTCTGCATCTGGATCACGTGCGTGACTCCTTGTTTCAGGCGGGTTTCCGCACACGGACGGTATTGCCCGGCGGACGACGCCTGATGGGGACCTGACGTCCCCGGCTCATGTGTTCGACCGCGCTGGCGGTGTCGTCAGACACCGGCGCGGTCACCGCGTTCACGGGGTGCGAGCACCCATCGGAAATGTCGCGAAGGCCGGGCGCATACTACGGGCCGCGGGTGATGGCAAGCGGAGCGGCGGGAAATCGTCGCTGCCGCATAGGGGGGGTGATCCGGCTTCGGGGCTGGTCCGCGGCGCCGCGCGGCTCGATCGCTGCGGTGCCCGCCCGTCCGGCCGCGGAACGCGAGCCCTGAACGTGCGACGACCGGCGCGCCTCTCGGCGCGCCGGTCGGTTGACGTGCAGCGTTCGGGGTCGATCAGATCGGTTGGCCGGCAGTCTCGAACAGGAATCCGTCGAGGCTCGGGATGGTGACCGAGGCTCCGCTCGCGGGCCTCGACAGGCGCCAGGGTCGCTCCGACCGGGCGCGAATCGCCTCGGACGGGCGAAGCCGCCGCATCAGGCCGTCCTCGCCGACCTCCTCGATCGCCAGGAAGCCGTAGACCTGCAGCCGCGAGGCGGTGAGCTTGAGGCCGCGATCCTCCGCGGCGACGACCATGCTGCCAGTCGCGTAGACAGCGTCCAGGAGGGAGCGCTGCTCGCTGCGGCGACGGTTGCGCGCCTCCCGCTCGCCGGGGGCCTGGGCGGGAATCGGCCGCCGGAACGGAACGACGTTGCTGACCGCGACGCAACCCATACGCAACACCCTCGACGCGAACCTGCGGCGGCGAGTTGGCCGCCCGATGTGCGCGACAATTCGATGGATCGCTTTAATTCTCCGTAGACCGTGCCGGCGCGCACCTGCCCCGATCCGGTACGCCTTGCACGTGTGCCCCGGTAAATCGGTCGTGTCCCGTGAGCCGGCTCGGGCGCGTCGGCCGGCCGCTCCGTCACGGGGTGCGATGTGCCGTGACCTTGCCGGTATTCGTCAGCCGGGCGGCCAGCCCGTCGAGACCGGCGCAGAGGATGCCGTACACGGCACCGACGAAGAGGAAGATCTCGGCCGGGTAGACCATCGCGCGGTTGTTCACCTGCGCCGCCACGAAGGCGAGTTCGGGTACGCCGATCACGTAGGCGAGCGACGTGTCCTTGATGAGCGTGGTCCACTGGTTGACGAAGGACGGTGCCATGGCCCGCAGCGCCTGCGGGAGGACGACGAAGCGCAGGGTGCGCCAGGGGTCGAGGCCGAGCGCGAGGCCGGCCTCCCACTGACCACGGCCGACGCTCGCGATGCCCGCCGCCACCCCGTGGGACAGGTAGGCGCCTCCGACGAGCGACAGCGCCACCGCGACCGTGCCGATCTCGGGGATCGACACGCCGAACAGGATCGGCAGCAGGAAGTAGGTCCAGAAGATCAGCATCACGACCGGCACGGCGCGGAGGACGCCGAGCCCGGCGGTGAGCGCTGCCCGGGCCGCGCCCGCGCTCACGGCCAGGGCGATGCCGAGGACGAGCCCGAGCGCGGCCGAGGCCAGGCCGGACAGGCCGGAGAGGATCAGCGTCAGGCCCAGCCCGCCGACCGGCCCGTCGGGCCAGGCCCCGACCATCAGGTAGCCGAGATTGTCGATGATGACCGACGGATTCATCGGTGCCGGCCCGGTCGACGGGCGCGGCGCTCGAGGATCTGCCCGGTCGTCTCCGCCGCGGCGGCCGCGCCGACGTAGAGCAGCGTCGCGATGCCGAAGGCCTGGAAGGTCTGGAAGGTCTCGGTCTCCACCTGCCGGGACGCGTAGGACAGCTCCGCGAGGCCGATCGTCATGGTCAGCGACGTGTTCTTGAGCGTGTTGAGGTACTGGCCGACGATCGGCAGCCAGGCGACGCGCAGGGCCTGGGGCAGGACGATGTGGCGGAACGCCTGGACGGGCGTGAGGCCGAGGGCCAGGGCCGCCGCCCGCTGAGCGGGCCGGACGGCCCTGATGCCGGCGCGGAGTTCCTCGGCGATGTAGGCGCCCGCGTAGAGCGTGAGCCCGCAGAACCCGGCGAGGCTCTCGTAAGCGGGCCAGCGCAGGATCCCGAATCCCAGGTCCAGGACGTGCGGCGCGTTGAGCCAGGCCGTCACGCCCTGCGGCAGGGCGGCGGCCACCGCGAAGTACCAGACGAAGAGTTGCACCAGCAGCGGCGTGTTGCGGACGATGCCGACGGAGACGGCCACGACGCCGCGCCCCGCGCGCCCGCCCGCCTCGCGCAGCCCGCACGCCGCGAGGCCCAGCACCGTGCCGGCAAGGCAGGTGGCTGCCGACAAGGTAAGGGTCATCCCGAAGCCTTGCAGCAGCCAGACGAGGTAGCGCGGCGCGAGCGGATCGCCGAACAGCGCGGCCATCGTCGTCGTGCCGCCCCGGTCAGGGACGGTCCCCGATCCGGAACAGGCGCGGCAGCGGCTGCTCGGTCGCGGGCCCGAACCAGCGGTCGTAGATCGCCGCCGCCCTGCCGCTCGACTCCAGGCCGCGCAGGGTCTCGTTCACGCGGTCCCGGAGCCGCGCCTCATCCTTCGGGATGCCGACGCCGATATAGTCGTTGGAGATGCTGAAGGCGGGGATCTCGTAGTTCTGCCGGTCCGGCACCTTCGCGAGCAGCCCGACCAGCTTCGGGCCGTCCTGCGTGATCGCCTGGACATTGCCGTTGCGCAGGGCCGTGAATGCGAAGGGCGTGTCGTCGAACGCGACCACGACCGCCTTCGGGAAGTCGCGGCGCAGGACGATCTCGTTGGTGGTGCCCTTGTCTGCACCGATTCGAAGCCCATTGAGCTGCTCCGGCGACGACAGGGTGCCCTTCTTGGCCAGGAACTGCTGGCCGGAGGCGAAGTACGGGATGCTGAAATCGAGCTGCCTCGCCCGCTCGTCCGTGATGGTGAAGTTCGCCAGAACCAGATCGACCTTGCCGGAGGTCAGCAGCGGGATACGATTCGCCGGGTTGGTGGGCCGGATCTCCAGCTTGACGCCGAGCGCGTCGGCGATGGCCTGCGCGTAGTCGATGTCGAGGCCGGCGATCCGTTTCGTCGCGGGATCGACGAAGCCGAACGGCGGGTTGCTGTCGAAGGCGGCGACCCGGAGAACGCCGGCCTTTCTGATGTCGTCCAGACGGTCGGCCGTTGCGGGGCCGACCGACAGGAGGGTCGCGAGAACGAGGGCGAAGAGGCGGCGCACGCGTGACTCCATCGGATGGTTCGGGGCCGGTACAGGCAGAGCGCTGATCAAATATCGCGAATATAGCAGTCTAAATCGCGTCGGACTTCTGCGTTGGAGGATAAATCGATCTGGTCTTCGCTATTGGCGCAAAATCAGAGGATGCCAGCAGGATTTATCTCGACCGCCAGCGCATTTCATCTTTGGGGAACACGAAAATCAACGGAGAAAGATTCTATTTTTTCCTCGCGGGCGGGTGCCGCTCGCCGAAAGATCTGGCGGCTGCGGGGCAGATTCTCCTGCCGCGCCCGGGCAGGGCCCGAGGCTGCGCCGAAGTCCCGCCGCCACGTGGCCGGCCTGCCCCGGCTTCCGTTGACGGGACGAGGCGCCGTGCGCGATAGCGGTCCCTCGGCTCCGCCGTCGCGAAGGCTCGCCGATCGCGGGCGCCCTGCGCGCCCTTGACCGATCCTTAACCTCCGCCGCGGTGCAGTTTTCTGCCGTGACCGCATTGACCTGCGGCGCAACGGCGTCTAGAAGCGCGCCACTTCGGACGGCCATCGGCTGCCGACGGCCCTTGGGCGCAACCCTGGAAGCCGCCGCCATCGCCCCGAGCGCTCCGAGGGTTCAAATCGCCTGACGCTGTAAGTCAGATCCGTAGGTACGAGCGCGTTCGTTTCGGGCGTGCTCCTCTGCCCACACCGCGCCGAGGGTCCGTGACAGGCCCTCCGGCGCATATTCGTTTTGCGGACTGCCCTGCGCAGTTCGGACTAGGTGACCGAGGAAGAGGGCACAGGATGCCGACGATCAACCAGCTGATCGCCCAGCCGCGGAAGATCCAGCGGAGCCGCAACAAGGTTCCGGCGCTCGACGCTTGCCCGCAGAAGCGCGGCGTCTGCACCCGCGTTTACACGACGACCCCGAAGAAGCCGAACTCGGCGCTCCGGAAGGTCGCCAAGGTGCGCCTCACCAACGGTTTCGAGGTGATCGGCTATATCCCGGGCGAGGGTCACAACCTTCAGGAGCACTCCGTGGTGATGATCCGCGGCGGCCGCGTGAAGGATCTTCCGGGTGTGCGCTACCACATCCTGCGCGGCGTGCTCGACACGCAGGGCGTGAAGAACCGCAAGCAGCGCCGGTCGAAGTACGGCGCCAAGCGCCCGAAGTAAGTCGGACGCCCGGATATTTCCCGGGCGCCGGTACGCGTTTCCACGGCCTCGCAAGGATGTCGCCGGCCTGAGGGCTGAGGCGGCCTGCGCGGGGCGCTTAAGATCTTTTCGTTCGAGAGTCTCAGAAGATGTCCCGTCGTCACTCTGCCGAGAAGCGTGAGATCATCCCGGACCCGAAGTACGGGGACGTGGTGCTGACGAAGTTCATGAACTCCATCATGTACGAGGGCAAGAAGTCGACCGCCGAGCGGATCGTCTACGGTGCCTTCGACATCGTCGAGAACCGCGCCCGCGCCAACCCGATCGAGGTGTTCCGCGCCGCGCTCGACAACGTTGCCCCGATGATCGAGGTCCGCTCCCGCCGCGTCGGCGGCGCGACCTACCAAGTCCCCGTCGAGGTCCGCACCGAGCGCCGCCAGGCCCTCGCGATCCGCTGGCTGATCCAGGCCGCGCGTTCGCGCAACGACCGCACCATGGTCGAGCGCCTCTCGGCCGAGCTGCTCGACGCCGCGAACAACCGCGGCAACGCCGTCAAGAAGCGCGAAGACACGCACCGGATGGCGGAAGCCAACCGCGCCTTCTCGCACTACCGCTGGTAAGCGGTTCCGCCGTCTCTCAGGAGCAATTCGATGCCCCGCACGCACGCGATCGAGGACTACCGCAACTTCGGCATCATGGCCCACATCGATGCTGGCAAGACCACGACGACCGAGCGGATTCTCTACTACACCGGAAAGTCCCACAAGATCGGCGAGGTCCATGAGGGCGCCGCCACCATGGACTGGATGGCGCAGGAGCAGGAGCGTGGCATCACGATCACCTCGGCTGCGACGACCTGCTTCTGGCGCGACAAGCGCCTGAACATCATCGACACCCCCGGCCACGTCGACTTCACCATCGAGGTGGAGCGCTCGCTCCGCGTGCTCGACGGCGCCGTCTGCGTGCTCGACGGCAACCAGGGCGTCGAGCCGCAGACCGAGACCGTGTGGCGTCAGGCCGACAAGTACGACGTGCCGCGCGTCGTGTTCGTCAACAAGATGGACAAGATCGGCGCCGACTTCTTCAAGTGCGTCGCCGACATCATCGACCGCGTCGCCGGCAAGCCCGTCTGCCTGCAGCTGCCGATCGGCGCCGAGTCGAGCTTCCAGGGCGTGATCGACCTCATCAAGATGAAGGCGATCGTCTGGTCGGGTGAGGCGCTCGGCGCCAACTTCGACGAGACCGAGATCCCGGCCGACCTCAAGGACCAGGCCGTCGAGTACCGCACCAAGCTGGTCGAGGCCTGCGTCGAGCTCGACGACGACGCCATGGCCGCCTACCTCGACGGCAACGAGCCCGACGAGGCCACCATGCGCGTCCTGGTCCGCAAGGCTGTCCAGCTGCGCGCCTTCCACCCGGTGCTCTGCGGCTCGGCGTTCAAGAACAAGGGCGTGCAGCCGCTCCTCGACGCCGTCGTGGATTACCTGCCCTCCCCGGCCGATCGCGGCGAGATCAAGGGCATCGACTTCAAGACCGAGGAAGAGACCGTCCGTCACCCGTCGGATGCGGATCCCTTCTCCATGCTCGCCTTCAAGATCATGGACGATCCCCACGTCGGCACGATCACCTTCTGCCGCGTGTACTCGGGCAAGGTCGAGACCGGCGCCAACGTGCTGAACTCGTCGCGCGACAAGAAGGAGCGCGTCGGCCGCATGCTCCTGATGCACGCCAACAACCGTGAGGACATCAAGGAGGCCTTCGCGGGCGACATCGTCGCGCTGGCCGGCCTCAAGGACACCCGCACGGGCGACACCCTCTGCGACCCGCAGAAGGCCGTGATCCTCGAGAAGATGGAGTTCCCCGAGCCCGTCATCGAGATCGCCGTCGAGCCGAAGTCGAAGGCCGACCAGGAGAAGCTCGGCATCGCGCTTTCGAAGCTCGCCGCCGAGGACCCGTCCTTCCGCGTCTCCACCGACCAGGAATCCGGCCAGACCATCCTCAAGGGGATGGGCGAGCTCCACCTGGACATCAAGGTCGACATCCTGCGCCGCACCTACAAGGTCGACGCGAATATCGGCCAGCCGCAGGTCGCCTACCGCGAGAAGCTGACCCGCCGGCAGGAGATCGACTACACGCACAAGAAGCAGACCGGCGGTACCGGTCAGTTCGCCCGCGTTAAGTTCGTCGTCGAGCCGAACGAGCCGGGCGCCGGCTTCTCGTTCGAGTCGAAGATCGTCGGCGGCGCGGTGCCCAAGGAGTACATCCCGGGCGTCGAGAAGGGCCTCAACTCGGTCCTCGGCGCGGGCGTCCTCGCCGGCTTCCCAGTGGTCGACGTCAAGGTCGAGCTGGTCGACGGCGCCTACCACGACGTCGACTCCTCGGCGCTCGCCTTCGAGATCGCCTCCCGCGCCGCCTTCCGCGAGGCGCTGCAGAAGGGCGGCTCGGTCCTGCTCGAGCCGGTGATGAAGGTCGAGGTCGTCTCGCCGGAGGAGTACACCGGCTCGGTCATCGGCGACCTGAACGCCCGCCGCGGTCAGATCCAGGGTCAGGACATGCGCGGCAACGCCAACGTCATCAACGCGATGGTGCCGCTGGCCAACATGTTCGGCTACGTGAACCAGCTGCGCTCCTTCTCGCAGGGCCGCGCCAACTTCACGATGCAGTTCGATCACTACGAAGAGGTGCCGCGCGGCGAGGCCGACAAGGTCATCGCCAAGTACGCCTAAGCATCTCTTCTTCCGCAACGCGAATTCGAATCTAGGAGGCTCTGATGGGCAAGGAAAAGTTCTCCCGCACCAAGCCGCACTGCAACATTGGCACGATCGGCCACGTCGATCACGGCAAGACGTCTCTGACGGCGGCGATCACGAAGGTCCTGGCCGAGACGGGCGGGGCGACGTTCACGGCCTACGACCAGATCGACAAGGCGCCTGAGGAGAAGGCGCGCGGGATCACGATCTCGACGGCGCACGTGGAGTACGAGACGCAGAACCGTCACTACGCGCACGTGGACTGCCCCGGCCACGCCGACTACGTGAAGAACATGATCACGGGCGCGGCGCAGATGGACGGCGCGATCCTGGTGGTGTCGGCGGCCGACGGCCCGATGCCGCAGACCCGCGAGCACATCCTGCTGGCCCGCCAGGTCGGCGTCCCGGCGCTGGTGGTGTTCCTCAACAAGGTCGACATGGTCGACGACGAGGAGCTCTTGGAGCTGGTCGAGCTGGAGGTGCGCGAGCTGCTCTCCAAGTACGACTTCCCGGGCGACGACATCCCGATCACCAAGGGCTCGGCGCTGATGGCGCTCGAGGACAAGGAGCCGAAGATCGGCAAGGAGGCGGTCCTGGCGCTGATGGCGACCGTGGAC
>NZ_FOCS01000011.1:0-221159 GCF_900110155.1 Methylobacterium sp. UNC300MFChir4.1 | reverse complement strand
TTGACCGTCTCGATGATGTCGCCGATCGTCTGGGTCTTCTCCGACAGGCTGACGATGTTGCCGGCCACCGCCTCCGCCTGCTCGCGGATCGCGTCCATGGCCTTGGCGGTGTCGGACACCGCGCGCAGCCCCTGGCGCGAGGTCTGGGCGGTGGCCTGGGCGGTGGCGATCACCTCGGTGGCGCGCTTGGAGATCTGCGCCCCCGAATGGGTGATCTCGTCGACCGTGGCGGCGGTCTCCTGCACGGCGGCGAACTGCTGCTCGACCGAGGCCGCCTGCTCCTGCGCCGAGGCGCGGATCTCGGCCGCGGCCGCGTTCAGGTCCGCCGTCGCCGCCCGGTTCGTCCGCGCCAGGTCCGACAGACCCGAGACCATCGTGTTCAGCGTCGTGCTCAGACGGCCGATCTCGTCGCGCCCGCCGGCCGCTAGCTGGCCGGACAGGTCACCCTCGCCGACGCGGCCGACGAAGGCCATGACCGTCTCGAGCGGCCGCACCACCGCGCGGCTGATCAGCCACGTGATCAGGACCGCCAGCAGCACCGCGGCGGCCAGGGTCAGGTAGATCGAGAGGCGCGAGCGCTCGTAGACCTCCTGCGCGGCGCGCTGGCCCAGCGCCATGCCGCCGTCGAGCTGCGAGCGGAGGTTCTTGATCCCCTCGAGGAAGGGTGCCTGCAGCCGCGCGATCTCCGCGTTGCGGGCCTCGACCGCCGCGACGTCCTGCTGGGCGATGGCGGCGAACTGCGCCTCGCCCTGCGCCTTAACCTCGCGGAACGAGCCCTGGACCGCGGTCGCCGCCGCGGCGATGCGGTCCCAGGCCGCGACGCGCTCGGCGGATACGACCTGCGTCCGGTACTGGGTGGCGAGCTGGATCGTCGTGGCGAGCCGGTTCTCGACCTGGGCCGCGGTCTGGCGCCAGGCCGCCAGGGTGTCGCCGGCCTGGGTCGCGCGCCCCTGAACCTGCATCAGCATCGTGATCACGGCCGTGCGGCGCAGGAGACCGAGGTCGCGCGCGTCGTTCCCGAGATCGTCGAGCTGGCGCAGGATCGTCATGTCCCGCCGGACGATCGCGTCGGTCGTGTCGCGCACCGCGCCGATCTGCTCCAGGGCGTAGAGGCCGAGCGCCACCACCACCACCGTGATGGCGAAGAAGCCGAGGAGGATGCGTTTTCCGATCGAGAGCGACACGGGCGGGGATGGCTCCGGTTGTGGCAGACGGCCCGGTCAGGGCAGCGCGCGGCGCAGGAGGCGGGGGAGGTCGATGACGACGAAGTCGGGACGGCCGTCGCCCGCCGCCCCGGAGGCCGGGGCATAGACCGAGGCGGCCTCGTTGCCCAAGCGGTCGGGATCGGCCGCCTCGGCGCCGGCCGCGGCGACCGCGCCAGGGGCCCGGGCGATGCCCAGGACCCGGTCCACAGCGAGGGCGAGGGGCTGGGGGTGGACGCCGCGCAGCACGATCATGTGGCCCGCCGCCGCGTCGGCGCCGGACGCGGGATCCGGCCGGCCGAGGGCCCGGGCGAGGCTGAGCACGCCGACGATCCGCCCGGACAGGGCGACCAGACCGTCCAGCGCCGGCACCGCCCCGGGCATCGGCGTGGCGGGGCGCGACGGCAGGACCTGGGCGACGGCCGCCAGCGGCACGCCGTAGCGCTCGCCGCCGCAGGCGCAGACGAGGTGATCGACGCCCGAATCGGTCGCGGCCGCCGCGGAACCGCGCCGGGCGAGGGCGGCGGCGCGCTCGGCGCGCAGGTCCCGCTCCGGCCGCGGACGGCCGCCCTGTGCACTCGGGCCTGCGCCCATCAGGACCTCCTGCTGCCGGCGCCGCCGAGCGCGGCGCGGGCCGCGGCCGCGCTGGCCGCGATCTCGCCCGCGGAGGCGCCGTCGCCCTCGGGCAGCGCCGTGTCCGGCCCGAGGGCTTGACTCAAGGCGACGGCGTTGTCGAGGGCGCGGAGCGCCTCGTGCGGCCGTCGCAGCGCGATCAGCAGCAGGCCGAGGTGGTAGTGAGCCATCACGAAACCGCGGTCGAGGTAGAGCGCGGCCCGCAGCGCCCGCTCGGCCTCGGCGTCGCGTCCGAGGGTGCGGGCCAGGAGACCCTCGTAGAAGCGCAGGGCGGTGTCGGTCGGATCGCGGTCGAGGGCGCCCCGCAGCGCCCGCCAGGCCGCTCCGGTCTCGCCGGAATCGGCCAGCGCGCGGATCCGGTCGAGGTCGACGGCGTCCTCCTCTTCCGGCCGGTCCTCCCGGGTCTCCGACGCTGCGGGAGCCGGACCGGTGCCGGGTGCGGCGACCGGGTCCGGGGCGGGAACGGCCGCGGCGGCAGCCTCTGCAGCCCCGGACTGGCCCGGGCCAGGATCCGCCGGGAGCGGCTCCGTCGCCTGTCGCGCCGGAGGGACGGGGTCCGGCGCGGGCGCACCGGACAGGTCGACCGGCGGCGCGACCGCCGGCGCGACCGGCGGCGCCTCGGCGCGCGGTCGGTAGGCCACGGTCCCGGGCAGGCTGACGGCGTCGAGGAAGCTCGCGAAGGCGGGGCTCGGCTCGGCGTGGCCGAGGAGCAGCCAGCCCTCCGGCCGCAGCCTGCGGCCCAGCCCGCGCACCACCGCGGCGACCGTCCGGGCATCGAAGTAGATCAGCACGTTCCGGCAGAGGATCAGGTCGAAGGGCTCGCCCTGCGGCGGCCCCGGCTCGACGAGGCTCAGCAGGTTGCCGCGCTCGAACCGGACCGGACCGCGGTATTCGGGCCGGAGGGCGTAGCCGCCCTCGCGCCGGATGCCCGGCGCGGGCGGCAGCCGGGTGAAGTAGCGGAGCCGGTCCTCCGGCGGCATGGTCCGGAGCGCCCAGCGGCCGTACTCGGCAGCGCGGGCCGTGGCGAGCGCCTCGACGCTGATGTCGGTGCCGAGGATCGCCACCCGCCACTCGGGCAGGGCGTCGCCGAGCAGCTCGTGCACCAGGATCGCCAGGGAATAGGCCTCGGCCCCGGTGGAGCAGCCCGCGCTCCAGATCCGGAGCACGCGCTCGGAGGCCCGCGCCGCGATCAGCGCCGGCAGGATCGTCGCGCGCAGCGCGCTGAACTGCTCGGCGTAGCGGAAGAAGAACGTCTCGCCGACGGTGATCTCAGCTTCCAGCCGGGCCCATTCCGCCTCGCCTTCCGCGCCGCTCGACAAGAGGGCCGCGTAGGCGGCGCAATCGGCCACGGCGGCGGCGCGGAACCGGCGGTGCAGCCGCTCGATCAGCAGCTCGTCCTTGTCGGTGTAGTAGTGGTGGCCGGTGCGCGCGATGATCCGCGCCTTGAGCGGCGCGTAGGCGGGATCGGCACTCAGGTCGGGACGGGGATTCCCCGGTCGGGCCATCGCGCGGTCAGACGGCGTGCGGCAGCGCGGCGAGACGTTCGGCGGCGGCCCGCGCCAGGGCGTCGACGCGGACCCGTTCCTGCACGGTCAGGAGGCGCTCCGGCGCCAGCGCGTGGACGAGCCGCTCGCCGAGGACCAGCTCGGCGGCGACGCAGCCGTTGAGCGTGTCGGCCGCCTCGGCCGGCCGGACCGCGGAATCCGGGACGGTCGTGAGGTCGGCCACGCGATCGACGAGGTACGCGACGGCCTCGCCCTGCATCAGCGCGAGATGGGCGTAGAGTCCGGGCGTCGCGCCGGCCGGGCGCAGGCCGAGCAGCGCCGCGAGGTCGACGACCGGGACCGGCGTGCCGCCGAGATTGAGGAAGCCGGTGAGCCAGCTGCCGGAGGCGGGCGGCGCGTGCAGGTCCGGCAGCGGCAGAATCTCGGCGACCGCGCCGCGGGGCAGGGCGCAGGCCGCACCGGCGACGTCCAGCAGGAGATAGGCCGAACCGCTGCTGGCCACCGCCACCCGCTCCCCTGTTGCTCGGTCGCGGCCGGGCCGGGACGGGTCGCGACATAGGCCGAGTTAACGCTGCCGGCAATTGTGCGCCGCACCGGCACGATGACGCGGAACCAAGTCTCGTCTGAGCCGCTTATTTTCCGACGCAGCGGCAACGCGCCTGACGAGGCGCGTGCTTTGCCTGCGCCGGTCTACGCCAGGGATTGACGATGAGGAAACTTCTGTTGGCCGCCGCGTCGCTGACGCTCCTCGCGGGCTCCGCCTACGCCCAGGGCAACTCGCCCTACAACGCCTCGGGCGCGCAGGCCGGCGGCCCGCGCGGCGGCCTGGAGCGCGCCGGCGAGGCGGCCGCGATGGAGCAGGGTGCCGCTCCGGCCGCGCGTCCGACGATGCGCAAGCGCATGAAGCACAAGCGGATGAAGCATCATCGCCGGATGCGCCACCACATGTGAGTGGCGAACACCGGGACGCGCCGCAGGCGTCGTCCGGGTGGCTCGGCCTGTCGCACCCGCGGCAGGCCTTTTTTATGCCCGGTCGCAGGCGAAGTGCCGGTCGTGCGGGCCTGAAGCATAGTGCAGTCCGGTCGACGCGTGGCGTCCGACTGTTGCCGGCCGGCGCGGCGCGGTCCAGAATTGTGCGAAAGCCGCGACGCCCGAACATGTTCGCAAACGAACATCGTCCGGCAATCAGTACAGCGGTGCGACGGCCTCACGAAGGCGAGGGAGTATCGATGTCACGACCGCTCGACCGGAGATCCGACGACAGGATCGAGGCGACCGGTGTCGAGGGGCGGCGCAGCGCGATCGTCGCCTCGGTCCGCCAGCGCGGCTTCGTGACGATCGAGGCCCTGGCGGCGCAGTTCGGCGTCACCGTCCAGACGATCCGGCGCGACCTCAACGAGCTGAGCGCCGAGGGGCGGCTGGAGCGCTACCGCGGCGGCGGCGGCCTGCCCTCCAGCGTCGAGAACATCGATTACGCCGACCGGCGGGTGACCCTGCTGCCGGAGAAGAGCCGGATCGGCCGCCTCGCGGCGAGCCGTATCCCGTCGCACTGCTCGGTCTTCATCAACATCGGCACGACACCGGAGGCCGTCGCCCGCGAGCTGACCCGACACGACGATCTCAGCATCATCACCAACAACCTCAACGTGGCGATCTCGCTCGCCGAGACGACCGAGTTCCGCATCGTCGTGGCGGGCGGCACCGTGCGGAACCGCGACGGCGCGGTGCTGGGTCAGCTCACCTGCGACACGCTCAGCCAGTTCCGGGTCGACGTGGCGGTGATCGGCATCAGCGGCATCGACGGCGACGGGGCGCTCCTCGACTACGATTACGAGGAGGTGCGGGCGACCCAGACCATCCTGGCCCATGCCCGGAAAACCTTCCTGGTGGCCGACCACACCAAGTTCACGCGGCGGCCCATGGTCCAGGTCGGGCGCCTGGAGCAGGTCGACACCTTCTTCACCGACCGGGCGCCACCGGCCGAGATCGTCGCGCTCATGGAGCGCCTGGGCGTCAACTTGGCGGTCGCCGACAGCGCGGACGAACCGTAACGAACATCGATTTTTCGCTTGCGAAAGCCGACCGCCGCGTCAATATATTGCCGAACCGCCACCAAGGCGGCCCAGGAGGAATCATGGCGGCTGCACCGCGACAGCGCGAGCCGTCCGACGCCTACGATCTCCTGATCATCGGCGGCGGCATCAACGGCACGGGCATCGCCCGGGACGCGGCCGGCCGGGGTCTGTCGGTCCTGCTGGCCGAGCGCGGTGACTTGGCCGGCTTCACCTCCTCGTCGTCGACGAAGCTGATCCACGGCGGCCTGCGCTACCTCGAATACTACGAGTTCCGCCTCGTGCGTGAGGCGCTCGCCGAGCGGGAGCGGCTGCTGCGGCTCGCCCCGCACGTGATCTGGCCCCTGCGCTTCGTCCTGCCTCACGACGAGGGCCTGCGCCCGGCCTGGATGCTGCGGCTCGGCCTTTTCCTCTACGATCACCTCGCGCGGCTGCGCACGCTCCCGGGCTCGCACGGGGTCGACCTGCGCAGCTCCGCCTACGGGGCGCCGCTGCAGCGGCGCCTGACGCGCGGCTTCGTCTATTCCGACTGCTGGGTCGAGGACAGCCGCCTCGTGGTGCTCAACGCCATGGACGCCCGCGAGCGCGGCGCCACGGTGATGACCCGCACCGGTGTCGTCTCGGCCCGGCGCGAGGGTGACGGCTGGGTCGCGACGCTGCGCGACGAGCGCGGCGGCACCGAGCGGACGGTCCGCGCGAAGGCCGTCGTCAACGCCGCCGGCCCGTGGGTCAGCGAGACGCTCGGCGGCACGCTCGGCATCAACAGCCGCGCGGCGGTGCGGCTGATCAAGGGCAGCCACATCGTGGTCAAGCGCCTGTTCGCGGGCGATCAGGCCTACATCCTGCAGCAGCCCGACAAGCGCATCATCTTCGCGATCCCCTACGAGCGCGACTTCACGCTGATCGGCACCACCGACGTCCCCTACGAGGGCGAGCCCGGCCCGGTCTCGATCTCCGAGAGCGAGACCGACTACCTCTGCGGCTGCATCAACCGCTCCTTCGACACGACGATCACCCCGGCCGACGTGGTCTGGAGCTACTCGGGCGTGCGCCCGCTCTACGACGACGCGGCCGAGAACGCGTCGGCCGTGACCCGCGACTACGTCCTCGACGTGGAGGACCAGGGCGGGGTGGCTGCGGTGCTGTCGGTCTTCGGCGGCAAGATCACGACCTACCGGCGGCTCGCCGAGCACGCGCTCGAGAAGCTGAAGCCCTACTTCCCGCACCTCGGGAAGTCCTGGACCGGCGACGCGGTCCTGCCGGGCGGCGCCATGAAGGACGCCGACTTCGACCAGTTCCTCGCCAAGCTGCGGGCCGAGACGCCGTTCCTGCCGGAGGAGACCGCCCGTCGCCTCGCCCGCGCCTACGGCACCCGAGCCCGGGACATCGTCGGGACGGCGCAGTCCATGGCGGATCTCGGCGAGGCCTTCGACGGCGGCCTCACGGCGGCCGAGGTCGACTACCTGCGCACCGAGGAGTGGGCGGTCACCGCCGACGACATCCTGTGGCGGCGCTCCAAGCTCGGTCTGCGCACCGGCGCGGAGAGCGCCGCGCGCCTCGCCGCTTACCTCGACCGCAGGGCCGAGGCCGCCTGACGCTTTCGAACCCGATCCGGCGACAGACCGGTCGGGCCATCTAGGGGAGGGAACGATGAGCCGTTACGTCGGGGCCATCGACCAGGGCACAACCAGCAGCCGCTTCATCGTGTTCGACCGGGAGGGCAGCGTGATCGCGCTCGCCCAGGCCGAGCACGCGCAGATCTACCCGGCTCCCGGCCACGTCGAGCACGACGCCACGGAGATCTGGACGAAGACCCAGAGCGTGATGCGCGAGGCCCTGGAGAAGGGCGGGCTCCAGCCCTCCGACCTCGCGGCAGTCGGCATCACCAACCAGCGCGAGACCACGCTGATCTGGGACCGGACGACCGGCAAGCCCCTGCACAACGCCCTGGTCTGGCAGGACACCCGCAACGACCGGCTGGTGGGCGAGTTCGCCCGCGACGGCGGCCGCGACCGGTTCCGCGATCTCACCGGCCTGCCGCTGGCGAGCTACTTCTCCGGCCTCAAGCTGCGCTGGCTGCTCGACCACGTCGAGGGCGCCCGGCAGAAGGCCGAGGCCGGGGACGTGCTGTTCGGCAACATCGACACGTGGCTCGTCTGGAACCTGACCGGCGGCACCGAGGGCGGCCTCCACGTCACCGACGTGACCAACGCCAGCCGCACGCAGCTCATGTCGCTGAAGACCCTCGACTGGGACGAGGGCATGCTGTCGACCTTCGGCATCCCGCGGGCGATGCTGCCGAAGATCGTCTCGTCGAGCGAGGTCTACGGCGAGACCAGGGCGCCGTTCGCGGGCGTTCCGATCGCCGGCATCCTGGGCGACCAGCAGGCGGCCCTGTTCGGCCAGACCTGCTTCGCGCCGGGCGAGGCCAAGAACACCTACGGCACCGGCTGCTTCGCGCTGATGAACACCGGCGAGGAGCCGGTCCCGTCGAAGGCCGGCCTCGTCACCACGCTGGCCTACCGCCTCGACGGCCAGAAGCCGGCCTACGCGCTGGAGGGCTCGATCGCCATCACGGGCGCCCTGGTGCAGTGGCTGCGCGACAACCTGCACATGATCAAGGATTCCGCCGAGGTCGAGACGCTCGCCACGACGGTCGAGGACAACGGCGGCGTCTACTTCGTGCCGGCCTTCTCGGGCCTCTACGCGCCGCACTGGAACGAGGGCGCCCGCGGCCTGATCATCGGGCTGACCCGCTACGTCAACCGCGGCCACATCGCCCGCTCGGTGCTGGAGGCGACCGCCTTCCAGACCCGCGAGGTGCTGCAGGCCATGGCCAAGGATTCCGGCATCCCCGTCAAGGAGTTGCGGGCCGACGGCGGCATGGTCGCCAACAACACCCTGATGCAGTTCCAGTCCGACCTGCTCGACGTGCCGGTGGTGCGCCCGAAGGTGGCCGAGACCACGGCGCTCGGCGCCGCCTACGCGGCGGGTCTCGCGGTCGGCTACTGGAAGGGCCTCGACGACCTCAAGCGCAACTGGGGCGTCGACAAGCGCTGGACGCCGAAGATGGATGCCGGCCAGCGCGAGAAGATCGCCGCCGCCTGGAGCCGGGCTGTGCAGCGCTCCTTCGACTGGAAGACCGACGAGGATTGAGACGGGCTCGGGGCGCACACGCCCCGCGCAGTCCCGCTCGCGTCCGCATCCGGAGCCGCTGCGCGGCGGCCTCGAAGAAGGGCTCCAGATCGCCGCGGGATCCCCGGAGGCCTTCGAAGAGGCCTCCGGGGCGCTCCGGTACCGCAGGAGAGGGCGCCGGCCCGGACCTGCGTAACCATTCGGTGACCGCCACCGGCGTTCACGCGCTCGCCAAAGCTTTGAACTTTCACAAAAAGCAGCGAACGGGGGAGACGAGACGATGACATCACCCTTCATGGGCGAATTCCTGGGCACCATGACCCTGATCGTGCTCGGCGACGGCGTCGTGGCCGGCGCCCTGCTCAAACATTCCAAGGGCGAGAATGCCGGCTGGATCGCCATCACGGCGGGCTGGGCCTTCGCGGTCCTCGCGGGCGTCTTCGTGGCCAACGCCACCGGCAGCGCCGACGCCCATATCAACCCGGCCGTCACCGTGGCGGGCGCGGTCAGTTCCGGCGATTTCAGCAAGATCCCCGTCTACATTCCGGCCCAGATGCTCGGCGCCTTCGTGGGCGCCGTGCTCGTCTGGCTCCACTACCTGCCGCACTGGGGCGCGACCCAGGATCCCGGCCTCAAGCTCGCCTGCTTCTGCACCGGCCCGGCGATCCGCGACGCGAAGGCCAACTGGATCTCCGAGATCATCGCGACCTTCTTCCTGATCCTGACGATCTCCGCCCTCGTGACCACCACCCTGGGCTCGGCCGGCGCGATCCCGCGGGCGGTCGCGCCCTACATGGTCGGCATGCTGGTCTGGGGCATCGGCCTGTCGCTCGGCGGCACCACCGGCTACGCCATCAATCCGGCCCGCGACCTCGGGCCGCGCGTCGCCCACGCGGTGCTGCCGATCGCCGGCAAGGGCAGCTCCGACTGGGGTTACGCGCTGATCCCGGTGGCCGCGCCCCTGGTCGGGGCGGTGCTGGCCGGGCTCTTCGTCCGGGCGCTGGGGATCTGACGGAACGGCCGCACCCTCAACCACCGCGGGGCGGCCCGGCGTCGCGGCGGTTTGCGGCGCGCGGCCTTGGGCCTTAAGTCAGGGCGATCCCGACCGCGCCCCTGGGGCGCTTCCCCGCGGTGTGCCCCCGACCCATGGCCGTCGTCCTCGACACCCTGAAGAACGATCCGCGACCGGTCCGCCTGCGCCACCCCGAGAAGGCGCACCGGCCCGACCAGCCCGTCCAGGCCAAGAAGCCGGACTGGATCCGCGTGAAGGCGCCCGGCTCCAGGGCCTGGTCCGAGACGCAGAAGATCGTGCGCGAGCACGGTCTGGTCACGGTCTGCGAGGAGGCGGGCTGCCCGAATATCGGCGAGTGCTGGGAGAAGCGGCACGCCACCTTCATGATCATGGGCGACACCTGCACGCGGGCCTGCGCCTTCTGCAACGTGCGCACCGGCCTGCCCGACGCCCTCGACCTGGGTGAGCCGGACAAGATCGCCGATTCGGTGGCCAAGCTCGGCCTGCACCACGTGGTCATCACCTCGGTGGACCGGGACGACCTGAAGGACGGCGGCGCCGAGCACTTCGCCCGGACCATCGCGGCCATCCGGCTCGCGAGCCCCGGCACGACCGTCGAGATCCTGACGCCCGACTTCCTGCGCAAGGACGGGGCGCTGGAGGTCGTGGTCGCCGCCAAGCCCGACGTGTTCAATCACAACCTGGAAACGGTGCCGGCCAAGTACCTCACGGTGCGGCCGGGTGCCCGCTACTTCCACTCGGTGCGCCTGCTGCAGCGGGTGAAGGAGCTCGACCCGACGATCTTCACCAAGTCCGGCATCATGGTCGGGCTCGGCGAGGAGCGGAACGAGGTGCTCCAGCTCATGGACGACCTGCGCTCGGCCGACGTCGACTTCCTCACCGTCGGCCAGTACCTGCAGCCGTCGAAGAAGCACCACGAGGTCGTGCGCTTCGTCCCCCCGGACGAGTTCAAGGCCTACGAGACCACCGCCTACGCCAAGGGTTTCCTGCTGGTCTCGGCCACGCCGCTCACGCGCTCGTCGCACCATGCGGGCGAGGACTTCGCGCGTTTGCAGGCGGCGCGCCTGGCCAAACTGTCGCCCGCGCTCTCGGCCTGAGGATATCCGAAGACCATGCCGTCCTTCCGGGTCACCCGCGCGGTGAAGCACACGCCGCAGCAGATGTACGACCTCGTCGCCGACGTGGAGCGCTACCCAGAGTTCCTGCCGCTCTGCGAATCCCTGCGGGTGATCCGCCGGCAGGACATGCCCGAGGGCGGGCAGGTGCTGATCGCCGAGATGGGCGTCGGCTACAAGGCGATCCGCGAGCGCTTCACCACCCGGGTCACCCTCGATCCGGCGAGTCTCAAGATCGTCGCCGAGTACATCGACGGCCCGTTCCGGCACTTGGAGAACCGCTGGCTGTTCAAGGACGGCCCCGACGGCGGCTGCAACGTCGACTTCTTCATCACCTACGAGTTCAAGAGCCGCACCCTGGGGCTCCTCATGGGCACGATGTTCGACCGCGCCTTCCGCAAGTTCACCGACGCCTTCGAGGGGCGGGCGAACCGGATGTACGGGGCGCGGGCTTAGCCGCCGTCCTCGCGCGCGCCGTGAAGCGACCCAGGGAAATGGGACGCCTCCGAATGTGGCGTTGCCCTGGATTGCTTCGCTGCGCTCGCGAAGACGGTGCGCAGGGATGGCGTCAGGCCCGCAGCGACACGCGCACGTGCTCGGGCCGCACATCCACCATCCCGATCTTCCGCGCCGGCAGGACCTGAAGCCGCGGCAGGGCGTCGAGGAGGCGCAGGGCGAGCGGCGCCCGGAGCGGCACGTCGGCCGCCAGCGACGCGGCGATCACGCGGGACTGAATGGGGGAGGGCGCGGAAGCGCTCGGTGAAGCCCGGCTCGTCCATCGGCCGGAGGGGTGGATGGTGTCGCCGCGGAAGTCGCGCAGGAAGTCCGCGTGCGTCTCCAGAACGGTGACGTCGAGGCTCGCACGGACGAAGAGCAGGCCGGCCATCGTCCCGGCGGGGCCCCCGCCGACGAGGCAGAGGCGAGTCGTCACCGTACCCGTGGGCCGTCCTTCCCGTGCCGCGATCAGTCGCCGAGGGCGTCCTCCAACAGACCGAGCGCGTCGGCCACGGCGGCGCGGCGGATGCCCGCGCGCCCGAGATCGCCGTAGCGCCGCTCCAGGTGGCGCGTCTCGCCATCTCGCCGACTGAGGCCGAAATGCACCAGCCCCACCGGCTTCTCGGCGCTCCCGCCCCCCGGGCCGGCGATGCCGGTGATCGCGACAGCGACGGAGGCCCGCGACGCGGCCAGCGCCCCGGCGGCCATCGCCCGCGCCACGGGCTCGCTGACCGCGCCGTGCCGGCGGATCAGGTCGATGGGCACACCGATAGCCTCGGCCTTCGCGTCGTTCGAGTAGGTGACGAAGCCGCGCTCCAGGACGGCCGACGAGCCCGGCACCGCGGTGAGCAGCCCGGCCACGAGGCCGCCCGTGCAGGATTCGGCGGTGGCGACGGTGCGCCCGTCCGCCGCGTAGGCGGTCACCAGCGCCTCGGCCCGGGCGAGAAGCTCTGCGTCGTCGACCATCGCGAACGGGCTCCCCTCGGGCGCCGCCGCCCTATCTCCTGTTGTGACCCATGGCCGAGCCCGGCTCAAGGACCGGCGGCCGCCGACTGGAGACAGCCCTTCCATGATCTTCCCCGCGACCACGGCCTTCTACGCCGGGCTGCTCGCCCTCGTGTATCTCGGCCTCTCGGGATGGGTGATCGGGGCCCGCGTCTCCGGGAACGTGCTGCTCGGCGACGGCGGCGACGACACGGTCCTCAGGCGCGTGCGCTCGCACGCCAATTTCGCGGAATACGTGCCGCTGGCCCTGATCGTCATCGGCCTGCTGGAGGCGAGCGGCGGCAGCCACGGGCTCGTCCGGGCGCTGCTGGTCGCCCTGCTGGTCGCCCGGATCCTGCACCCGATCGGGATGTTCGCGCCCCCGAACTCGCCGCGCCAGTTCGCCTGCCGGGGCGGCGGCATCCTGCTGACGATGGCGGTCCTGGGCGTCGCGGCGATCACGCTGCTGGTGCGGGTGGCCTGAGGCGGAGCGCGACGCCCCCTCCCGTGCGAGAGAGGGGCCCGCGCCCGACCTCTGGCCGCTCAGCCCTGCCGCATCGCGGTCTCGGCCTGCGCGTCGAGGGCGGGGCCGTCCTCCTCGGGCAGCCGGACCGTCGCGGCCGCCTGGGCGGCGAGCCCCTCCGCCCGGCCGACGAAGCCGAGCTTCTCGGTGGTCGTCGCCTTGATGGAGACCGCCGAGAGCGGGACGCCCGCGATGGCGGCGATGCGCGCGCGGATCTCCTCGCGGTGCTTGCCGATGCGGGGGGCCTCGGCGAGCACGGTGATGTCGAGGTGGTCGATGCGGCCGCCGCGGGCACGGACGAGGTCGCAGGCATGGGCCAGGAACTGGTCCGAGGAAGCCCCGCGCCAGCGCTCGTCGGAGGGCGGGAAGTGGGTGCCGATATCGCCGTCCGCGATGGCCCCGAGCAGGGCGTCGGTCAGGGCGTGCAGCGCCACGTCGCCGTCCGAGTGGGCGAGCACGCCGCGGTCGGCGGGGATCTTCACCCCGCCCAGCCAGACATGGTCGCCGGTGGTGAAGGCGTGCACGTCGAAGCCGGTGCCGAGGCGGGTCACGTAGGTGGTCATGGCGCGGGCTCCCGGCGCTGGCAATGCGGTGGTCTCGGTCGCGAAGGCGCGGTCCGCCTCGATCAGGTCGGCGGGCTGGGTGATCTTGCGGTTGGCGACGTCGCCCGCGAACACCACCACCGGCAGGCCGGCCCATTCGGCGAGGGCGCCGTCGTCGGTGAAACCGTCGAGGCCCTGCGCGGCGGCGTCCCGGTGGGCACCGAGCAGCGGGCCGAACACGAAGGCCTGGGGTGTCTGGACCGCGCGCAGGTGCTCCCGCGGCGGGGTCTCGTGCACCCGGCCGATGCCGGGCGCGATGTCGACGACGCGCTTGACCGTGTCGGTGACCGGCACGCCCGGAACGGCCGCCCCGTGGTCGCGGCCGGCCGCGATCGCCCGGGCGATCAAAGCGGAATCCACGTAGGGGCGGGCGGCATCGTGGACGAGCACGATCTCGGGCGCGTCGCCGGCGGCCAGGGCCTCGAGACCGGCGCGCACGGAGAGCTGGCGCGTCGCGCCGCCCTCGACCGGCGGCGCGACCTTGGCGCGGATCGCGGGCGCGAGTTCCTCCAGGCAGTCGCGGAAGAACTCCGCCGCGTCGGCGGCGATCACAGGCTGGATCCGCGCGATCGCGTCGTCCGCCGCGAGCGCCGCCAGGGTGCGGGTGAGGACCGCCTGGCCGCCGACTCGGCGGTACTGCTTGGGGGTGCCGCCGCCGATGCGGATGCCGCGTCCGGCCGCCACCACCACCGCGGCGACGCCGGCTCCCGCGCTGGCGGGTCCGGTGGCTGGCGTGCCGGTGGCGGGCATGGGCAACGAGCTCGTGACGTCCTGAGGGGCGGAATGGCGGCCAGCGCGCGGGCCAGGCGTGCCGCCGTGACCCTGCCGCGGAGGGTGCCCGTCGTTTAAGCGGGGGAGGGCCCGAAATCAACGCGCGGTCCCGCTTGCCAGCGGACCGGCTTTGCCTCATTGTTGTGCAGAATGACGACTGACCAATATTTGAGCGCGCTGCGCCGTGCGGGAGCGACCGCGGAGGGGGCAAACGGGACCGATCCCGCCCCGCTCTGCCTGCTCGCGCCGCTCTCGGGCGTCACCGACCTGCACATGCGCCGCATCGCCCGCCGCTGCGGCGCCGACGCGGTCGTCTCCGAGATGGTGGCGGCCCGGGAACTCGCGCGCGGGTCCGGCGAGGCCGCGATGCGCGCCGAGGGCTCCGGGGTCGACCTGCACGTGGTCCAGCTCGCGGGCTGCGAGGCGGGCCCGATGGCGGAGGCCGCCCGGATCGCGGAGGCCGGGGGCGCCGACGTGATCGACGTGAACATGGGCTGCCCGGCCAAGATCGTGACGGGGATCGCCTCGGGCTCGGCCCTGATGCGCGACCTCGACCACGCCGAGCGCCTGCTCGCCGCGGTCCGGGGCGCGGTGTCGGTCCCGGTGACGGTGAAGATGCGCCTCGGCTGGGACGACGCGAGCCGCAACGCCGCGGATCTCGCCGCCCGGGCCGAGCGGCTGGGCCTGAACGCCGTGACGGTTCACGGGCGGACCCGGCAGCAATTCTACAAGGGCAGCGCCGACTGGTCGGCGATCCGGGCCGTCGTCGCGGCGGTGTCGATCCCGGTGATTGCCAACGGCGACGTGACCGACCTCGCCAGCGCCCGCGCCTGCCTGGACGCCTCCGGCGCCGCGGGCGTCATGATCGGCCGTGCGGCGACCGGCCGCCCCTGGCTGGTCGGCCAAGTCGCCGCGGCGCTCGCGGGCCGGCCGGCCGCGGAGCCGTCCCGGGCCGCGCAGGCCGCCCTGGCCGCGGAACACTACGCGGGGCTGCTGTCGCTCTACGGCCGCGACATGGGCGTGCGCCACGCCCGCAAGCACCTCGCCGCCTACGCCGAGACCGGCGGCGCGCTGGGTCCCGCGGAACGCGCGACCCTCCTCACCACCACCGACCCGGAGATCGCGCTCAACCTGCTGGCCCGGGCCTTCGCGGGCGCGGCGAACCCCGTGCAGGAGGCCGCGTGAGCGACGAGCCCCTCCCGCGCGAGCCCGGCACCCGGCGCGACACGGCCGCCGAGGCCGTCCTGAACGCGCTGCCGCTGCCGGTCCTGACCATCGGCGCCGACGAGCAGATCCTCCACTGCAATCACGCCGCGGAGGCGTTCTTCGACTACTCGGCGCGGCTGATGCAGCGCCGGCGGCTGCGCGACATCATCCCGTTCGCCTCGCCGATCATCGCGCTCGTGGCCGAGGTCCGACGGCGCCGCGCGAGCGTCAGCGAGTACCGGGTCGAACTGACCCAGCCGCGCCTCGGCCTGGAGCGCAGCGTCGACGTGTTCGCGACGCCGCTCGGCGACGACGGCGAGGCCGTGGTGATGATGCTCCAGGAGCGCACCATCGCCGACAAGATGAACCGCCAGCTCACCCATCGCGGCGCGGCGCGCTCGATGGTGGCGCTCGGCGCGATGCTGGCCCACGAGATCAAGAACCCGCTCGCCGGCATCCGCGGCGCGGCGCAGCTCCTCGAGAGCACCGGCGCCGAGGAGGACCGGCTGCTCACCCGCCTGATCTGCGACGAGTCGGACCGGATCGTGCGCATCGTCGAGCGCATGGAGCTGTTCGGCGACGAGCGCCCCTCGGATCGCGGCGCCGTCAACGTCCACGGGGTGCTCGACCAGGTGAAGCGCTCGGCGCAGTCGGGCTTCGCGCGGCACATCCGGTTCATCGAGACCTACGACCCGTCGCTGCCGCCGGTGCTCGGCAACCGCGACCAGCTGATCCAGGTGATCCTGAACCTCGTGAAGAACGCCGCCGAGGCGATCGGCCCGGACGCGGTCGAGGGCGAGATCACCCTGTCGACCGCCTTCCGCACCGGCCTGCGCCTTCAGGTTCCGGGCTCCCGCGAGCGGGTCAGCCTGCCGATCGAGGTGGCGGTGCGCGACAACGGCCCGGGCATCTCGGCCGACCTCCTGCCCGATCTGTTCGACCCGTTCGTCACCACCAAGGCGCAGGGCTCCGGCCTGGGTCTTGCTTTGGTGGCCAAGATCGTCGGCGATCACGGCGGGATCGTCGAGTGCGATCCCGCCCCGCGCCGCACGGCGTTCCGCATCCTTCTGCCGATGTCGAGTGCCCGGGACGGGCGCGAATCGGCGGTCGATCCGTGATGTCGATCCCCGAATCCGGCCCCCCGTCGGAGGTCTGAGTAGAGAGTCATGCCGAACGGCCACATCATCGTCGCCGACGACGACGCCGCCATCCGCACCGTGCTGAACCAAGCGCTGTCCCGGGCGGGCTACGAGGTCCGCTCGACGGGCAACTGCGCCACCCTCTGGCGCTGGGTCGCGCAGGGGGAGGGCGACCTCGTCATCACCGACGTGGTCATGCCCGACGAGAACGTGTTCGACCTGCTGCCGCGCATCAAGCGGGTGCGGCCGGAACTGCCGATCATCGTGATGAGCGCGCAGAACACCTTCATGACGGCGATCCGCGCCTCGGAGCGCGGCGCCTACGAGTACCTGCCCAAGCCCTTCGACCTGAAGGAGCTGATCGCCATCGTCGGCCGGGCGCTCTCGCGCCCCCGCGGCGCGGCGCCGGCCGGGGCGCCCCCCGAGAACGAGGACATCCCGCTGGTCGGCCGCTCGCCGGCCATGCAGGAGATCTACCGGGCGCTCGCCCGGCTGATGCCGACCGACCTCACCGTGATGATCACCGGCGAGTCGGGCACCGGCAAGGAGCTGGTCGCCCGCGCGCTGCACGATTACGGCCGCCGCCGCACCGGCCCGTTCGTGCCGGTCAACATGGCGGCGATCCCGCGCGACCTGATCGAGTCCGAGCTGTTCGGCCACGAGAAGGGCGCGTTCACGGGCGCGCTCCAGCGCTCCGCCGGCCGGTTCGAGCAGGCCGAGGGCGGCACGCTGTTCCTCGACGAGATCGGCGACATGCCCATGGAGGCGCAGACCCGGCTGCTGCGCGTGCTCCAGCAGGGCGAGTACACGACGGTGGGCGGGCGCGTCCCGATCCGCACCAACGTCCGGATCATCGCGGCCACCAACAAGGACCTGCGGGTCTCGATCCAGCAGGGCATCTTCCGCGAGGACCTGTTCTTCCGCCTCAACGTCGTGCCGCTGCGGCTGCCGGCCCTGCGCGAGCGCTCCGAGGACGTGCCGGACCTCGTCCGCCACTTCTTCGTGCTGGTCGAGCGCGAGGGCCTGACCCGGAAGACCCTGGACGGCGACGCCATGGAGCGGCTGAAGCGCTACCGCTGGCCCGGCAACGTCCGCGAGCTCGAGAACCTCGTCCGGCGGCTCGCCGCCCTCTACCCGCAGGAGACCATCACCGGCCCGGTGATCGAGGCCGAGCTCGACACGCTGCCGCTGGCGACACCCGCGGCGCCGGCCGCCAACGGCGCCGCCCGCAAGGCCAACGGCGAGTCGGAGACCCTGTCCAGCGCGGTGGAGCGCCACCTCTCGGACTACTTCTCCGGCTATCGCGACACGCTGCCGCCCCCCGGGCTGTATCACCGGATCCTGCGGGAGATCGAAGGCCCGCTGATCGGCGCCGCGCTCGCCGCCACCCGCGGCAACCAGATCCGGGCCGCGGAGCTGCTCGGCGTCAACCGCAACACCCTGCGCAAGAAGGTCCGCGACCTCGACCTGCAGGTCTTCCGGACGGCGCGGTAGGGCGATCCCCGGCCGATCCCAACACATCCCAGGTCCCGAGGTGCGCGCGGCGCGCCCCGGGATCACGCGGAGGGTGGGATGAGCGCGCTCCGGCCCGCTCTCAGCGGCCCGGCAGGATCGGGTCGCCGCGCATCAGCGCGTGCAGCCGCTCCGTGTCGAACCCGTTGGGAATGCTGGGCACGGCCGGCTTCGGCGCCGGTGCGGCCTTCGCCGGAAGCGGGATCGACCCCGTCGCCGACGGCTCGGCCTGGGCGGCACGGACCACCGGCGCCGGCGCCAGATGGGCGAGCCGGTCGGCGCTGACGAGGGCGACGGTCGCCGTCGAGACGAGGACGAGGACGGCGCCGAGGAGGGAACGCAGGATACGCAAGCGACCACCCGGGACGCGACTTGAGACGGCAACAGATTTACGGCGCGGCCGTTAACGAAGCCCCACTCCAAGTCTTCGGGAGGCGATATTGACCAACGTCCAGGCCACCGCGAGCGACAGCCCGTTCATCCAGGGCCGCAACGCGCGCCTCTACGGGAAGCCCGTGAGCGAATGCCCCTATCCGGAGGGCTCCCAGGAGCGCGCCGCGTGGATGGAGGCCTACGAGGAGGCCGTGGTCTCGGATCCGCCCGAGAAGCCGTGACGGCGGAAAACGCGGCGGCCCGGCACTGCGAGCCCGCGCGTCCGGCTTGACCTCGCCGGGCGCGGCGCGCTTCGTGCGGTGCACCGCAACGCGATCTCCGAGCCTCGATGTCCCTGAAGCCCTCGCCCGACGCCACGCAGACCTTCGCGCCCGCGACGCGCCTCGTCCACGCGGGCCGCGACCCGGGCGAGCAGCACGGCTTCGTGAACACGCCGATCTACCGCGGCTCCACGGTCCTCTACCCGACCTACGACGCGATCAAGAACCGGCGCGGGCGCTACAATTACGGCACCTCGGCGACGCCCACCATGGACGCGCTGACGGGGGCCTGGACGGAACTCGCCGGCGCCGCCGGCACCGTCGTGACGCCCTCGGGCCTCGCGGCGCTCACCGTCGCGCTGATGGCCGCGGTGTCGGCGGGCGACCACCTCCTCGTCACCGATTCCGCCTACCGGCCGACCCGCCAGTTCTGCGACGGCGTGCTGGCGCGCTACGGCGTCGAGATCACCTACTACGACCCGGTCATCGGCGCCGGCATCGCGGAACTGATGCGCCCGAACACCCGGGCCGTGCTGGTCGAGGCGCCCGGATCTCAGAGCTTCGAGATGCAGGACATCCCGGCCATCGCCGAGGTGGCGCACGCCCACGATGCCTGCGTGATCATGGACAACACCTGGGCGACGCCGCTGCTGTTCCCGCCGCACGCGCGCGGCGTCGACATCGCCGTGGAGGCCGGCACCAAGTACCTGAGCGGCGGCTCGGACCTGCTGATCGGCCTGACCTCCGCCAACGCGCGCTACTACCCGGCCGTGCGCCGCACCTTCGACCATTTCGCCATGTGCGCCGGCGCGGAGGACATCTTCCTGGCGCTGCGCGGCCTGCGCACTATGAACCTGCGGCTGCGCGAGCACGGCCGCGCCGGGCTGGAGATGGCCCGGTGGTTCCAGGCGCGGCCCGAGGTGCTGCGGGTGCTCCATCCCGGCCTGCCGGAGGATCCGGGCCACGCGATCTGGAAGCGCGACTTCGCGGGCGCCTCCGGTCTGTTCGGGGTGATCCTCAAGCCGGTGCCCGAGGCGGCGGTGGCTGCCATGCTCGACGGGCTGCAGCTCTTCGGGATGGGCTTCTCCTGGGGCGGCTTCGAGAGCCTCGTGATCCCCTTCGACTGCGCGGGCTACCGGACCGCAACCCGGTGGGCCCCCGGCGGACCGGCGCTCCGCTTCCACATCGGCCTCGAGGACACCGCCGATCTCAAGGCCGACCTCGACGCCGGCTTCGCGCGCCTCCGGGCGGCGTCGTAGGGCAGTCCCGTCCCCGACAGGCGGGGACCGGCGAACCTCAGGGCCGGGACGCGCGGCGGGAGCGGCGCCACATCCGCGCATCGTGATGCGCGCGCGCGCCGTGGCGACCGGCGACGGCACCGCCGTATTTGACCTCGCGCCGCGTTCCTGATTGACCGGCCCGGCATGACCACGAGCCTCTCCGCCGGCGGCGCGCCGCGCCTTGCCCCCGTCGACCGGATCGGCCGCGGGCTCGACGCGCTGAGCCTCACCCATGCCAGGGCCGTCGCCGCCCTGCTGGCGCTGTGCCTGATCCTGTTCCTGCCGGGCCAGATCTCGCTGCAGCCGATGGACCGGGACGAGCCCCGCTTCGCCCAGGCCTCGAAGCAGATGCTGGAGAGCGGCGACCTCGTGGATATCCGCTTCCAGGGCGAGGCGCGGCACAAGAAGCCGGTGGGGATCTACTGGGCGCAGGCCGCCGCCGTGGCGGCCGGCGAGGCGCTGGGCGTGCCCGGCGCCCGCACCCAGATCGCCCTGTACCGCATCCCGTCGCTGATCGGCGCCGTCGCCTCGGTCCTGCTCGCCTACTGGGGGGCGCTCGCCTTCCTGCCCCGGCGGTCGGCGCTGCTCGCCGCCGCCCTCTACGGCGCCTGCCTGATGCTCTCGGCCGAGGCCCACCTCGCCAAGACGGACGCGCTGCTCGCCGCCTGCGCCACCGCGAGCCTCGCCGCGCTCGCCCGCGCGTGGCTGGCGCCGCGGGACGGCAGGCCGGTCTCGTGGCCGACCTTCGCGGCGTTCTGGCTCGGCATGGCGGTCGGGATCCTGGTGAAGGGGCCGATGGTGCCGCTCTTCGTCGCGCTGCCGGCGCTCGGCCTGTCGCTCGTCGCGCGGTCCGGCCGCTGGCTGCTGCCCCTGCGGCCGTGGCCGGGCCTCGCCCTGACGCTCCTGCTGGTGGCGCCCTGGTTCGCGGCGATCGCCTGGAAGAGCGGCGGCGCGTTCTATGCCGAGGCGGTCGGGCACGACATGCTCGGCAAGGTCGGCGGGGTGGCCGAGCGGCACTGGGGACCGCCCGGAGCCTACGCGCTCGTGTTCTTCGCGACCTTCTGGCCCGGGGCGGCCTTCGCCGCCATGAGCCTGCCCTTCGCGTGGCGGGCGCGGCGGGAGCCCGCCGTGATCTTCCTGATCGCCGCGGTGCTGCCGGCCTGGCTGATCTTCGAGGCGGTGCCGACCAAGCTGCCCCACTACGTGCTGCCGCTGATGCCCTGGCTCGCGATCCTGACCGTGGTGGCGCTGAACCGGGGCGCGCTGGACCCGCGCCTGCGGGGCGCCCGCCTGACGGCCCTGCTGCTGCCGGCGATCCCGGTCGCCCTGACCCTCGGCCTCTGCCTCGCCGGCTGGCGCCTCGACGCCCACACGATCCCGTGGCCGGCCCTCCCGCTACTCGCCGCGGCCTGCGCGGTCGCATTCCTGGCCTGGCTCGCCTTCGCGCAAGGGTCGGCCGAGCGCGCCCTCGTCCTCGGCGTGCTGGCCTCCGCCCTGCTCGGGCCCGCGGTGCTCGGCGTGGCGCAGCGCTCGCTGCCGGCCCTGAAGGTCTCGCCGCGGCTCGCGGCCCTGCGCGACCGGATGCCCTGCCCGAACCCGCTCGTGGCGAGCCTCGGCTACCGCGAGCCGAGCCTCGTCTTCCTCGTCGGCACCGGCCTCGCCCTGCCGCCCGACGGGGCCGCCGCCCGGTCCTTTCTCGAGGGCGGCGGCTGCCGCCTGCTCTTCGTGGAATCCCGGGACCGCGACGATTTCAACGCGGCCTGGCCGGTGGGACGCGGCGCGCCCGCGCCCCTTGCGGAGGTCGAGGGCTTCAACCTCAACACCGGCCGCCGGGTCTTCGTAACGGCCTACGCGGTGGCGCCGTGAGCGGATCCCCCCATCTCAGCGTCGTCGTTCCGGTCAAGAACGAGGCCGGCAACATCGCGCCCCTGGTGGCCGAGATCGAGGCCGCCTGCGCGGGCCTCGCCTTCGAGCTGATCTACGTGGATGACGGCTCCACCGACGGCACGCCGGCGGCCCTGGCGGCGGCCCGGGCGGGGCGCCCCTGGCTGCGGGTGCTGCGCCACGCGCGGAGCGGCGGCCAGTCGGCGGCGGTGCGCAGCGGCGTCCTGGCGGCCCGCGGCGGGATCGTCGCGACCCTCGACGGCGATGGCCAGAACGATCCGGCCTTCATCCCCGCGCTGCTCGAGGCCCTGGAGGCGGCGGGACCGGGGGCCGGCCTCGCCCAGGGCCAGCGGCGCGGCCGCAAGGACGGCCGCTTCAAGATGCTCCAGTCCCGGATCGCCAACGGCGTGCGCGGCCGGATCCTCAACGATTCCACCCGCGACACCGGCTGCGGCCTGAAGGTCTTCCGCCGCGCCGTGTATCTCAGGCTGCCGTACTTCGACGCCCTGCACCGGTTCATGCCGGCCCTGGTCGCCCGCGAGGGCTTCTCCGTCGTCCACCGCGACGTGGTCGACCGGCCGCGGCTGACGGGCGTGTCCAATTACGGCCTGTTCGACCGCCTCTGGGTGGGGCTTCTGGATCTCGCCGGCGTCTGGTGGCTGATCCGGCGCAAGCGCGCGGACCCGCGGCCCGAGGAGATCGCCGGCCCCGCCGGCGTGCCGGCGGAGCAGCCGGCCAGCCAACCCGCGGACCAGGACGTCGGATGCTGATCCAGCTCGCCCACGATCTGCCGGCCTATTTCTACGACGTGTTCGTCACCCGGCTCGACTTCTGGCTGGTGTTCGGAATCGTCGCCCAGGTGGTGTTCGGATCGCGCTTCATCCTGCAATGGATCGCCAGCGAGCGGGCCGGGCGGAGCGTGATGCCGCTGTCGTTCTGGTTCCTGTCGATCCTCGGCGGGATGATGACGCTGGTCTACGGGTTCGTGCGCCGCGAGCCGGTGATCATCATCGGCCAGAGCCTCTCCACCGGCATCTACCTGCGCAACCTCGCGCTGATCTTCCGCGAGCGGCGGAGGAAGCGGGGCGCCGCATGACACGGACGCCGCTGCCCGCCTTCTACGACGACCTCGACGCCACCTTCGCGGAACTCTGGCGGCTGCTGGCGGACGGGGCCGCCCATGGCCGTGGCGGCTTCCACCTGCCGACCCTGGCGACGCTCGGAGCCGACGGCGGGCCGCGGCTGCGCACCGTGGTCCTGCGCGCCGCCGACCCGGCCGAGGGGACGCTCCGGTTCCACTGCGACCGCCGCTCCGACAAGGCCGCCGAGATCCTGGCCGATCCGGCCTGCGCCCTCGCCGCCTACGACGCGGCCGCGAAGATCCAGATCCGCGTCGAGGGCCGCGCCGCGCTGCACACCGACGACGCTCTGGCCGAGGCGGCCTGGACCGGGTCCCGGGCGATGAGCCGGGTCTGCTACGGGGCCGAGCCCGGCCCCGGTACGTCGCTTCCGGCGGGGGACGCCTACAGCCTGCCGGACGAGACCGCGGCCGCGACGCTCGGCCGGCCGCACTTCGCCGCCGTTCTGGTTCGGGCCGAGCGGCTGGATTTCCTCTATCTCGACCGCCGCGGACACCGCCGGGCCGCCTGGCATCGGCTGGCCGGCGGGTGGCCCGGTGGCTGGATCGCGCCGTAGCCGGAGCGCCGTCCGCGAGCCGGGCCGCCCGGGGTCGGCCCGCCGGTCCGGATGGCAGCCCTGCACCGCCCGGCCTGTCGCGATCGGGCCGTCCGGGCTAAAGCCCGCGGACCCGGCCGCCCATCCGGGTCGACCGGGAGGACTCCGTGGGCCTCGTCTACGCGCTCGCCGCCTACCTGAGCTGGGGCCTCGTGGTCCCGGTGCATTTCCGGATGCTCGGGGCCTACACGCCGTACCACATCCTGTCGGAGCGGATCGTCTGGTCGAGCGTGTTCGCCGGCGCGCTGGCGCTGATCCTCGCGGCCCGCCACCGCCTCAACCTGCCGCTGCCGCTCCGGAAGCGCCACGCGCTGCTGGTGCTCTCGGCGGCGATGATCGGCGTGAACTGGCTGCTCTACCTCTACGCCGTCAGCGGGGGTCACCTGCTCGACGCGAGCCTCGGCTACTACATCAATCCCCTGGTGAGCGTGGCCTTCGGCCGGGTGGTGCTGGGCGAGCGCCTGCGGCCGGCGCAGGCCGTCGCGATCGGCATCGCCGCGACGGGCGTCGCCGTCGCGGTGGTGTGGGCCGGGGAACTGCCCCTGATGTCGCTGTCGCTGGCGGTGAGCTTCGCCCTCTACGGGCTCGCCCGGAAGATCGTCGGCGTCGACGCGCTGGTCGGGTTCCTGGCCGAGACCCTGCTGCTCCTGCCGGCCGCGATCGTCTGGCTCGTCCTGTCGCCGGAGCCGTTCCTGCCGGCCGCGCCGGGGGACCGCGCCCTGCTGATGCTCACGGGGCTGACCACCGCGCTGCCGCTGATCTGGTTCGCCGCGGCGGCGGTGCGCCTGCGGCTCACGACCCTGGGCCTCCTGCAGTACGTGGCGCCGACCTGCCTGCTCGTCCTGAGCGTCCTCGTCTACGGCGAGCGCGTCGAACCGCATCGGGCGCTGATGCTCGCGCTGATCTGGGTGGCGCTCGCGCTCTACACGATCGACGCCCTGCGTTTTCGCCGGCCGCCGGCTCCCGCCGCCCCGCGGTCGGATCCGGACGCGATGCGTGTATAAGGAATACTGGTTCGAGCCGCCGCGGGGCGGGTGACGGGACAGCGTCGGGTCGATGAGCGAGACTGAGAGCGGCCCAGGATCCGTCACGGAGGCCGATTACCGCAACCTCGCCGAGACGCTGCCGCAGCTCGCCTGGATCGCCGAGGCCGACGGCACCATCGTCTGGTACAATCAGCGCTGGTACGACTACACGGGCACCTCCCTCGACGAGATGCGGGGCTGGGGCTGGCGCACGGTCCACCACCCGGACCACGTCGCGGCGGTGACCGAGCGCTACCGCGCCGCGATCACGCTGGGCCGGTCCTGGGAAGACACGTTCCCGCTGCGCGGCCGCGACGGGAGCTACCGCTGGTTCCTGTCGAAGGCGCTGCCCCACCGGGACGGATCCGGGCGGATCCTGCGCTGGTACGGGACCAACACCGACATCACCGTCCGCCGCGCGGTCGAGGAGCGCCTGCGCCATTCCGAGCAGCGCTTCCGGGCGCTGGTGGACGCCTCGGCGGCTGTGATCTGGAACACGGATGCGGCGGGCGAGCTGATGCCGCCGCAGGTCCGGTGGAGCACCTATACCGGCCAGACCGAGGAGGCCTACCAGGGCTGGGGCTGGCTGGACGCCGTCCATCCCGACGACCGGGGCCACGCGGCCGATGCCTGGGCGGCCTGCGTGGAGGCGCGCGCGACCTACGAGGTCGAGTACAGGCTGCGCCGGCACGACGGGGCTTGGCGCGCCATGGAGGTGCGCGGCGTGCCGGTCCTCGCCGAGGACGGCTCCCTGCGGGAATGGGTCGGCACCTGCGTCGACGTCACCGAGCGCAAGGAGGCCGAGGAGGCGGTGGAGCGCGCCCGACAGGCCGCCGAGGCGGCCAACCGGGCGAAGAGCCAGTTCATCGCCAACATGAGCCACGAGCTGCGCACGCCGCTCTCGGCGGTGATCGGCTATTCCGAGATGCTCGGCGAGGAGCTGGAGGATATCGGCCAGGCCGCCCTCCTGCCGGACCTGCGCAAGATCGAGGCGGCCGCCCGTCACCTGCTGTCGCTGATCAACGACGTCCTCGACATCTCGAAGATCGAGGCCGGCCGCATGACCGCCTCGGCCGAGTCCTTCACGGTGGCCGACCTGCTCCGGGACGTCTGCGATTCCACCGGATCCCTGGTCGAGAAGAAGGGCAACCGCTTCGTCCTCGACGCCGGCGCGGCGGGCGAGACCGGCCTGGGCTCCATGCACCAGGACCAGACCAAGATCCGCCAGTGCCTGCTGAACCTGATCGGCAACGCCGCGAAGTTCACCGAGCGGGGGACGATCACCCTGACGGTGCGGCGGCACCGCGAGGCTGGGGCCGACTGGCTGTCCTTCGCGGTCGCCGACACCGGCATCGGCCTGACCGAGGCCCAGATCGACCGCCTGTTCGAGCGCTTCGTCCAGGCCGACGATTCGACCACCCGGCAGTTCGGCGGGACGGGCCTCGGGCTCGCCATCACCCGCGCGTTCTGCCGGACGATGGGCGGCGATATCGGCGTCGCCAGCACCCCGGGCGCGGGCGCGACCTTCACGATCCGCCTGCCCGCGACCCTGCGCCCGGAGGACGCGCCGCCGACCGAGGCCGAGGCGCACACGCCGGTGGAGCCGCACGAGGAGCACGAGACGGTGCTGCTGGTCGACGACGACCCGGCCGCCCGCGAGCTGCTCCAGCGCTTCCTGGAGCGCGAGGGCTTCCACGTCCGCACCGCCAACGACGGCCGCGCCGGCCTGACGCTCGCCCGGGCCCTGAAGCCGCGGGCGATCCTGCTCGACGTCGAGATGCCGCGCATGGACGGCTGGGCGGTCCTGCACGCGGTCCGCAACGACCCCGACCTCGCCGGGACGCCGGTGATCATGACCTCGGTGGTGGCCGAGCAGGGGCTCGGCCAGGCGCTCGGCGCCACCGACTACTTCGTCAAGCCGATCGACTGGGACCGGCTCAAGGGCCTGATGGAGCGCTACCGGCCCGCGGCGCCGAACGAGGCGCGGGTCCTCGTGGTCGACGACGACGCGGATGCCCGGGAGCGCCTGCGCCGGTCGCTCGGCCGCGAGGGCTGGACCGTCGACGAGGCGGAGAACGGCCGGATCGCCCTGGAGCGGGTCAGCCAGGCGCGGCCGAGCCTGATCCTGCTCGACCTGATGATGCCCGAGATGGACGGGTTCGGCTTCCTGCGGGCCCTCCGGTCGCGGCCCGACGGCGACGTGCCCGTGGTGGTGCTCACCGCCAAGGAGGTCACGGCGGCCGAGAAGGAGAGCCTGAACCGGCAGGCCGACCGGGTGATCGCCAAGGGCTCCATGAGCCTCGCGGAGATCGGCCGGCAACTGCGCGTCCTCTACGCGCGTTCGGCGACCGAGCCGGTGCCGGGGCAGCTCCAGGGCTTGCTGGATCGGCTCGCCGAGAAGGACGCGGGAGAACCACGATGAGCGCGGACGGGATCGATCCGGAGAAGGCGGTGGCCATCCGGCTGCGGGCGCGGCTCGCGGTGGTGGAGCGGGCGGCATGGTTCGGCTTCGTCCACGCGATGAAGACCAGGCCGGTCGAGACCGAGGCCTACATCGCCTCGGAGCGGGCGCGCTGCACGGACGGGTTCGGCAGCGGCGCCTGGGCCAAGGACCTCACCGACGCCGAGCGGACGATGCTCGCCGAGGAGGTCGACAGCGGGCTGGCGCAGCTGCTGGAGGATGCCCGCGCCGAGCTGTGAGGCTCGGCCGGCGGCGCGGAGCTGGTCCGCGCGTCCCGATGGCAACGAAAGACGTTCTCCCGCTTTGACGGCGTGACGTCGACGGGACGACGTCGCCGAGGCGCCCATGCTGTACGAACTCGCGACCCTCTCGTGCCCGCTGCTCGCGGTGGGTCAGGTCTCGGCCGGCGTCGAGGCCTGGCTGGACGATCCCGACGCCAAGGGCGAGCTGGTCGGCTGCTGGCGCACCGAGATCGGGACGCTGGGGCGCCTGATCGTGCTGCGCGGCTTCGCGGCGCCCGAGGACATGACCGCCGAGCGCCGGCGCGCCCTCCTCAGCGCCAACCCGTTCAACGCCGGGCACGTGATCACCGCGCTGGAGATGGACAGCTACGCCCCGTTCCCCTTCCTGCCGCCGATCCGGACGGGCGACCGGGGCGGGGTGTACGAGATCCGGACCTATCGCCAGAAGCCGGGGGGCCTGCCGCCGACCCTCGCGGCCTGGGAGGCCGCGATCGGGCCGGCACGCGCCTACACGCAGCACCTCGTCGTCAACATGTACGCCCTCGACGGCGCGCCGCGCATCACGCACGTCTGGGGTTTCCCGAGCCTCGAGGAGCGGGCCGCGCTGCGAGCCCGCGCCTACGAGGCGGGAATCTGGCCGCCGAAGGGCGGCCCGGACCAGATCGCCGAGGCGACCGCGACGATCGCGCTCCCCCAGGGGCGCTCGCCCCTGCGCTGACCGCCATCCCTCGAGAGCCGCAACCCGCGCTGGCGCCACCCCAGGAGGCGGCGCCAGCGCCGTCACTCAGCGGCGGCAGACGCCCCGCGGGCCGCGATAGAGGCCGGGCGGGCAGCCGCGGGGAGCGCCGGTGACGGCGCGGCGGATCGCACCGCGCGGGCCGCGATTCAGGCGGCAGCCGCCGTAGGCCCCGCGATGGGCGCCGAACCCGCAGCCGCCGCGGACGAGGGTGACGGCGGCGTCGCCGCCGGTCAGCGGTGCCACGGGCATCGCCTGGGCTCCGCCGGCGAACAGAGCGACGGACGCGGCGACGATCAGGCCGGTCATTCTCATGAGGTTCTCTCCCGCTGGGCACTGGGCGCGGCCCCGGGCGATCCGGGCCGCGTCGCGGCCTCCGGCCGCGGCCGGTAACCCCGTGCCCGCGGCATCGTTCCGCGCGCGGGCGGGGCCGCCGATCAGGCGCCGAACAGGTCGCGCCAGGCCGGTGGAAGCCCCGTGCCGGCCAGGGGCAATGACGGCGCGTGCCCGGGCAGGCTCGTCGCCGAGAACACGCCGCGGGCCACCGCCCGGGCCAGGACGCGCGCGGCGACGTCGCCGAGGCGGGCGAGGTCGACCACCGGTTCGGCGAGGGGCACGGCGCCGGTCGCCGCGGCGAAGACTAGGTCGCCGTCGAGGGGCGTGTGCGCCGGCACGAGCGCGCGGGCGAGTCCGTCCTGCGCGGCCACCGCGAGGCGCCGGCACTGCGCCTTGGTCAGCGCCGCGTCGGTCGCCACCACGGCCAGTGTCGTGGCGGCGCCCGGCAGCGCCCGGGCCGGGAAGGCGAGGGCCTCCGGCGGCACCCGGACCGGCGCGCCGAGACCACCGAACTCGTCGCCCTCTTCGAAGGGCGACGCCCAGAAATGCGGCCCGGCTCCGATCGTCGCGTTGCCGAAGGCGTTCACGGCCGCGAGCGCCCCGACGCGGAAGCCCGTTCCCGGGACGTGCGCCGAGGCGGATCCGATCCCGCCCTTCAGTCGACCGGTGCGCGCGCCTGTCCCGGCCCCGACCGAGCCCAGGGCGAAATCCTCCGCCGCGGCCGCGGCGGCCTCGAAGCCCAGCTCGCGATAGGGCGGATAGCGGCCCCAGGCCTTGTCCCCGCCGTTGGGGAGATCGAACAGGACCGCCCCGGGGACGATCGGCACCCGCATGGCACCGACCGGGAAGCCGCGCCCGGCCTCGGCGAGCCACGCCGCCACGCCCGCCCCCGCGTCGAGGCCGAAGGCCGAGCCCCCGGAGAGCACGAAGGCGTCGACCCGCTCCACGGTGCGCTCGGGGTCGAGCAGGTCGGTCTCGCGGGTGCCCGGCCCGCCGCCGCGCACGTCGACCGCGGCGATGGCCGGCTCATCGAACACGATCGCGGTGACGCCGCTGGCGAGCCGCAGGTCGGTGGCGTGGCCGACCCGCAGGCCGGGAATGTCGGTGATGCGATTCTGCGGCATGGACCGAGCTTGCCACGCCGTGCGAGCGCCGCAAATCCGGCCGGGGCCGTTGACCGCCGGCCGGGGTTTCCCAGGTTGGCAGACGGCACAGCGCGTCGAGGAGCACGGCATGGACGTCGGATTCATCGGGATGGGGCGGATGGGTCGCGCCATGGCGGCCAATCTCGCCCGGGCCGGCCACACGGTGCGCGCCTGGAACCGCTCGCCGGAGGCCGCGCGCGGCATCGACGGCGTCACCCCGGTGGCGAGCGCCGCCGAGGCGTTCGCCGGGGACGCCGTGATCACCATGCTGGCCGACGACGCGGCCCTCGAGGCCGTGATCGTGGCCGGCGGCCTCCTCGACCGGCCGGAGCGCCCCGGCCTGCATATCGGGATGAGCACGGTCTCGGTGGCCCTGGCGAAGCAGCTCGCCGCCGTCCACGCGCGGGCCGGCGTCCCCTACGTCTCGGCCCCGGTCTTCGGGCGGCCGGACGTGGCGGAGGCCGGGAAGCTCAACATCGTTGCGGCGGGAGAGGGAGCCCTCATCGACCGCGCCGGCCCACTCCTCGACGCGATGGGCGCCAGGACCTGGCGCTTCGGCGACGACCCGACGCGGGCGAACGCCGTCAAGCTCGCCGGCAACTTCATGCTGATCTCGGCGATCGAGGCCATGGCCGAGGCCTGCGCCCTGACGGAGGGCCACGGCGTCCCGGGCGCCGAGTTCCTCGACCTGATGACCAACACGCTGTTCGCCTCGCCGGTCTACAAGGGCTACGGCGCCTCGATCGCACAGAACCGCTACGAGCCGCCGGGCTTCATCCTCAGGCTCGGGGCCAAGGACGTGCGGCTCGCCCTGCAGGCGGCCGAGGGCGCCGGGGTGCCGATGCCCTTCGCCAGCGTGCTGCGGGACGGTCTCATCGAGGCGATCAGCCACGGCGACGGCGAGAAGGATCTGGCGGCGCTCGCCCGCGTCTCCGCCCGGCGCGCAGGGCAGGGTTGAAATCTGCGGCAATGGCTCGCCTTTCTGGCGAACCTTAACCCGTCATTTCAACCTCACGACAGAGTGTCCGGCCGGCTATAGGCACGGATACCAATAGATGCGCACACATTCCTATTCGCTGCGCAGGATGACTCTGTCGACGAAAGTCATCCTGCTGGCGATGCTCGCCGTGACACTCACCGCCGGCGCCATCTGGATTACGGTCTCGCGACAAACTTGGTCGCAGATGGAGGCGCGCCAGCGCACCAACGGCGAGCGCAACCTGAGAACTCTGGCGCTCGTCCTGGCGGCGCGGGTCGAGGGCGCGGCGGCGGATCTCGACGGCGTGCGCGTCGCCCGGGTGTCGACGCCGAGCCTGTCGGGCTTCGCCGATGCCCGCGTCGTGGACGACGCCGTCGCCTACTCGGGCGGCCTGGCGACGGTGTTCAGCTACGAGCCCGCCTCCGACAGCTTCGTGCGGCGCCAGACCACCGTGCGCCGGGAGGACGGGACCCGCGCGGTCGGCACGGCGCTCGCCGGCGACAGCCCGGCCCAGGCCGCGATCCGCGGCGGGCGAACCTACGAGGGGCCGGCGACCCTGTTCGGGTGGCGCTACCACACGGTGTACCAGCCGACGGTCGACGCCGCCGGCAAGGTGAACGGCATCCTGTTCGTCGGCCTGCCGATCGAGATGTACTTCGACGCCCATGCCCAGACGATGACGAGCCTCAGCGTCGCCGCCCTGATCATCGCGGTGCTGGCCTGCGCCCTCGTGGGGCTGGCGGCGGCGCGACTGTTCCGGCCCTTCGCGACGATCGCCGCGCGGATCGAGGCCCTCGCGGCGGGCGACTTGGACTCGGCGATCCCCCACGCGGCGCGCGGCGACGAGATCGGCACGGTGGCGCGCGCCCTCGAGGTGCTGCGCGTCTCCGGCCTGCGGACCCGGGAGCTCGAGAGCCTGCAGAGCGCGAGCGCGGCCGACGAGACGCGGCGGCGGGCCGCCCTCGACCGCGCCATCGAGGCGTTCCGGGGCCAGATCGTCCGCCTGAAGGACGCGCTGACCGCCAGCACCGGCGCGATGCGCGCCCGGGCCGGCGAGATGGCGGCCAGCTCCGCCGAGGCGGAGGCCGCCGTCGCCGAGACCGAGCGCGGCTCGCACGAGACCTCCGCCAGCGTCCAGACCGTCGCGAGCGCCGCCGAGGAGCTCTCCGCCTCCATCGCGGAGATCGGGACCCAGCTCGACCAGGCCGAGGCCCTGGTGGCCACGGCCGCCGCGGAGTCGGACGCCATGAACGCCGAGATCGGCGAGCTCGCCGAGGCCGCAGGGCGCATCGGCGCGGTGGTCGGGCTGATCCGCCAGATCGCCGAGCAGACCAACCTGCTGGCGCTCAACGCCACGATCGAGTCCGCCCGGGCCGGCGCCGCCGGCAAGGGCTTCGCCGTGGTGGCCGCGGAGGTGAAGGCGCTGGCGTCGCAGACCGCGCGGGCGACCGAGGAGATCGGCAGCCAGATCGCCGGCGTGCAGGCCTCGACGACGGCGGCCGTGGCGGCCATCGGCCGGATGGGCGAGCGGATGCGGGCGGTCAGCGCCACCACGGGCGGGATCGCGTCGGCGGTCTCGGCCCAGGGCGCGGCCACCGCCGAGATCTCCCGCAACGTCGCCGACACGGCCGGCGCCACCGAGGCCATCGCGGGCGGCCTGACCACGGTCGCCGACGCCGCGCGGCGCTCGGCCCGCATGGCCGCCACGGTCACCGAGGCGGCTCAGACCGTCGACGCGGTCGCGGCCGACCTCGAGGGCGAGATCGAGCGCTTCCTCGGTCAGGTCGCGGCCTGAGCCCTCAGAGCCCGTAGCGGGCGAAGGCCGCGCGCTCCGCGAACGCAGCCATCGCCCCCTCGGCCAGGTCGATCCCGCCCGGCGCGCCGCCCCGGCGCAGGATGCGGGAGAGCAGGCCGCCGCGCGCCTCGGCGACGAGGCGCAGGTCGACCTTCTCGCCGAAGCGCGCGCGCATCGCGGTGCGCACGTCGCCCAGGGCGTCGACGAGGCCGAGGGGCAGCGCCTGCCGCCCGGTCCAGACCGCGCCGGTGAACAGGTTCTCGGACGTCGACAGGCCCGGGCGCCGGGCCGTGACGAGGCCGGTGAACAGGTCCTGCACGTCGGCCTGGATGCGCTTCAGGCGCTCCACGTCGGCGGGTTCCTCCGGGCGGAACGGGTCGAGCATCGACTTCGCCTCGCCCTGCGTGTGCACCCGGCGCTCGACGCCGAGCTTCTCCAGGAGGCCGTGGAAGCCGAACCCGGCCGAGACCACGCCGATCGAGCCGACGATCGAGGTCGCGTCGGCGACAATCTCGTCGGCCGCGCAGGCGATCATGTAGCCGCCGGAGGCCGCGACATCCTCCACGAAGGCGATCACCGGCACGCCCTTCTCCTCGGCCAGCGCCCGGATGCGGCGGTGGATCAGGTGCGACTGCGCCGGCGAGCCGCCGGGCGAGTTGATCACCAGCGCCACCGCCTTCACCCCCGGCATCCCGAAGGCGCGCTCCAGGCTGCCCGCGACGCCCCCGATCGAGAGCCCCGGCCGGAGCGGCGAGACCGCCCCGATCGTGCCCGACAGTCGGACCACCGCGACCCGCGGGCGTCGGTCCCGGAAGCGGCGCGGGAGGAGGGCGCGGAATGTGTCGGGGAACGCGAACACCATGGGAGTCTTACGCGGCTCATCGGGAAGCCGGGCGGGAGACGGCCCGGAAGCGCCTGTCGTCGGAAACTGGGCGCTTTCCGGCCCCGCGCAAGGGCGGTGCGCGAGGGTGGTGCGCGAGGGCGGCGCATCTGCGCAGTCGGAACGGATCGAACCGTTTGCCGACCTTGGCCGTTTCAGGCGACGGCGCGAGCCTCGTGCCGGCCCGGATCCGCTGGACTCGGACGGGCGCTCACACGGGAGAGAAACGATGCGACCCTGGCCGATCCTGGTCCTCCTCGCCGCGCTGCTCGGCGGGCTGGCGAGTGCGCCCGCGCGCGCGGCGCCCCTGCCGGTCCCCGCGAGCGCCGAGGCCGCCGCGCCCGCCCCCGCGGTGCAGCAGGCCCACTGGCGCCACCGCCGCCACTGGCACCGCCGCCACCACTGGCGGCGCCACTGGCACCACCGCCGCCACCACTGGCACCGTCGCCATCACTGGCACCGGCACCACCATTTCCGCCGCCACTGGCACCGTCACCACGTCTGGCACGGCCGGCCCTACGGCCGCCCGTACGGCCACCGGCACGTCACGTTCTACTGAGCGCAGCCCTGCGCGTCCCGGCCCGATCCGGCCGGGACGCATCCCTGCCGGGACGCGCGCCGGCAGCCGCGCTGCGACCTTGCGGGCGGCCTCGGAAAACCTTATTTAACCGTCTGATATCACTGCTCTTCCGAGAGGCCGTTCCGGCGCATCGCGCGCCACCCGGGAACGGCCGTGAGCACCGCCCGTCCGGGCTTCAGAACGGATACCGACTTGGCCGAGAACGATCCGACTGGCGCCGCCCCGCCCGCCAGCGACATCCGCCCCGTCTCCATCACCGACGAGATGCGCCGCTCCTACCTCGATTACGCGATGAGCGTGATCGTGAGCCGGGCGCTTCCCGACGCCCGCGACGGTCTCAAGCCGGTGCACCGGCGCATCCTCTACTCCGCCTTCGAATCCGGGCACCTGCCCGAGCGGAAATACGTCAAGTCGGCGCGCATCGTCGGCGACGTGATCGGTCTCTACCACCCGCACGGCGACCAATCGATCTACGACGCCCTCGTGCGGATGGCGCAGGACTTCTCCATGCGCCTCATGCTCATCGACGGGCAGGGCAATTTCGGCTCGGTGGACGGCGATCCGCCGGCCGCCATGCGCTACACCGAATCGCGGCTGGCCAAGCCCGCGACCGCGCTGCTCACCGATATCGACAAGAACACCGTCGATTTCGGACCGAACTACGACGAGTCGCGCGAGGAGCCGACCGTCCTGCCGGCCCGCTTCCCGAACCTGCTGGTCAACGGCGCGGGCGGCATCGCGGTCGGCATGGCGACCAACATCCCGCCGCACAATCTCGGCGAGCTGATCGACGCCTGCGTGGCGCTGATCGACGATCCGGGCCTGACCATCGAGCAGCTCACCGAGATCGTGCCCGGCCCGGACTTCCCGACCGGCGGCATGATCCTCGGCCGGGCCGGCACGCGGCAGGCCTACGCGACGGGTCGCGGCTCGGTGATCATGCGCGCCAAGTCGCATGTCGAGGAGCTGCGCAAGGAGCGCGAGGCGCTGATCTTCACCGAGATCCCCTATCAGGTGAACAAGGCGACGCTCGTCGAGAAGATCGCCGAGCTGGTGAAGGAGAAGCGGGTCGAGGGCATCTCCGACCTGCGCGACGAGTCCGACCGGACGGGCATGCGCATCGTCGTCGAGATCAAGCGCGACGCCATGGCCGACGTGGTGCTGAACCAGCTCTACCGGTTCACGCCGCTGCAGAGCTCCTTCGGCTGCAACATGGTGGCGCTGAACGGCGGCCGCCCCGAGCTGATGAACCTGAAGGACCTGCTCCAGGCCTTCGTGGACTTCCGCGAGGAGGTCGTCTCCCGGCGGACCAAGTTCCTCCTCGGCAAGGCCCGCGAGCGCGCCCACGTCTTGTGCGGCCTCGCGATCGCGGTCGCCAACATCGACGAAGTGATCCGCCTGATCCGGACCTCGCCGGACCCGAACACGGCCCGCGAGGCCCTGATGGCCCGCGACTGGCCGGCCCACGACATCGCGCCGCTGATCGCGCTCGTGGACGACCCGCGCCACCGCGTCGCCGAGGACGGGACCTACCGCCTGTCCGAGACCCAGGCCCGCGCCATCCTCGACCTGCGCCTGCAGCGCCTGACGGCTCTGGGCCGCGACGAGGTCGGCGACGAGCTGAAGACGCTGGCGGACGAGATCGCCGACTACCTCGACATCCTGCGCTCGCGCGCCCGCATCCAGGGCATCGTCAAGGGCGAGCTCGCCGAGGTCCGCGAGCAGTTCGCCACCCCGCGCCGGACCGAGATCGTCGACTTCGACGGCAGCGTCGAGGACGAGGACCTGATCGCCCGCGAGGACATGGTGGTGACCGTGTCGCACGCCGGCTACGTGAAGCGCGTGCCGCTCTCGACCTACCGGGCCCAGCGCCGCGGCGGCAAGGGCCGCTCCGGCATGGCGACCCGCGACGAGGATTTCGTCACCCGCCTGTTCGTGGCCAACACCCACACGCCGGTGCTGTTCTTCTCCAGCCAGGGCCAGGCCTACAAGGAGAAGGTCTGGCGCCTGCCGATGGCCGCCCCGAACGCCCGCGGCAAGGCGCTGGTGAATATCCTGCAGTTGCAGGACACCTCCGAGCGCATCACCACGATCATGCCGCTGCCCGAGGACGAGGCGTCGTGGGAGACGCTCGACGTCATGTTCGCGACCGCGCGCGGCAACGTCCGGCGCAACAAGCTCTCGGACTTCACCACGGTGAACCGCAACGGCAAGATCGCCATGAAGCTCGACCCGGGCGACCACATCGTCCACGTCGAGATCTGCCGGCCGGACCAGAACGTGCTGCTGACCACCGCTCTGGGTCAGTGCATCCGCTTCCCCGTCGAGGACGTGCGCGTGTTCAAGGGCCGCGACTCGACCGGCGTGCGCGGCATCCTGCTGGCCAAGGACGACCGGGTCATCTCGATGACCATCCTGAACGCCTTCGACGCCAGCGCCGAGGAGCGGGCCGGCTACCTGAAGATGCGCCGCGCCGTGACCGGCGAGGCCGAGGAGAACGGCGACGCGGAGCCCGAGGACGGCGCCGAGGCGGCCGCGATCTCGCTCGACCGCTACAACGAGATGGGCGCGGCCGAGCAGTACGTGCTGACCCTGTCGGAGCGGGGCTTCGGCAAGCGCTCCTCGTCGTTCGAGTACCGGACCTCGGGACGCGGCGGGAAGGGCATCACGGCGATGCGGGTCAATGCCCGCAACGGCAGCCTCGTGGCGTCCTTCCCGGTCGAGGCCTCGGACCAGATCATGCTGGTCACCGACGGCGGCCAGCTGATCCGCGTGCCGGTGGACGACATCCGCATCGTCGGCCGCGCCTCGCAGGGCGTGACGGTGTTCAACACCGCCAAGGACGAGAAGGTCGTCTCGGTGGAGCACATCGAGGGCGAGGACGAGGGCGCCGAGGCCGGTCCCGAGGGCGGCGAGGAGGCCTGAGGCGCCGCCCGGTTCCGTCCGGCGCGAAAATGCTCTAGGTCGGGTCGCGATGACCCGCACTGCCCTCTACGCCGGCTCGTTCGATCCGGTCACGAACGGCCATCTCGACGTGGTCCGCCAGGCCTGCCGGCTGGTGGACCGCCTCGTGATCGCCATCGGCGTCCACCCCGGCAAGGCCCCGCTGTTCTCCGCCGAGGAGCGGGCGGCGCTGCTGAGCGAGACCTGCGGGCCGGTGGCCCAGGCCGAGGGTGCGGCGCTGGAGATCGTCACCTTCAACGATCTCGCCGTCTCAGCCGCCCGGCGCTGCGGCGCCGCGATCTTCATCCGCGGCCTGCGCGACGGCACGGATCTCGACTACGAGATGCAGCTCGCCGGCATGAACGGTGCCATGGCGCCCGAGGTGCAGACCGTGTTCCTGCCCGCCTCGACGCAGGCCCGCCCGATCACCGCGACGCTGGTGCGCCAGATCGCCGGCATGGGGGGCGACGTCTCGCCCTTCGTGCCCGCTCCCGTCGCCGCGCGCCTCCGGCAGCGCTTCGCCGCCCATTCCTGACACCGGCCCGACCCTGGAAGGACTTCGATGAACCGACGCCACGCCCTCCTCGCGCTCGCCCTGACGCTCGGCACCGCTCAGGCGGCCCGGGCCGCCGACGCCAACACGGTCTATCTCCAGACCAAGGACGGGCGGATCACCATCGAGCTGCGGCCCGACATCGCGCCCAAGCACGTCAAGCAGATCAAGACCCTTGTCTCGCAGGGCTTCTACAACGGCCTCAAGTTCCACCGCGTCATCGACGGGTTCATGGCCCAGACCGGCGACCCGAAGGGCAACGGCACCGGCGGCTCCAGCCTGCCGAACATCCCGGCCGAGTTCACGCAGTCGGCCCAGTTCCGCCGCGGCACCGTGGGCATGGCCCGCTCGCAGGATCCGAACTCGGCGAACTCGCAGTTCTTCATCTGCCTCGGCGACGCGCCGTTCCTGAACGGCCAGTACACGATCGTCGGCAACGTCACGGACGGGCTCGACGTCCTCGACAAGATCAAGAAGGCCGCCCCGGGCGCGCCGGGCGGGGCCGTCCAGGATCCCGACAAGATCGTCAGCATGACGCTCGCCGAGAAGGCCAAGTAGCGGCCGCATGCCGGGCCGGCGCGCCGCCTCGATCCTCCTGCTGAGCTTGATCCCGGCGGCCGCCGCGGCCTATGACGGCGCGCCGTTCTACGGCTACGCCGAGGAGCCGGGGGGCGGCTACCCGCTGAGCCTGCCCCAGACCCTGCGCGCCACGGTCCCGGTCCCGGTCGCCCGGATGGCGACCAAGCCAGCCGACACCCTGGCCGAGCTCTACCCGGCGCTCGCCGCCTGCTGGCAGGCGCCGGGCGGCCTCGGCCGCCCGACCGGCGGGTCCGACGACATCGAGATCACCCTGCGGCTCGCGCTGCGACGCGACGGCAGCCTCATCGGGCCGCCCCGCGTCACCTACGCGGCGGGGGTCGCGGGCGATCGGCGGAATACCCTCGTGCGCGGGACCCTCGACGCCCTCGCGCGCTGCACCCCGGTCCACATCACGCCGGGTCTGGGCCGGGCGATCGCGGGGCGGCCGGTGGCGCTCCGCTTCGTCTACCGCCCGCCGGCCTGAGCGCCGGCGAGACCGACACGGGCGCTGGCCGGATCCGGCACGCGCCGATACAGTTCCCCCAACCGGAAGGAAAGACTATGGCCGACAACGAGACCATCGTGCTGGAGACCACCAAGGGCCGCGTCGTGATCGCGCTGCGCCCCGACCTCGCCCCGGGCCACGTCGAGCGCATCAAGACGCTCGCCGCCCAGGGCTTCTACGACGGCGTGCCGTTCCACCGGGTGATCGACGGGTTCATGGCCCAGACCGGCGACCCGACCGGCACCGGCTCGGGCGGCTCCGACCTGCCGGACTTGAAGGCCGAGTTCAACGCCGAGCCGCACGTGCGCGGCACCTGCTCGATGGCGCGGACGAACTTCCCGCACTCGGCGAACTCGCAGTTCTTCATCTGCTTCGACGACGCCCGCTTCCTCGACAAGCAGTACACGGTGTGGGGCAAGGTCGTGGAAGGCATGGACGTGGTCGACACGATCAACAAGGGCGAGCCGCCGCGCTCGCCGGACAAGATCGTGAAGGCGACCGTCGCGGCGGCCTGAGCTCGGATCAAGCCTCACAGCCGAAGCCATCTCCCGATGGCTTCGGCTGTACCGTCTTTGCGAGCGGAGCGAAGCGAGCCAGTAGCGCCGCGTCTTCACGCGTCGCGCTGCCCTGGGTCACTTCGCTTCGCTCGTGATGACGGCGGGCCGCATCACCCGCGGTCCAGGGCTTCCGCCGCCGCCAGATCCGCCGGCGAATTGATGTTGAGGAACGGGTCCACCGGCTCGACCGGCCAGGTCGCGACCGCGGCCCCGTGGCGCGCGATGAAGGCGCCGACGCGCCGCTCGCCGCGTTCGAGATAGTCCCGAAGCGCGTCGCTCAGAGCCGTCGGCCAGAGCGCGATCGTGTAGTGCTGCCGCTCCCCTGAGGCCGCGAGCGCGATGCCGGTCTCCGGTCCGGCCGCGCCGAGGCGCGCTACCAGATCCTCCGGCAGGAACGGCGCGTCGCCCGACACGCTCACCACCCGCGCGATACCCCGCGCGCCGGCGTGCTCCAGCCCGGCGAGGATGCCGGCGAGCGGGCCTGGCTGATCCGGCACGGGGTCCGGCAGGACCGGACCGGGAAAGCCGGAGAACCGCGCCGGGTCGCCGTTGGCGCTGAGCGCCAGTCCCGCCCCGCATTGCGGCCCGAGCCGCTCGACCACCCGCTCCAGCAGGGTCCGCCCCCCGAGCCGCAGCAGCGGCTTGTCGCCCCCGCCCATCCGCCGCGCCCGCCCGCCGGCGAGGATCAGGCCCAGGACCGGCGGCGGAAGAGGCGGGGAGGGCACAGGATCACTCGAAGACGATCTTCGGCGCCGTCCGCCCGGCCGGAGCGCCGGACAGGTTCGCCCAGAGCTGGGCGGCGATGTCCCGGTAGACCTTGGCGTGCGGCCCCTCCGGATCGGTCGCCACCACCGGCCGACCGGCATCCGAGGTCTCGCGGATGGTCATGTTCAGCGGCACCTCGCCGAGGAACGGCACGCCGAGCCGCTGCGCCTCGTTCCGCGCGCCGCCGTGCCCGAAGATGTGCGAGGCGTGGCCGCAATTCGGGCAGACGAAGGTCGCCATGTTCTCGATCACGCCGAGGATCGGCACCGCGACCTTCTTGAACATGGTCACGCCGCGCCGCGCGTCGATCAGCGCGAGATCCTGCGGGGTGGAGACGATCACGGCGCCGGAGAGCGGCGTCGCCTGCGCCATGGTGAGCTGCGCGTCGCCGGTGCCGGGCGGCATGTCGACGAGCAGCACGTCGAGCTCGCCCCAGAGCACGTCGCGCAGCATCTGGGTGATGGCCGACTGCACCATCGGGCCGCGCCAGATCATCGCCGTCTCGGGCTCGATCAGGAAGCCGATCGACATGACCTTGAGGCCGTAGCCGACCATCGGCTCCATGGCCTTGTTGTCGACGACGTTGGGCTTGCCCGAGAGCCCGAACAGCTTCGGCACGGAGGGGCCGTAGATGTCGGCGTCGAGGAGGCCGACCTTCAGTCCCTGGGCCTGGAGCGCCAGGGCGAGGTTGCAGGCGGTGGTCGACTTGCCGACGCCGCCCTTGCCGGAGGCGACCGCCACGATGTGGCGCACGCCCGCGATCTGCGGGCCCTGGTTCGGCGGCGCGCCGGGCCGCGGCGGCGCGACCGGCGGCGGCGTCACGGGCCGGGGAGCGGCGCCGCTCTGGGCCGGGTGGCTCTGGTTCCGCTCGGAGGTGAGGCTCGCGAACACGCCCGAGACGCCCGGCATCTTCAGGACGCGCCCCTCGGCCTGGCGCCGCACCGGCTCGAACCGCTCGGCCTCGCTGGGATCGACGAGGATCGAGAACATCACGCGGCTGTTCGGATCGACCACGACCTGGGACAGCCGTCCCGAGCCGGGCAGGGTGGTGCCGGCGGCATCGACGGTGACGTCGGCGAGCGCCTTCAGCACGTCGTCGCGGGTGATCGCCAAAATCGTTCTCCACCGGGGCAAGCAGGTATGCCAGTGCATGTAACCGAGCGGGCCCAGAACACCAGACCCCGGGCCCGAGATCGGCGCGCGCCGGTGGCCCGCGTCCCCGCGGCCATCGCGCGCCGGAGCGGGGCGCCGCCCGGACCGTGCCGGCGTCAGTGCGGCCGGGCGATGAGGTTGCACGCCTCCATCGGGCCGCGCACCACGGTCCCGTCGCCGCGCCGGTAGACCCCGTGCCGCAGGCGACGGCAGCCGAGGGGGCCGCGCAGGCGCTTCACGCGCTCGATGTGGACGCTGCCGTAGCGGCGGTTCGAGAAGTCGTGGCCGCCGATGCGCACGCCCGGGCCGAAGCGCACCTCGGCGCCGGCCGGCCGAGCGCCGAGACAGAGCGCGCCCAGCGCCAGCGCCGCGGCCGTACGCCCCAATCTCCGAACACCTCGCATACGAACCTCCTCACCGCACGGGCAAGCTGAACCAACGGGAGACTGATCCGTTGTCGGGGCAGCCTTCGGCCGGGGCACCCTCCGGAGACCCCGCCGGGACCGAAACGACGCGTAGGAGACCACTTTCATGCATCAGGGCAACCACCGCGACCACGAGGGCGCGAAGAAGCTGTTCGAGCTCATCAAGGACGTGAAGATCGCCATGATGACCACCGTCGACTCCGACGGCACGCTCAACAGCCGCCCGATGTGGAACAACGACGCCGACGAGAACGGCGACCTGTGGTTCTTCACCAAGCTGCACTCGCCCAAGACGGCCGAGATCAGCAAGGACAACCAGATCAACCTCGCCTATTCCGACCCGTCGAGCCAGAACTACGTCTCGGTAGCCGGCAAGGCCGAGATCGTCCGCGACCAGTCGATCATCGACGCGAAGTGGAATGAGAGCCTGAAGACCTGGTTCCCGAACGGCAAGGACGATCCGGAGGTCGCTCTGATCCGCGTCCACCCGGAGAAGGGCGAGTACTGGGACAGCCCGAACAGCACGATGCTGCACCTCTACGGCTACGTGAAGGCCTCGCTCACCGGCGAGAGCCCGAAGACCGAGACCAAGAAGGTCGACCTCGCCTGAGGATCGGTCGTCAGGATCGGCGGTTTCGCGGGCGGTCTCCGGGCGGAGGCCGCCCGTCTTCTTGACGTGTGCGGTTCCGGCATGCGCTCTGCGCGTTCCAAGCGCGGCAGAGTGCCTGACGAATGCTCGATCTGGCGAAACGGGTCTACGATCACAGTTTCCGCATCGACCCGATCGTGCGGTCGCTCCTCGACACCGATTTCTACAAGCTCCTGATGGCGCAGACGATCCTGCGCCGGCACCCCGACATCCAGACCACCTTCGGCATCACCAACCGCACCCGCCGGATCCGGATCGCCGACGAGGTCGATGCCGGGCTGCTGCGGGAACAGCTCGACCACGCGCGGACGCTGCGCCTCAGCAAGGGCGAGATCACGTGGCTGCGGGGCAACGTGTTCCGCGGCCAGGGACGCATCCTCGGCCCCGAATTCGTCTCCTGGTTCGAGACCTTCCAGCTCCCCGAATACGAGCTCGCCGTCCATGACGGCCAGTACGAGCTGACTTTCCACGGCCCCTGGGTCGAGACCACCATGTGGGAGGTCCCGGCGCTCGCGATCCTGAACGAGCTGCGGGCGCGGGCCGTGCTGCGGGGCCTCGGCAAGCTCGACCTGCAGGTGCTCTACGCCCGCGCCATGACCCGGGTCTGGGAGAAGATCGAGCGGCTGCAGAGGCTTCCGGACCTGTCGGTGGCGGATTTCGGCACGCGTCGGCGCCACGGATTCCTGTGGCAGGACTGGTGCGTCCAGGCCATGGCGGAGGGCCTGGACGGCGCGTTCCTCGGCACCTCCAACTGCCTGATCGCGGCCCGGCAGGAGGTCGAGCCGGTGGGGACGAACGCCCACGAATTGCCGATGGTCTACGCGGCGCTCGCCGAGGACGACGCGGCGCTCGCCGCCGCGCCCTACGCGGTGCTCGCCGACTGGCAGGAGGATTACGGCGGCAACCTGCTGGTGATCCTGCCCGATACCTACGGAACCACCGGATTCCTGGCGAACGCCCCCGACTGGGTCAGCGACTGGACCGGCATCCGCATCGACTCGAAGGATCCGATCGAGGGCGGCGAGGAGGTCATCCGCTTCTGGCAGGATCGCGGGCACGACCCGCGGGAGAAGCTCGCGATCTTCTCGGACGGCCTCGACATCGACGAGATCGAGCGTATCCACGCCCGATTCCACGGGCGCATGCGCATCGGCTACGGCTGGGGCACGCTGCTCACCAACGATTTCCGCGGGCTCCTGCCGGACGGCAAGCTCGACCCGGTCTCCATCGTCTGCAAGGTCACGCAGGCCGACGGCCGGCCGACCGTGAAGCTCTCCGACAATCCCACCAAGGCGCAGGGCCCGGCCGACGAGGTCGCCCGGTACCGGCGGGTATTCGGTGTGGGCGCGCAGGAGGCCCTCCCGGTAGTGGTGTGAAGGGGGGTTCGTACCGTTTCCGGTTGATCAGATCGGTTCCGCCGTCCTTGCGAGCGGAGCGAAGCAATCCAGATAGCGCCACGCTCCCTGCTGTCCCGCAGCCCTGGGTTGCTTCGCTGCGCTCGCAAGGACGGAGCGGGCCGCACCGACCGAAGCGTTCAACCGGAAACGGTATCAGACCCGCTGCGGTGAAACACGGAGGCCGCCGACCCAGGGATGAATTCATTATCATGTCCGGCAATCGGGGCGCCTCGGGCGGCCCTGTCCGGGAGAACGCCATGTCGATGAATCGCCGCTCGCTCATCGGGGCCGCGGGCCTCGCCCTGACGGCGCCCGCCCTGCAGGGCGCGCAGGCGGCCGAGGCCGCGCAGCCGGCCGCGAAGGCAGCGCCGCCGCACGTCACGAAGATCCTCGCGCAGTGGATCCTGGGATCCTCCTACGACACCCTGCCGGAGCCCGTCCGCCGCGAGGGCGTGCGCAGCTTCCTCAACTGGGTCGGGGTGGCCATCGGCGGCTCGCACCACGAGACCGTCGACGTGGCGGTCTCGGCGCTGCAGCCCTTCTCCGGGCCGCCGCAGGCCGGGCTGTTCGGACGGACCGAGCGGTTCGACATCATGAACGCCGCGTTCCTCAACGGCGTGTCGAGCCACATCTTCGACTTCGACGACACCCACCTGAAGACGATCATCCACCCGGCCGGCCCGGTTGCCTCGGCGATCCTGGCCTACGCGGCGATGAAACCGGTCTCCGGCAAGGACTTCCTCGAAGCCCTGGTGGTCGGGATCGAGGCCGAATGCCGGATCGGCAACGCGGTCTACCCGAACCACTACGATGCCGGGTGGCACATCACCGGCACCGCGGGCGTGTTCGGATCGGCCGCCGCCGCGGGCAAGCTGATGGGGCTCACCGAGCAGCAGATGGTCTACGCCCTCGGCCTCGCCGCCTCGCAGCCGGTGGGCCTGCGCGAGTCGTTCGGCTCGATGAACAAGAGCTTCAACCCGGGCCGGGCCGCGTCCAACGGCCTGTTCGCAGCGATCCTGGCCGCGAAGGGCTTCACCTCGTCGGACGGCATGATCGAGGCCAAGCGCGGCTGGGCCAACACGATCTCCACCAAGCAGGACTGGTCGCAGATCACCGACGGGCTCGGCACCCGCTACGAGGCGCAGCTCAACACCTACAAGCCCTTCGCCTGCGGGATCGTCATGCACCCGACGATCGACGCGGCGATCCAGATCCGCGACCAGGACCACGTCAAGCCGGAGGACATCCAGCGCGTCGACCTGAAGGTCCACCCGCTCGTCCTGGAGCTGACCGGCAAGACCGCGCCGAAGACCGGCCTGGAGGGCAAGTTCAGCATCTACCACGCCGCCGCGGTCGCCTTCGTGGAGGGTGCGGGCGGCGAGAAGCAGTTCAGCGACCGGGCGGTGAACGATCCGCGTGTGGTGGCCCTGCGCCAGAAGGTGGTGCCGGTGATCACCCCCGGCGTCGATCCCGCGCAGGTCGACATGACCGTGACGCTGAACGACGGGCGGACCTTCCACCGGCATATCGAGCACGCCATCGGAAGCGTCGAGAAGCCGATGTCGGACGCGCAGCTGGAGGCGAAATTCACCGACCTCGCCGCCGGCATCCTGCCGGACGCGCAGGCCAGGAAGGTGATGCAGCTGTGCTGGTCTCTGCCCGAGCTGAAGGATGCGGGCGACGTGGCGCGGGCCGGCGTCGCGGGGGCCTAACCTGAACGCGAAACCCTCGGGATCGATTTCGCGTCCTGTGCCGTTCCCCGTCCGCGAGGCTTCCGCCGCTCCCGGCGGCCGCCCGCGCGTGGCGTTCGGGACGTGGATCACAGTATGGGCACGAGAACCCCGGTCGGGGTCGAACCGGCAGCACGGCCCGGGACTCCCCTGATCCCGCCGCGACCGACCCGCGTCGCCGCGGCCGAGACGCCGCGGGCCGCCATGGCGTCGCCGGTCGTGGTCGGCGCCACCATCATCGCCGCCCTGTATTTCGGCCGCGAGATCTTCATCCCGATCGCGATCGCGCTGCTGCTGTCGTTCGTGCTGACGCCGCTGGTGAACCGCCTGCGGCGGCTGCGGCTGCCGCGGCTGGTGGCGGTTGGCGTCAGCGTGCTCCTGACCGTGGGCATCGTCGCCTCCCTGGCGACCCTGATCGGCATCCAGGCGGCCGATCTCGCGGGGGACGTCCCGCGTTACCGGGCCACGATCGAGCGCAAGATCAACGGCCTGCGCGACTCGCCCGTGGGCCACGTCACGGAATACGTCGCCAATATCGGCCGGGCGCTCCACGGCGGCGCCAAGGAGGCCGGCAGCCCGGAGGCGCAGCCGGCCGCGCCACCGCCCTCAACGGCATCGTCGCCGTCAACGTCGACGCCGTCGGCGGCTCCCGAGCCGGCCCAGGCCGCGCCCAAGCCCGTCCTCGTCGAGGTCGCCACGACCCCGCCGGGCTCCCTGGAGATGCTCTCGACCGTGCTCACGCCGGTGATGCATCCCCTGGCCACGGTCGGCATCGTCTTCGTGGTGCTGCTGTTCGTGCTGATGCAGCGCGAGGACCTGCGCGACCGCATGATCCGGCTGGCCGGATCGAGCGACCTGCACCGGACCACCGTGGCCATCGACGACGCGGCCAAGCGCCTGAGCCGCTACTTCGTGGTCCAGCTCGCCCTCAACGCCGCCTTCGGCGTGGTCATCGGCATCGGCCTCTACCTCATCGGCGTGCCGAACCCGGTGCTCTGGGCGATCTTCGCGGCCCTGATGCGCTTCGTGCCGTATCTCGGAGCGGTCCTGTCGGCGATCCTCCCGATGGCGCTCGCCGCGGCGGTCGATCCCGGCTGGAACATGATGATCGCCGTGGCGATCCTGTTCGTCGTCCTGGAGCCGCTGACCGGCCAGGTTTTCGAGCCGATCTTCTACGGGCAATCCACCGGACTCTCGCCCTTCGCGGTCCTGGTCTCGGCCCTGTTCTGGACGTGGCTATGGGGGCCGGTCGGCCTGCTGCTCTCGACGCCCCTGACCGTCTGCCTCGTGGTGCTCGGACGCTACGTCGAGCACCTGGAGTTCCTGGACGTGCTGTTCGGCGACCGGCCGGCGCTGACGCCTGTCCAGAACTTCTACCAGCGCATCCTGGCGGGCGATTCCGAGGAGGTGCTGGGCCATGCCGAGCTGATCCTGCAGCAATGCTCGCTCTCATCCTACTACGACGACGTCGTGCTCAAGGCGCTGGAACTCGCCGCCCGCGACGCGGCCCGCGGGGTGCTGACCGCGCAGCAGAAGGGCGCGATGCGCGCCGCGCTCACCGAGCTGATCGCCGACCTCTCCGACCGCAGCGACGCCGTCGCGGGGGCGACGGGCGACGGCGAGGAGAGCGCCTGCAGCCCGCTCCCGATGGGGCCGCCCGCGGAGGCGCTGCCCGTCGCCTGGACGCGCGAGGGCGCGGTGCTGTGCGTGGCGGGGCGCGGCTTCCTGGACGAGGCCGCGGCCGCGATCCTCGCGCAGATCCTGGAGAAGCGCGGCCTCGGCGTCCGCACGGTCCCCTTCGCCGAGACGGCCTCCGTGCGGATCGGCCGGTTCGAGGCCGGGCCGGCGCGGATCGCCTGCGTGGTCTCCCTGGCGCTCGACGGCGAGCCGACGCACCTGCGCCGCCTGATCCGCCGGCTGCGCGGCCGGGTCCCGGGCGTGCCGATCCTGCTCGGCCTGTGGCTCGCCCAGGACAGCGGGGCGAACCGCCTCGCCGGCGGGCCGGGGGGCGCCGAGGCCGACGCGCAGGTGGGATCGCTGCGCGAGGCCGTCGAGGCTATTCTGGCGGCCGCGCAGGAGGACGCGACCTGCGCGACCGCGACGGACGCATCGACGGACGCATCGGCAGACACATCGGAGGGCACTTCGGACGCACGCGGCGAGGCGGCGCGTCTGCCCGCTCCGGCCGGGGCGTGAGTCGCGGATGCGCGGGGGCGGGGGCTTGACGGGCAGGGGCGCGCGCCGGTTTCGTCGGGACGGGCCGTTTGGCCGGGCGGCCTTCGGGCGCAACAGGGGACGGAACGGATGAGCGTCGTTGAACTCGGCCGGTTCATGGACGACCTCGCGGACGCGTCCGGGAAGGCGATCCTGCCGTTCTTCCGCGCCCAGTTCGGCCTGGACGACAAGGCCCGCGGCGGGGCGCCGTTCGATCCGGTCACCGAGGCCGACCGGGCCGCCGAGGTCGTCCTCCGGGCGATGATCGGCCAGACCTTCCCGGGCCACGGCATCCTCGGCGAGGAATTCGGCGCGGAGCGCACCGACGCCGAGTGCGTCTGGGTCCTCGACCCGATCGACGGCACCCGCGCCTTCATCGGCGGCCTGCCGACCTGGGGAACCCTGATCGGGCTGACCCGAAACGGCGTGCCGGTGCGGGGGATGATGCACCAGCCCTATCTCGCGGAGCGGTTCACCGGGGACGGGCGCAGCGCCAAGCTCCGCGCGCCGGCGGGCGAGCGGACCCTGCGCACCCGCCGCTGCGGTGACCTCGCCCAGGCGATTCTGGCGACCACGGATCCCCGGCTGTTCGCGGCCGGCGACGAGGCCGAGCGATTCCGGGCGCTGGAAGGCCAGGTGCGGATGTCCCGCTACGGCGCGGATTGCTACGCCTACTGCATGCTGGCGGCCGGCCAGATCGACCTCGTGGTCGAGGCCGGGCTCAAGCCCTACGACATCGTCGCGCTGATCCCGATCGTCGAGGGGGCGGGGGGGCGGGTCACCGCCTGGGACGGCGGCTCGGCCGCCGGCGGCGGCCGCGTGATCGCGGCCGGCGACCCGCGGCTGCACGAGGCCGCGCTCAAGGTTCTGAACCCGTGACGCGCGTCCGCATCGAGCCCGTCCGCCGCCGCGAAGGCCCGACCGCGTGCTGCTGAACGCGCTGATCCTGATCACGACCCTGGTGCCGCATGCCGAGGCCGGCGCGGACGCCCTCGCGCGCGCCCTTCCGCCCCCGGCGACCGTTTCCGCTCCGGCCGACAGCCCACCCCCGCGCTTCGACCCCGCGACCCGCTCCGTGTCCAACTGGCACGCCCAGACCGGCGCGCAGCTGACGCCGCGGGCGCTGGCGATCACCGCCTCGCTGGCCGACGATCCGCCCTACGTCGCCCGCTGCGTGCGGCTCAACAACGGCTGGTGCATCAAGTCCGCCCGCTGGTCCGGCGAGATCGGCGCCGACGGGGAGGGCCACACCGCCTTCGCCACCCTCGACGACGGCGCCGACGCCGCCGCGAGCCTGCTGCGGCGCTACTACCGCGACTACGGCCGTCGCACAGCGCTGGCCATCGTGCGCCGCTGGGCGCCGGCCGAGTGCCGCGTCGGTGCCGCGCCCGCGCGGCCGGGCCGGCCGGCGGCGGCGCCGGTCGTCTCGGCGGCCCTCGCGCCCCGCGGGCTCGGGCGGACCCTGCGGGCGCGCTACCTCGCCGCGCACCGCCCCGGCGGCGCGCCGCGGGGCCGGGCGGCCCTGCGGGTTCAGCCCTGGTCGCCGCTCGCCCGGATGGCCGGCCGCCCGACCCGACGCCCGGTCGCCATCCCGCGGGTGGCGATGCTCCAGCCGGTTCCCGACATCGCCGCGGGCATCTCCGCCTCCACCGGCCGCCCGGCCGGGAGCGTCGCCGACCCGTCGGCGCTGCTCGATCGGAAGCCAAGTCGCGTCCCGAGTGCCGACCGGATGGTCGCCGAATCCGCGCTGCTGCCGGCGATCGCGGCCGGCCTGCCGGTCCTCGACCTGCGCCTGCCGGCCCCGCTCTGCACCGGCGACGAGGTCCGGATCCAGGCCTACGCCAACCGCATCAGCGCCAGCGTCGGCCTGAAGCCCGGCGACGACCTCGACCTGTTCGGGCCGGACGGCGCGCCGCGCGCCAACCTGGCGCCCGTGATGCTAGCGATGTCGGCGGTGGAACTCGGCACGCTGCGGGCCGGCCCGGACCTCGTCGCCGGGGCGATCGCCCGGCTGAGGCCGCTCACGCCGCCCTAGGGGAGGCTTCCCGGGCGGCAAGCCTTGCGGTTCCGGCCCGCCCGCGCCACCTCTGCCCGGCCCGTTCCCCTCACCACGAGCTCGCCCGTGCCCCTGATCGACCTTGCCGCGCGCGCCGGCTCGGCCGTCAAAGCCTTCGCCGAAGCCTCGCACGACCTGCTGGTCCAGCCGACCCTGCGGCTGGGCGTGACCGGGCTCGCGCGCTCGGGCAAGACCGTGTTCACCACGGCGCTGATCCACCACCTCGTGGAGACCCACGCGCTGCCGGCCTTCGCGCCCGCGCAGGAGGGCCGCCTGCGCCGCGCCAAGCTGGTGCCGCAGCCCGACGACGACGTGCCGCGCTTCCCCTTCGAGGAGCATTTCGCGACGCTCACCGAGGCGCGGCGCTGGCCGCGCTCCACCGACCGGATCAGCCAGTTCCGCCTGGAGATCGCCTACGAGCGCGCCGCCGGCTGGCGCTCCGGCCCCGCGACCCTGATGCTCGACGTGGTCGACTACCCGGGCGAGTGGCTCCTCGACCTCGCGCTGATCGAGACCAGCTACACGGCGTGGTCCCGGGCCACGATCGGCGGCACCCGCCGGCCCGGCCGCGCCGCCGTGGCGGCGCCCTGGCTGGAGGCGCTCAAGGGCTTCGACCCGAACGGCCCCCTCGACGAGGTCGCGGCCGAGCGGGCGAGCGACGCCTTCAAGACCTACCTCGCGGGCCTGCGCGCCGGCCCCGAAGCCGTGGCGACGACGCCACCGGGCCGGTTCCTGATGCCGGGCGACCTCGCGGGCTCGCCGGCGCTCACCTTCGCGCCGCTCGACCGGCTTACCGAGACGATCGCCCCCGACAGCCTCGCCGGGCTGATGGAGCGGCGCTTCGAGGCCTACAAGTCCAAGGTCGTGACGCCGTTCTTCCGCGACCATTTCCAGCGGGTCGACCGGCAGATCGTGCTGGTGGACGTCCTGTCGGCGGTCGATGCCGGGCCGACCGCCCTGGCTGAGCTGGAGGAGGCGCTAAACGCGGTGCTGCTCAGCCTCAACATCGGCCGCAACACGGTGCTGTCGCGGCTGTTCGCGCCACGGGCCGACCGCGTGCTGTTCGCCGCCACCAAGGCCGACCATCTCCACCAGACGAGCCACGACCGGCTCGACGCGCTGCTGCGGCTGCTCGTGTCGCGGGCCATGCGGCGGACCGAGGCCGCGGGCGCCCGGGTGGGCACCGTGGCGCTGGCCTCCGTGCGCGCCACCCGCGAGACCACCGTCCACGACGGGTCGGAGACGCTGCGGGCGGTGGCCGGCACCCCGGAGGCCGGCGAGGTGGTGGGCGACGAGGTCTTCGACGGCAACAGCGAGGCCGCGATCTTCCCGGGCGAGCTGCCGGCCCGCGCCGAGGCGGTGCTGGAGGGCGCGGTCGAGCCGGGCTCGCTGCGCTTCCCGCGCTTCCGGCCGCCGCTGGTGCGCCCGGACGGGCTCGGCCGCGCGGGGCACCTGCCGCAGATCCGGCTCGACCGGGCGATGCAGTTCCTGATCGGCGACCGGCTGGCGTGACGATGTGTGCGATGCGGAGCCCGCGACCATGACCTCCGGCCAGAAACCCCGCGCCTTCCGGATCAGCCCCGAACCGGTCGGCGAGCCGAGCGTGACCACGACGCCGCTCGGGCCCCGGCCGCCGCAGGCCAGGATCGTCGAGGAACCCTTCGAGATCCTCGACGCCGCCGACGGCGTCGCCGTGCCGGTGGCGCCGCGCTCGCGCTCGCCCTGGGGCGCCCTGTTCTTCTCGGCGGTGGGCGGCCTCGTCTCCCTGGGCGTCGGCCTGTCGGTCGAGCGGATGATCAGTGACCTGTTCCAGGCCGCCCCCTGGCTCGGCTGGGTCGCCCTCGCGCTGCTGGGCCTCGCCGCGCTGGCGCTGCTGGCGATCGTGGTGCGGGAGCTCGCCGGCCTTCGGCGCGAGCGCAAGATCGAGCGGCTCCGCCAGTCGGCGCTGGACGCCCTCGCCACCCGCGACCACACCGGCGCGCAGGCGGTGGTGCAGGCGCTCTCGACCTTCTACGCGGACCGCGACGCCCTGTCGGCGGGCCGCGCCCGGATCGACGCCGCCGCCGACGCGATCCTCGACGTCGACGACCGGATCGGACTGGCCGAGCACGAACTGCTCGCCGGCCTCGACCGGCAGGCGCGCAACGCCATCGCGACGACGGCCAAGCAGGTCTCGGCGGTGACGGCGCTCAGCCCGCGGGCGATCGTCGACGTGGCGTTCGTCGTGTTCGCGGCGGTGCGGCTGCTGCGCCGGATCGCGGCGATCTACGGCGGCCGGCCGGGCTTCCTGGGCTTCCTGCGACTGGGGCGCGCGGCGCTCGCGCATCTCACGGTCACCGGCGGCATGGCGGTGGGCGAGAGCGTGATGCAGCAGGTTCTGGGGCTCGGGATCGCCGCCCGGGTCTCCGCCAAGCTGGGGGAGGGCGTGCTCAACGGGCTGATGACCGCCCGGTTCGGGCTCGCGGCGCTCAACGTCTGCCGGCCGCTGCCGTTCGTGCGGGAAGCCCCGCCGCGGCTCGCCGACGTCGCCGGCGAGCTGCTGCGCTCGGCCGAGGCCGAGCCGAAGTAGGGGCGGGGCTACTTGGCGCCCGCGGCGGCGCGGCGGTTGGCGATGCGCGAGAACATGTTGCCGGTGTAGTCGGCGGTCTTCGGCTTCTCGGGCTCGCCGAGCTTGGCCTCGAAGGCCTCGATCCGCTTAAGCAGCGTCACGTCGTTGAACAGCGAGCTGTTGAAGTTGCTCTGGGCCCGGGGGCCGAGGGCGGTCTGCACCGCTTCGAGTCGTTCCAGAAGCTCTTTGCGCGTCACGGTGCTCTCCAGGGGCGGCTTCGGGACGAAGGACCGCCCGTGCCGCCACTGAAGAGGGCGGTGGTAAACAGCGCGTTAATGCGACCCGCGCCGGTCCCATCCCGCCGAGCCACGGGGACGCCGATCGTCCGCGCGCCGCAGGGCTCGCAGGCTCAGAGCCCCTTCAGGAACCCGGCGAGCCGCATCAGCCCCTCGGGCCAGGGACCGTGCCCGCTTGCCACGTTGAGGTGGCCGGATTCGCCCGCGTCGACCGTGAGCGCCCCCCAGGCATGGGCGAAGTCGTCCGCCCGCTCGTAGCGGCAGTACGGGTCGGTACGGCTGGCCACCAGCAGGGACGGGAAGGGCAGGGGATCGCGCGGCACCGGCGCGAAGGCCCGGACCGCGTCGGGCAGGCCCGGCGCCTCCTCGACGTCCGGGAGCGCCACCAGGAGGGCGCCGCGCACCACCCCCTCGGGGAAGCGCGGCACCGCCTCGACGCACGCCACCACGCCGAGGCTGTGGGCGATCAGGATGACCGGCCGCGTCGCCGCCGCGACCGCCTCGGCGATGCGGCCGCACCACGCCTCCGGGGTCGGTTCGTGCCACTGGTCCTGCTCGACCACGCGCGCGGTAGCGAGGCGGCCCGCCCAGCGGGCCTGCCAATGGTCCTCCTCGGAGCCCCCGAGCCCCGGGACGATGAGGATGTCGCAGTCGGCGGTCTTCATACCGGGATGCCTAGTGCGGACCGACGGACGCGTCGAGACCGTCCCGTCATTCGGCAGCGATCGGCGCCGCTCCCTCGAGGGCCAGGATGTGTCGGGCGATCTGCACGGAGGCGCGGTTCTTCGCCTTGGCCTCGATCTCGAAATCCGCCCAGGCGAGGTGCCGGGCGACGAGGTCGTTCACCGCCCGGTTCCACATCATGTCGGAATGGGCCGCGAGGTCCCGGACCGCGTGGCCGGCCGCGCGCAGGGCCGGGAAGTCGGGCAGGGCGTCCGGATCGCAGGCGGCGGAGACCGCCTCGCGCGACACGCTGATATGGGCCACGGGCCGGACGCCGCGCCAGGATTCCTGCACCCGGGCGATCCGGGCATCGTCCGGCTCGAGATACTCCCCGCCGCTCTCGACCCAGTGGTGGTGCAGGTCGAGCACCACGGGCACGAGGTCGGCGAGCCGCAGCACCGCGTCGAGGCCGAACACGTTCTCGTCGTTCTCGACCGTCACGAGGTCGCGCGCCACCCGGCTCGCCCGGGGCAGGGTCTCGCGGAAGCCCTCGACCCCCGGGTCGCCCGCGCCGACATGGATGTTGATGTGGGCGCCGTGCGGGTGCCAGCCGCCGCCGTAGCCCATCCGATCGAAGATCTCGGCGTGGTAGTCGAGCTCGGACAGGCCGTTGGCGATCGCCGCCGGGTTGCGGCTCGCCAGCAGGCAGAACGGTCCCGGGTGGAAGCTCAGGCGCACCCCGAGCCGGCGGGCCAGCGCGCCGGCCTCGGCGAGGCCGCGCTCGACCAGCGCCGCCATCTCGGGCTCGGCGTAGAGCGGCTGCGCGATCGGGTGGGTGTAGCCCGGAAGGACGTTGCTCGCCATGCGCAGGAGACGCTCCAGCGGCGGCCGGGCCCCGACCCAGGCGATCTGGCGGGCGAGGGCGTCGAGGTTGTGGGCGACGAGCCCGGTGAGCTTCACACGCCGAGCGGCCGGATCCAGCTTCGTGAGATGGGCCATGGTCACGCTGGTGAGGTTCATGTGCAGCGTGGCCTCCCGCTCCGCCTTGAGGGTGGCGTGGGTGCCGGGCGGCTCGTCCAGGACGAACTTGCAGCAGAATCCGAGTCGAGGCTGATCGCGCATAACGAGCACAACGCGCGGAGGGCCGCGGCGTCCCCGCGCGACGCGCGGAACGGCCGCGGCACGACGACGTTGGGAGTCCCGAGCGCGGCAGTTCCGCGCACTGGCCCCGATCCATGCCCCCGTCACCGTCGCGTTCGACCGGCCCCTCGGAGGGCGGCTCGATCCTCTGGATCCTGATGCTCGGTTCGGCACTGGTCGCCCTCGCGGCGGCGCCGGCGCGGCGCCGCGTGCCGGCGGCTCTCCCCGCCGACGCGCCGCCGCTCGACCGCGATCCGTCCTGCGACGATCGGGGCCTGCGGAAGGGCGTCGCCGCGGGGGCGCGCTCGATCTCGGGGCGCGCCGCGCAGCTCACCGCCGCGACCCAGCCGGAGCGCGGCCGCGCCGCCGACAGCCCCGTCGAGATGACGCGGTCCGGCTGGAAGGACATCGTCGTCCGGGTCTACCTGGAGTTCAACAAGGACCGGGTCCTGGCGGTCGCCGCCGGGGTGACCTTCTACACGCTGCTGTCGCTGTTCCCCGCCATCGCCGCGCTGGTCTCCTGCTACGGCCTCTTCGCCGACGTGACCGTCATCAACGATCACCTCGCCCAGCTGCACGCGGTCCTGCCGTCCGGCGCGGTCGAGCTCATCGGCGACCAGGTCAAGCGCATCGCCGCCAAGGGCAGCGGCTCCCTCAGCATCACGTTCTTCTCCAGCCTGCTCCTGTCGATCTGGAGCGCCAACGCGGCCATGAAGGCGATGTTCGACGCGCTGAACGTCGTCTACGAGGAGGAGGAGAAGCGAAACTTCTTCTGGCTCAACCTCCGCTCGCTCACTTTCACGGTCGGCGCCCTGCTGTTCATCATCGTCGCGCTCAACGTCATCGTCGTCGTGCCGGTGATGCTGAACTTCCTGGGCCTCGGCTCGACCGCGTGGCTGCTCGCGGCCCTGCGCTGGCCGGCGATCCTGATCGTCCTGCTCGGCGGCCTGTCGGTGCTCTACCGGTTCGGGCCGAGCCGGGAGCACGCCCGCTGGCGCTGGGTCGGGTTCGGCAGCGTCGTCGCGGGCCTGCTCTGGCTCGCCGCGTCGCTCCTGTTCTCTTGGTACGTCGCCAATTTCGGCACCTACAACGAGACCTACGGGTCGCTCGGCGCCGTGATCGGCTTCATGACGTGGATCTGGATCTCCTCGACGATCGTGCTGCTCGGAGGCGAGATCAACGCGGAGCTGGAGCACCAGACCGCCCGCGACACCACCACGGGCGCGCCGCTGCCGATGGGCGCGCGCCGGGCGCGGATGGCCGACACCGTCGGCGCCGCCGCCTGAACGCCGCGTCTCCGATCCCGGAGACGCCCTGCGGCATCCTCCGGGACTGCCGGATAGGGCGCGCGATCCCTATATAGCGTGGCGAGAAGGGAGATCGCCATGGCCGACACGCCGACCACCAGCCCGGAGACCCGCAGCGATTCCGAGTGGCGCTCGGCGCTGACACCGGAGCAGTACCGGGTCCTGCGCGAGCACGGCACGGAGCGGGCCGGCACGAGCTGTCTGCTCGCCGAGAAGCGGGCCGGGACCTTCACCTGCGCCGGCTGCGGTCAGCCGCTGTTCGAGCAGGGCACCAAGTTCGAGTCCGGAACGGGCTGGCCGAGCTTCTTCGAGCCCCTCGACGGCGCCGTCGAGACCACGGTGGACCGCAGCCACTGGATGGTCCGCACCGAAGTGCACTGCGCCCGCTGCAAGGGCCATCTGGGCCACGTCTTCGACGACGGCCCGGCGCCGACCGGCCTGCGCTACTGCATGAACGGCGCGGCGATGAATTTCGAGCCGGCTGAATGAATCGCGGGGCCCGCTAACCTGGGTTCGGAAACGCGGCGCGAAAGCCGGGATATCGGGGACAGGGACCGCCGGGGCCGGATCCTCGGCCGGATCCGGTCTTGATTTCGTCGCGTTTTTGCTTAGCGCTCTATAGTCTCAGGATGTCGCTGTCCGGTGATTGGCGACGGAAGTGGTCAGGCTCTGGCGAATACGGCGTGGCAGTCAGCTTATACGCCGTGCGGGCCGGCTCCACGTGCCCCCTTCCGTGCGACCCGGCGGCGCTGAGGGCTGTCCGCCGGATCGGCGCGCCGCCGACCAAGCGGGAGGGGTTTTGAGTTCATGAGCACCGTTCGCCGATTTCTGGTCGCACCATCCCTGGTCCGCCTGATCCGCAAGGAGCGGGGTGGCGCCCGCATCACCGAGGGTCACTTCGCGCCCCAGGGCGGCCGGGCCTCCTACGTGCGCGTCGACGGCCAGGTCTGCCAGCTGGTCCTGGTGAACAAGGGGCCGGACGGCGTCCCGGTCGAGGAGCGCACCGACGTCCCGCGCGCCCACGGCGACGCCCTGCTGGACGTGTGCCCCGGCAAGGCCGCCTACGACCGCACCACGCTGAATGCCGGCGGGCGCGAGATCGCCATCGACCGCTACGTCACCCCCGGCAGCCTGGACCTGATCAGCGTCACCTTCGACGATGACGGCGAGGCCGCCGGCTTCCACGCCCCGAGCTGGTTCGGCCGCGAGGTCAGCAGCGAGCCGGACTTCGAGCGGGCGGCCCTGGCCATCCAGGGCGTGCCGGCGGCCGAGGAGGTGGCGCTGAGCAACGCCGCGCTGGACGCGGTGCTGGACCTGATCGAGCCGCGCTTCGGCTTCGGCCGTTACGGTAGCAGCAGCAGCAGTCGGAGCACCGAGTCCGACGAGGGTGCGATGCGCCGGGCCGCGGCTCCCGCGGCGCTGGCCGCCGCCGCGCCGGTCGTCGCCGCCCCGCCGCCGGCTCCCGAGCCCGCCGCGGCCGCCCCGCGCCCGCCCGAGCCGGCCCCGGAGCATCACCCCGAGCCCGAGCCGCAGCCGGAGCCCGCGCCGGAAGCGGCCGCACACGCCGCGCCGGCCGCCGAGACGCCCGCCCCGCAATCCGGCAGCGGCGACGCCCTGCACGGGGATGCCCGCATCGACGACGTCATCGAGAGCCTGTCGCAGGCCCTCGGCGCGGCGATCCACCAGCAGCCCGATCCCGCCGCCGAGAACAAGGACGGGAAGAGCGAGGATCCCGCCTCGATGTTCGAGCGCTGGACCGTCCGCCCCCGCCGGACCCAGCAGCAGACCTGACCCGCGTCGCAACGACGCGAGGCACGACCGGGCCGCAGCGCAGATCGCGCTGCGGCCCGTCTGTTTTCGCGGGTCCGCGGCTCTCGGATACGAGAGATCTTCGTCCGGGAATGACAGGTTTTTGTCACGGATGGTTCCGGGCGGATAAGCGTGCAGCCGTTGAGGCGCCGGGTGATAGTCGCTAGCGTGCCGGCAAATCGGGAGGGTGCGCGGTCGTCGCACGGGATGGACATGGCACAGGCAATCCAGGCGACGGCTCCCGCCGCAGCGCCCCGCGAGCCCTGGTACAAGGTGCTCTACATCCAGGTGCTGATCGCCATCGCGCTCGGCGTGCTGCTCGGCTGGTACGACCCGGCCACCGGCAAGTCGATGAAGTGGCTCGGCGACGCCTTCATCGGCCTGATCAAGATGATGATCGCGCCGATCATCTTCTGCACGATCGTCCACGGCATCGCGTCGATCGGCGACCTGAAGAAGGTCGGCCGCGTCGGCCTGAAGGCGCTGGTCTACTTCGAGGTGGTGTCCACCATCGCGCTGCTGATCGGCGTCATCGTCGGCGAGGTGATCCGGCCCGGCGCCGGCTTCAACGCCGATCCGTCGAAGCTCGACGCCAGCAAGGTCGCGACCTACGCCAGCAAGGCGGCCGCCGATTCCACCGTCGCCCACATCCTGGCGATCATCCCGAAGAGCTTCCTCGACCCCTTCGCCACCGGCGACCTGCTGCAGGTGCTGCTGATCTCGATCCTCACCGGCGTCGTGGTGACGAATCTCGGCGAGCGCGCGGCCTCGGTGAACCACGCGATCGACACCGCCGGCCAGATCTTCTTCCGGATCATCGGCATCGTCGTGAAGCTCGCCCCCGTCGGCGCCTTCGGCGCCATGGCGTTCACGATCGGCGAGTACGGCATCCAGAAGGTCTACGACCTCGCGTGGCTGGTCGGCACCTTCTACATCACGGCGATCCTGTTCGTGCTCGTGGTGCTCGGGACGATCGCCCGGGTCGCGGGCTTCTCGATCCTGCGCTTCCTCGCCTACATCAAGGACGAGCTGCTGATCGTGGTCGGCACGTCGTCCTCCGAGACGGTGCTGCCGCAGCTCATGACCAAGATGCGCCGCCTCGGCGCCTCGGACTCGGTCGTCGGCCTCGTGGTCCCGACCGGCTACTCGTTCAACCTCGACGGCACCAACATCTACATGACGCTGGCGACGCTGTTCCTGGCGCAGGCCGTGGGCGTGGACCTGTCGATCAGCCAGTACGCGACCATCATCCTGGTGGCGATGCTGACCTCGAAGGGCGCCTCGGGCGTCACGGGTGCCGGCTTCATCACCCTGGCGGCGACGCTCTCGGCGATCCCCAACAGCCCGGTGCCGGTCGCCGCCATGACCCTGGTCCTCGGCATCGACAAGTTCATGTCCGAGTGCCGCGCGCTCACCAACCTCGTGGGCAACGGCGTCGCCTGCGTGGTGGTCAGCCGCTGGGAAGGCGAGCTCGACGTCGCCAAGCTCAACGAGGTGATGGCCCACCCGGTCGCCATCGGCACCCACATCGCCGACGAGTCGCCCCAGCCGATGGGCACCGACAGCAAGGTCGCCGCCGCCGAGTGATGGGATCGCCCGCGGCGGAGAACGCGGGTCGCCCGCGCCTCGGCATCGATCTCGGCGGCACCAAGATCGCCGGGATCGTGCTCGGCCGGGACGGGTCGACCCTGGCCGAGGCGCGGATGCCCGCCCCGCGGGGCGCCTACCGGGCCACCGTCGAGGCCGTGGCCGACCTCGTCCTGCGTCTCGAGGCCGAGGCCGGCGCGCCCTGCAGCGTCGGCATCGGCATGCCCGGGAGCCTGTCCCCGGCGACGGGCCTCGTGCGCAACGCCAACTCGCACTGGCTCAACGGACACCCGTTCGCGGCCGATCTCGGCGCGCGCCTGGAACGCCCGCTCCGGATCGAGAACGACGCCAACTGCCTGGCGGTGTCGGAGGCGATCGACGGCGCCGGCGCCGGGGCCCGCGTGGTCTGGGCGGTGATCCTGGGCACCGGTGTCGGGTCCGGCATCGCCCTCGACGGTCGGGTGCTCACGGGCCGCAACGGCATCGCGGGCGAGTGGGGCCACGGCCCCCTGCCGGCGCCCCGCGACGACGAGCGGCCGGGCGCCGCCTGCTATTGCGGCCGCCGGGGCTGCGTCGAGACCTGGCTGTCTGGTCCCGGGCTGGCCGCCGACCACGCGCGGCGGCACGGCGGCAACCTCACCGCCGAGGCGGTCGTCGCCGAGGCCCGGGCCGGGAGTTCGGCCGCGCGGGAGACGCTCGCCGTCCACCTCGAGCGGCTCGGGCGCGCGGCCGCCCAGGTGGTGAACCTCCTCGACCCGGACGTGATCGTGATCGGCGGCGGCCTGTCGCGCATCCCGGAGCTGATCGCGGGCCTGCCGGCGGCGATCGCCCCCCACGTCTTCTCCGACGCCTTCGACACGCCCGTGCGGGCGAGCCTGCACGGCGACGCCTCGGGGGTGCGCGGGGCGGCGTGGCTGTGGGAGGCGGAGACCGTCTGAGACCCGTCCGCGGCCCGGCCTTGGTCGATCGAACTGCCGAGCTCACAGAGACGTCGGTTGCGGGACCGGAGGGCGCAGGGCAGGACGGCAGCACCGCATCGCCGAAGTCCCGATGATCGTCCGCACCCGGCCCAACCTGCTGACCCTGCTGTTCACCCTGCGCGGCTCGATCGTGCCGCGGGTGGCGCCCAAGCTCGCGGGGATCGTCGCGGTCTCGTGCGCGGTGGTGTGGGCGGAATCGCGGTGGCCCGCGCTGTTCCCGGTCAGCGCGGGGGTGACGCCGTTCACCGTGGTCGGCCTCGCCCTCTCGATCTTCCTGAGCTTTCGCAACAACGCCTGCTACGAGCGCTGGTGGGAGGCCCGGAAGCACTGGGGCAACCTGATCGGCGAGGTGCGCAACCTCGCCCGCGCCCTCCCGGCCCTGCTGCCCGAGCGGGAGGCCGCGCTCCAGCTCCGGCGCCTGTCGGCCTTCGCGCACGGCCTCCACGCCCGGCTGCGCGACCTGGACGAGGCCGCCGCCGTCGACCGGACGAGCCCCGGATCGGACCTGTCCGGCCCGAACCCCACCGACTCGGTCCTGGCCGCCATCACCCGAGACCTCGCCGCGCTGACGCGCGCGGGCCGGCTCAGCGACATCCAGTTCGGCCTCCTCGAGGCCCGGATCGAGGCGCTGTCGGGCGTGCACACCGCCTGCGAGCGGCTCGCCAACACGCCGCTGCCCTTCGCCTACACGTTGCTCGTGTACCGGACGGCGTGGCTCTACTGCCTGCTCCTGCCGGTGGGCCTCACCGGCTCGCTCGGCTGGGCGACCCCGGTCGTGGTGGCGCTCGTGGCCTACACGTTCTTCGGCCTGGACGCCCTCGGGGACGAGCTCGAGGAGCCGTTCGGCACCGAGCCCAACGACCTGCCCCTCGACGCCATGGTCCGCGCCGTGGACCGCATCGTCCACCACGCCCTCGGCGAGCCGATGCCCCAGGCGCTGGCGCCCGACGGGTACTGGCTGCGCTAGCGCCTACCCGTTCCAGGCGCGCAGCACCGGCTCGGTGCGGTCGTGCTCGTAGCCGAGCACCGAGACGCTCGCGGTGCCGAGGACGAGGAGCGCGCCGCACCGCGGCTCCAGGCCGATCCAGCGCGCGGCCAGCACCCGCAGAAAATGTGCGCTGGAGAAGACGATGAGGTCGGCGTCGCGGGCGCGGGCCCGGGCGATGACCCGGTCCGCCCGGGCACCGACATCCGCCGCCGTCTCGCCGCCGGGGCAGCCGTCGCGGAACAGCCGCCAGTCCGGCCGCTCGGCCAGGATCGCCTTCGTGGTCCGGCCCTCGTAGGCGCCGTAATCCCACTCCGCGAGATCCGGGTCGGTCGCGCGGCGGTCGCCGAAGCCCGCCAGCGCGCAGGTCGTGGCCGCCCGGCCCGACGGGCTCGACCACACCTCCGCGTAGGCGCGGCGCGCCAGGCGCGGTGCGAGGGCGCGCGCCGCGTCCTCACCCTCCGGCGTCAGGGGGATGTCGCTGCGCCCGGTATGCTGACCGGACCGGCTCCAGGCGGTCTCGCCGTGGCGGACCAGCGTGATCTGCGGGAACGGGCTCTCGGCCATGCGTGCCTCCCCGGGCACGCGGTCCGCGGCCCTGTCATCGATCCAGTCATCGACCCTGCCATCAACGCCGCCGCCGCGCTTCGGTCTCATCGGTTCGGCAATGCCGTCGGGAGCCGTCACGCGCCGTCTTGGACCCGATCAAGATCGTGCTTGCGCCCGCGGGAAAACGGACATAAACATATCTTTATGTCTATCGAACGCAGGCAAGAAGCGGGGTCGATCCCCTTTCCGGAAGCCCTGGGCGTCCTGCGTGCCGCCGCGGAGGAGACGCGCCTGCGCATCCTGGCGCTGCTCGTCGAGGGGGAACTGTCGGTGTCCGACCTCACCGACATCCTGGGTCAGTCGCAGCCGCGGATCTCCCGCCACCTCAAGCTCTTGGTGGAGGCCGGGCTGGTCGAGCGCCACCGCGAGGGGGCCTGGGCGTTCTTCCGGCTGTCCGACGCCCGTGCCGGCCTGGCGGACCCGCTCCTGTCCGGTCTCGACCGGACCGCGCCGCCCCTGTCGGAGGACCGCGCGCGCCTCGACGCCGTCCGGGCGCAGCGGGCGGATGCCGCCACGACCTTCTTCGCCCGGCTGGCCCCCAAATGGGACGAGCTGCGCTCCCTGCACGTGCCCGAGGCGATCGTGGAGGCCGCGGTGCTCGACGCCCTGGGCGACCGCCCGATCGGCAGCCTGATCGATCTCGGCACCGGCACCGGCCGGATGCTCGGCCTGCTGGCGCCCCGGGCCGGCCGCGCCACCGGGCTCGATTCGAGCCATGCCATGCTGTCCGTCGCCCGGGCCAACCTGGAGCGCCAGGGCTTGGCAAGGGTGGACCTGCGGCAGGGCGACATCCACGCGCCGCCCTTCGCGCGGGCGAGCTTCGACCTCGTCGTGGTCCATCAGGTGCTGCACTATCTCGACGACCCGGCCCGGGCGCTCCGCGGGGCCGCGCGGCTCGTGGCGCCGGGCGGCCGCCTGCTGGTGGTGGACTTCGCGCCGCACGAGCTGGAATTCCTCCGCACCGGGCAGGCCCATCGGCGCCTCGGCTTCTCCGCCGAACAGGTCTCCGGCTGGCTCGCCGAGGCCGGCCTCGCGACGGTCGCCACCCGCGATCTGACGCCGCGCGAGTCGGGCCAGCTCACCGTCACCCTCTGGCTGGCCCAGGACGGACTGGCTCAGGACGGGTTGGCCGATACCGACACAGAACAGCCTCAGCGCGCCGTCGCCTGAGACACTGACCTCCGCAGACTTCGTCTGAACCGACCGACATAGAGGACGAGACCCCGATGCGCCGCTCCACCCACCGCGCCAGCCGCGACGGCTACCACCCGATCCGCGTCTCGATCGAGTTCTTCCCCCCGAAGACCGACGAGATGGAGAAGATCCTCTGGAACTCCATCGAGCGCCTCGCGCCGCTGCAGCCGAGCTTCGTCTCGGTGACCTACGGCGCCGGCGGCTCCACCCGCGAGCGCACCCACAACACGGTCGCCCGCATGGTCCGCGAGACCGGCCTCAAGCCAGCCGCCCACCTCACCTGCGTGGACGCCTCCCGCGACGAGATCGACGCGGTGGTCCAGTCCTACTGGGACGCGGGCGTGCGCCACATCGTGGCACTGCGCGGCGACCCGGCCGAGGGTGTCGGCCACGCCTACCGGCCGCACCCGGAGGGCTACGCCTCGACCGCAGAGCTGGTGAAAGGGATCAAGCGGATCGGCGACTTCAAGGTCTCGGTCTCGGCCTATCCCGAGAAGCATCCCGAGGCGGCCTCCCTCGACGCCGACATCGACGCCCTGAAGGCCAAGGTCGATGCCGGGGCCGACCAGGCGATCACCCAGTTCTTCTTCGAGAACGAGATCTACCTGCGCTACCTGGACAAGGTCCGGGCCGCCGGGATTACGATCCCGATCATCCCGGGCATCCTGCCGGTGCAGAATTTCAAGCAGGCAGCGAACTTCGCCCGCCGCACCGGCGCCTCGGTGCCCTACTGGCTGGCCGCCCGGTTCGAGGGGCTGGAGGACGACGTCGAGACCCGCCGGCTCGTGGCCGGCGCGGTGGCGGCCGAGCAGGTGCTCGACCTCGTGGACGAGGGCGTCAACGACTTCCACTTCTACTCGATGAACCGCTCCGACTTGGTCTACGCGATCTGCCACCTGCTCGGCCTGCGCGCCCAGGCGCCGAAGCTGGCGGCCGCGAAGGCGGCAGCTTAACTTCTCGGGGCCGCGGTCCGTCATCGCGAGCGCAGCGAAGCGACCCAGGGCAGCGCAACCTCCGTGAGCGTGGCGCTGCTGGATTGCTTCGCTGCGCTCGCAAAGACGGCTTGTGTCCGAGACAGCAGCCAGGGCACGCACGAGAGACCGAAGATCCCCCTCCACCTCGTCCTGAGGGGCCGCGTGAGCGGCCCCGAAGGAGGGTTCCAGGGAACACCGAGATATCTGGAGGCCTCCAAGGCCTCCGCTTCGCTCCGGCACCTCAGGACGAGGTGATCTGACAGGACGCACGATGACCGATTTTGCCCCCGTCGACGGCAGCGCGATCGCGAAGGCCCTGCGCCAGCGCGCCGCGGAGAAGATCCTCGTCCTCGACGGGGCGATGGGCACCGTCATCCAGCGCCTGAAGTTCTCGGAAGAGGACTTTCGCGGCGACCGGTTCAGGGATCACGGGCACGATCAGAAGGGCAACAACGACCTCCTGATCCTGACCCAGCCCGACGCGATCCGGCAGATCCACCTCGACTACTTCCTGGCCGGCGCCGACGTCTGCGAGACCAACACCTTCTCGGGCACCACCATCGCCCAGGCCGATTACGGCATGGAGTCGATCATCCACGAGCTGAACGCTCAAGGAGCGCGGCTCGCCCGCGAGGCGGCCAAGCTCGCCGAGGAGAAGGACGGCCGCCGCCGCTTCGTGGCCGGCGCCATCGGCCCAACGAACCGGACCCTGTCGATCTCGCCGGACGTGAACAACCCGGGCTTCCGGGCGGTCACCTTCGACCAGGTCAAGCAGGCCTACGTGGAGCAGGTCCGCGGCCTGATCGACGGCGGCGCCGAGCTGATCCTGATCGAGACCATCTTCGACACGCTCAACGCCAAGGCTGCGGTCGCGGCGGCGTGGCAGGTCTTCGACGAGACCGGCATCCGCTTGCCGATCCAGATCTCCGGCACGATCACAGATCTCTCGGGCCGCACCCTGTCGGGCCAGACTCCGGCGGCCTTCTGGCACTCCCTGCGCCATTCCGAGCCGCTGACCTTCGGCCTCAACTGCGCGCTCGGCGCCCGCGAGATGCGCGGCCACATCGCCGAGCTGTCGCGGATCTGCGACACCCTCGTCTGCGCCTACCCGAATGCCGGCCTGCCGAACGAGTTCGGCCTCTACGACGAGAGCCCGGAGGCGATGGGCAAGCTGGTCGGCGAGTTCGCCGAATCCGGCCTCGTCAACATGGTCGGCGGCTGCTGCGGCACCACGCCGGACCACATCCGCGCCATCGCGGAGGCGGTCGCCGGCAAGGCGCCGCGGCCGATCCCGGAGGTGCCGCGCCTGATGCGGCTCTCCGGCCTCGAACCCTTCGTGCTCACGCCGGAAATCCCCTTCGTGAATGTCGGCGAGCGCACGAACGTCACCGGCTCGGCCAAGTTCCGCAAGCTGATCACCAACGGCGACTACGCGGCGGCGCTGGACGTCGCCCGCGATCAGGTGGCAGCGGGCGCCCAGGTGATCGACGTCAACATGGACGAGGGCCTGCTCGACTCCCAGAAGGCGATGGTCGAGTTCCTGAACCTCGTCGCCGCCGAGCCCGACATCGCCCGGGTGCCCGTGATGGTCGATTCCTCGAAGTTCGAGGTGATCGAGGCCGGCCTCAAGTGCATCCAGGGCAAGCCGATCGTGAACTCGATCTCCATGAAGGAGGGCGAGGAGAAGTTCATCGAAGCCGCCAAGATCTGCCGCTCCTACGGGGCCGCCGTGGTGGTGATGGCCTTCGACGAGCAGGGGCAGGCGGATTCCTACGAACGCAAGGTCGAGATCTGCACCAAGGCCTACCGGATCCTGACCGAGCAGGTCGGCTTCCCGCCCGAGGACATCATCTTCGATCCGAACATCTTCGCGGTCGCCACGGGTATCGAGGAGCACAACCCGTACGGCGTGGCCTTCATCGAGGCGACCCGCACGATCCGCGAGACCCTGCCGCACGCCCACATCTCGGGCGGCGTCTCGAACCTCAGCTTCGCCTTCCGCGGCAACGAGCCGGTGCGCGAGGCCATGCACGCGGTGTTCCTGTTCCACTGCATCAAGGCCGGCATGGACATGGGCATCGTCAATGCCGGCCAGCTCGCCGTCTACGACGAGATCCCGGCGGAGCTGCGCGAGCTGTGCGAGGACGTCGTCCTCAACCGCCGCGAGGATTCGACCGAGCGCCTGCTGGAGGCCGCCGAGCGCTTCAAGACCGGCGCATCGGCCCAGGCCAAGACCGCCGATCTGACCTGGCGCGAGGCTCCGGTCGGGAAGCGGATCGAGCACGCGCTGGTCAACGGCATCACCGAGTACATCGTGGCCGACACCGAGGAGGCGCGCCAGGGCGTCGAGCGCCCGCTCCACGTCATCGAGGGCCCGCTGATGGCCGGCATGAACGTGGTCGGCGACCTGTTCGGCTCCGGCAAGATGTTCCTGCCGCAGGTGGTGAAGTCGGCCCGCGTGATGAAGCAGGCGGTCGCCTATCTCGAGCCGTTCATGGAGGAGGAGAAGCGCGCCAACGGCGGCGACGGCAAGCGTCAGGCCGCCGGCAAGGTGCTGATGGCGACCGTGAAGGGCGACGTCCACGACATCGGCAAGAACATCGTCGGCGTCGTGCTGGCCTGCAACAACTACGAGATCATCGATCTCGGGGTGATGGTGCCGGCCGCCAAGATCCTGGAGACCGCCAAGACCGAGAAGGTCGACATCGTCGGCCTGTCGGGCCTGATCACCCCGTCGCTGGACGAGATGGTCCACGTGGCCGGCGAGATGGAGCGCGAGGGCCTCGACGTGCCGCTGCTGATCGGCGGCGCCACCACGAGCCGCGTCCACACGGCGGTGAAGATCCACCCAGCCTACGCCAAGGGGCAGGCGGTCTACGTCACCGACGCGAGCCGCGCGGTCGGCGTGGTGTCGAGCCTGATCTCGAAGGAGACTCGTGGGCCGACGATCGAGAAGGTCCGGGCCGAGTACGCCAAGGTGGCGGACGCCCACAGGCGCTCGGAGGCCGACAAGCAGCGGCTGCCGCTCGCGAAGGCGCGGACCAACGCCTTCAGGATCGACTGGTCGGGCTACAAGCCGGCCAAGCCGACCTTCACCGGCACGAGGGTCTACGGCTCCTACGAGGTCGCCGACCTCGTGCCCTACATCGACTGGACGCCGTTCCTGCAGACCTACGAGTTCAAGGGCCGCTTCCCGGCGATCCTGGACGATCCCGAGCAGGGCCCGGCCGCCCGCGCCCTCTACGAGGACGCGCAGGCGATGCTGAAGCAGATCGTTGAGGAGCGCTGGTTCAACCCGAAGGCAGTGATCGGCTTCTGGCCGGCCAACAGCGTCGGTGACGACATCGCGCTCTACACCGGCGAGAGCCGGTCGGAGCGGCTCGCCACCTTCCACGGCCTGCGCCAGCAGCTCTCGAAGCGCGACGGGCGGTCGAACACCTGCCTGTCGGACTTCGTCGCCCCGGCCGAGACCGGCATCGCCGACTATGTCGGCGGCTTCGTGGTCACGGCGGGCCTGGAGGAAGTGCGGATCGCCGAGCGGTTCGAGCGGGCGAACGACGATTACCGGGCGATCCTCGTGAAGGCGCTCGCCGACCGCATCGCCGAGGCCTTCGCCGAGCGGATGCACGAGCGGGTGCGCAAGGAGTTCTGGGGCTACGCGTCCGACGAGGCCTACGGGCCCGAGGAACTCGTTCTGGAGAAGTACGACGGCATCCGCCCGGCCCCGGGCTATCCGGCCCAGCCCGACCACACCGAGAAGACCACCCTGTTCGACCTGCTGAAGGCGGAGAGCCGGATCGGCGTGAAGCTCACCGAGTCCTACGCGATGTGGCCGGGTTCCTCGGTATCGGGGATCTACATTGCCCACCCGGAGGCGCACTATTTCGGCGTCGCCAAGGTGGAGCGGGATCAGGTCGAGGATTACGCCGCCCGCAAGGGGATGGATGTCCGCGACGTCGAGCGCTGGCTCGGCCCGATCCTGAACTACGATCCGGCGCGGTACATGCCGCAGGCGGCGGAGTAGGGACGGGGCACCACCGTCATCGCGAGCGTAGCGAAGCGAGCCAGGGCCGCACGACATCTGTCGGCGTGGCGCCCCTGGATTGCTTCGCTCCGCTCGCAAGGACGGCGGGGGTTCAGACCCGACCGTCCAACCTCAGCAGGTCCCGGCGCCCCGCGTATTCACGTATAGTGAATAGACCGAGTGCGACGCCGTCATCAGCAGCAGGTTGCGGTTGATGCCGCCGAAGCACAGGTTGGCGCAGCGCTCCGGTAAGCGGATCCGGCCGATCAGCTTGGCCTGAGGCGAGAGCACGATGACCCCGTCCTCGGCCTCGCTCATCCCCCAGCCGCACCAGAGATTGCCGTCGACGTCGACCCTAAAGCCGTCCGGCGTGCCGGTCCCGGCATCGTAGAAGACGCGGCCGTTCGCGGTCCTGGTGCCGTTCTCGACCACGTCGTAGACGCGGATCAGGCGGTTCGGCTTCGCCCGCGCCTCGATGAGGTAGAGCTTGGACTCGTCCGGCGAGAAGCAGAGCCCGTTCGGACCCGCCACGCCCTCGACCGCGACGCTGGCCTGTCCCGTCCTCGGATCGATCCGGTAGACGTTGCCGGGAAGCTCCGGCGCGGCCATCGACTCGTGCGGATTCGGCCCGAAGGCCGGGTCGGTGAACCAGACCGCACCGTCGGAATGGCAGACCACGTCGTTCGGCGAGTTCAGCGGCTTGCCGTCGAACCGGTCCATCAGCGTGGTCAGGCTGCCGTCGTGCTCGGTCCGGGTGACGCTGCGGGTCCTGTGCTGGCAGGTGACCAGCCGGCCCTGCCGGTCGCGGGTGTTGCCGTTGGCGTAGTTCGACGGCTTGCGGAACACCGAGAGCGCGCCGGACGCCTCCTCCCACTTCATGATCCGATCGTTGACCACGTCGCTGAACAGCAGCGATCCCATGTCGCCGAACCAGACCGGGCCCTCGGCCCAGCGGAAGCCCGTGGCGACCCGCTCGACCGTCGCCGAGGCGAGCCGGTACTTGGCGAAGGCCGGATCGAGGATCTCGACGGCCGGATCGGGCACCCGCTGCGACGGCTCCCAGCCGGCCCCGGCCGCCCGCGCGGCGCCGAGCAGGGCCGCTCCGGCGAGCAGGCCCCTGCGCGCGATCGTCACCATGTTACCTCCCTGTGATGGGGCCCGCCGCCTGTTGCCGACGGCTCGGGCCGGTCAGTGAATCTCGGGTTCCGGGATCCCCCCGGCGCCCTCCAGAAAGTCGAAATCGCAGCCCTCGTTGGCCTGCCGCACGTGCTGGGCGAACAGCCGGTTGTAGCCCCGCGGATAGGCCCGGTCCGGCGGCCGGAACGCCTTCACCCGCGCCGCGATCTCGGCGTCGTCGAGGTGCAGGTGGATCCGCCGCCCGGGCACGTCCACGGTGATGAGGTCGCCGTCGCGCACGGCCGCGAGCGGACCGCCCGCGGCCGATTCCGGCGCCACGTGCAGGATGCAGGCGCCGTAGCTCGTGCCGCTCATCCGCGCGTCCGAGATGCGGACCATGTCGCGCACGCCCTGCCGGAGCAGCACCTTGGGGATCGGCAGCATGCCCCATTCCGGCATGCCGGGGCCGCCGATCGGGCCGGCATTGCGCAGGATCATCACGTGGTCGGGCGTGACGTCGAGGTCGAGGTCGTTCACCGCCGCGCTCATCGCGTCGTAGCTGTCGAAGACCAGCGCGGGACCGGTGTGCTGCAGCAACCGCGGGTCGGCGGCCGGCGGCTTGATCACGCAGCCGTCGGGAGCGAGGTTGCCGTACAGGATCGCGGTCCCGCCCATGGCGACGATCGGCCGGTCGAGCGGCCGGATCACGTCGTCGTTGAACACCCGCATGCCGGCCAGCCCGTCGCCGATCGTGCCTCCGGTGACCGAGCGGGCGTCGAGGTGGAGGTGGGGGGACAGGCGCGCCATCAGGGCGCGGATGCCGCCCGCGATGTGGAAATCCTCCATGAGCCACTGACCCGAGGGCCGGAGGTTGGCGATGACCGGCACCTTCTGGGCGAACTCGTCGAACTCGGTGAGCTTGACCGGGATACCGGCCCGACCGGCCATGGCCACGAGGTGGATCATCGCGTTGGTGGAGCCGGCGAGCGCGTTGTGGACCACCAGCGCGTTGTCGACCGAGCGGCGGTCGAGGATGTCGGACGGCTTCAGGTCTTCCCAGATCATCTCGACGATGCGCCGGCCGCAGGCGCCGGCCATGCGCGGATGGTCGGCGTCGGCCGCCGGGATCGAGGCCGAACCGGGCAGCGATAAACCCAGGGCCTCGGTGATCGCCGTCATGGTCGAGGCCGTGCCCATGGTCATACAGGTTCCGGCGGAGCGGGCGATGCCCGCCTCCATGTCGTTCCATTCCTGCGCGGTGATGTTCCCGGCCTCCTTCTCGGCCCAGTACTTCCAGACATCCGAGCCCGAGCCCAGGATCGTCCCGCCGAAATGGCCGCGCATCATCGGTCCCGCCGGCAGGAACACCATCGGCAGGTTCATGGAGATCCCGCCCATCACCGTGCCGGGCGTGGTCTTGTCGCAGCCGCCCATCAGCACCGCGCCGTCCACGGGGTGCTGGCGCAGCAGTTCTTCCACCTCCATGGCCAGGAGGTTGCGGTAGAGCATCGTGGTCGGCTTGACGAAGTTCTCCGACAGCGACAGCGCCGGCAGCTCGATCGGGAAGCCGCCCGCCTGCCAGACGCCGCGCTTCACGTGCTCGACGCGCTCGCGGAAATGCTGGTGGCAGGGGTTGATGTCGCTCCAGGTGTTGATGATGCCGACGATCGGCTTGCCGGTGAAATCCGCCCGCTCGTAGCCCATCTGCAGCATGCGCGAGCGGTGGCCGAAGCTGCGCAGGTCGGTGGCGCCGAACCAGCGCTGGCTGCGCAGATCCTCCAGGGTCTTCTTGCGCGCGGTCATCGCTCTGTCTCCGGTCTCACGCGTTCGACCCGGCCGGGCGGCCCGCGACGAGCGTGATCGCCGCGGCGGCGAGCGCGCAAGCCGCCAGGAAATAGAGGCCGGCCTCGTAGGTCCCGGTGTAATCCTTCAGCCAGCCCAGGACGTAGGGGCCGACGAAGCCGCCGAGATTGCCGATCGCGTTGATCAGCGCGATCCCCCCGGCGGCCGCGGGCCCGGCCAGGAACTCCCCCGGCATCGCCCAGAAGGCGGGCTTGCTCCCGTAGAGCCCGATCGTGGCCACCGACATCGCCGCGAGCGCCCAGAGGCTGCCGAGCATGGGGCCGGAGACGACGAGGCCGAGGGCGGCGACCAGCGCGGCGATCGCGAAGTGCCAGCGGCGCTCGTCGCGCCGGTCCGACGACCAGCTCCAGGCGATCATGCCCAGGGTCCCGACGCCGTAGGGCACCGCCGTCGCGACCCCCGTCTCCCAGTCGGTGAGGTGCAGGCTCTTCAGGATCGGCGGCAGGAAGAAGGTGATGCCGTAGGTGGCGGTACCGATGCTGAAGTACATCGCGCCCAGCGCGAGCACGCGCCGGTCGGTCAGGACCTGCCCCAGAGTGAAGGGCCCGTGGGCCCGGACCGTGCCGTCCCGCTCCGCCGCGATCGCGGTCCCGAGCCACAACCGCTCCTCGGACGTGAGCCACGCGGCCTGTTCGGGCCGGTCGGTCATCAGCGCCAGGACCGCGAAGGCCAGCAGGATCGAGGGCGCCGCCTCGAGGAGGAACAGCCACTGCCAGCCGTGCAGGCCGAGCGCCCCGTCGAGCTGGAGCAGCGCCCCAGAGATCACCGCCGTGAGGGCGTTCGAGCCCGGGACCGCGAGGAACAGCGCGGCGACCACGCGCGCCCGGTACCGCTTCGGGAACCAGTAGGTGAAGTAGAGGATCACGCCGGGGAAGAAGCCGGCCTCGGCCACGCCCAGCAGGAAGCGCAGGGCGAGGAAGCTCGCCGGGCCGGTGATGAGCGCCATGCTGCCCGCCACCAGCCCCCAGGTGACCATGATCCGGGCGATCCAGAGCCGCGCCCCGGCGCGCTCCAGGAGGACGTTGCTCGGCACTTCGAAGATGACGTAGCCGAGGAAGAAGATGCCGGCCGCCCAGCCGTAGACCGTGGCGGAGAACCCGAACTCCCGGCTCAGCCCGAACGCCGCGAAGCCGACGTTGGTCCGGTCCATGTAGGCGACGAAGTAGATGAGGACGATCAGCGGCAGCAGACGCCGCGACACCTTGGCGACCGTCCGCCGCTCGATCTCCGGTGCCGCATCGCCCCCGCGCAACCCCGTCGCCATGGCGTCCCCCCGAGCCGAATCCGACGCGTCCCGGCCCTTTGCCGATCGCGGGCCGGGCCGGAGCGGGCCGGTGCGGCACGCTCAGCGGCCGGTCCGCGTCCGCCAGGCGGCGAAATCGGCGAGGCTCTGCTCGTCGGTGGCAGGGTAGAGGCCGAGGATTGTGCGGCCCTTGCGTACCTCCTCGGTGACGAAATCCTCGTAGGCGGTCATCTCCACGGCCTCGTCGGCGACCGCGTCAGCGAGGTGGGCCGGGATCACCGCGACGCCGTCGCCGTCGCCGACGATCACGTCCCCGGGAAAGACGGGCGCGTCTCCGCAGCCGATCGGCACGTTGATGTCGATCGCCTGGTGGACCGTGAGGTTCGTCGGTGCCGACGGGCGCGCGTGGTAGCTCGGCATCTCGAGCCGGGCGATCTCGTCGGCATCGCGGAAGCCCCCGTCGGTGACGAGCCCGGCGCAGCCGCGCACCATCAGCCGCGTGGCCAGGATCGAGCCGGCGGACGCCGCGCGCGCGTCCTTGCGGCTGTCGATCACCATCACGGCGCCGGGCGGGCACTCCTCCACGGCCTTGCGCTGCGGGTGCGCGCGGTCGCGGAACACCGTGATCGGGTTCAGGTCCTCCCGGGCCGGGATGTAGCGCAGGGTGTAGGCCTCGCCGACCATCGTCGGGCCGCCGGCCTTCAGGGGCAGAACGCCCTGGATCATCTGGTTGCGGAAGCCGCGCTTGTAGAGGGCGGTCATCAGCGTGGCCGTGCTGACGGTCTTCAGCTTGGCGGGCGTCTCAGGGGACAACCCGGACATCCGCTTCTCCTCCCCGGGCCTCGGTCTCGGCACCCGCGGACGGTGACAATCACGCGTCGCTTGCGCCGGCCTTGGCTCCCGCCCGCGCTGGGCGCGGACTGATATCCCAGCTCTTGAGTAACACGGGGCGCCGCGCCATTGTCAACCGGCGCGGGTCGCGACCGACCCGATCGGAGATCGACGGGGAAGCCCTTGGCCGAATTGGACTTTGCGGGCGGCAGCGCCTCGACGGCGGAGGCGCGCAGGCCGCGCTCGCTGGCCGAGACTGCCTACGACGCCATCGAGCAGATGATCATCAGCCGCCGCCTCGCGCCAGGCGCGATGGTCTCCGAGGGCGAACTCGGCGCGGAGCTGGGCCTCGGCCGGACTCCGGTCCGCGAGGCCCTGGCACGGCTGAAGACGATCGGGTTCGTGGAGGTCCACCCGCGCCGCGGCGTCCTCGTCACCCAGGTCGACATCATCAGGCACCTCGAGCTGCTGGAGGTGCGGCGGCCCCTCGACGAGACCGTGGCCCGCTGCGCCATCGCGCGGGGCACCGAGGACGACATGGCGCGGCTGCTGGACCGCGTCGGCGGGCTGCGCCGGACCGCGGAGGCCCGCGACCGGGAAGCGTATTTCCGGCACAAGCGCGCCCTGCACGAGGGGCTGGTCGGCGCCGCCTGCAACCCGACGCTCGCCGGCACCATGGCGGCGCTGCACGCGCAGTCGCGACGGTTCTGGTACACCTACGAGCCGACCGCGAGCTTCCCGGACTGCGCGGCGATCCACGCGGCGATCGTGTCGGGCATCGCGGCGCGCGACGCGGGGGCGGCCCTTGCCGGGATCGGGACGCTGTTCGACTTTCTCGACCGGATGACACGCCGGGCCCTCGACCGGCGCCCCCTGGTCTGACAGGTTGACCGCCCCGAACCCGCCCCTATCCTGAGACTGGGATATCAGACGCATCTCAGCGGCGGGCGGATCCACGGCCGATCCCGGCGCCATGCCCCGGACGCGGCCCGAGCGCCAGGGAGGAACGGCTTGAGCGGATTGCCCCCACGCACCGGCGCGCAGGTGCTCGTCGACCAGCTCCGCGCGCAGGGCGTCGAGCGCGTGACCTGCGTCCCCGGCGAGAGCTATCTCGCGGTGCTCGACGCCCTGCGCGACAGCGGCATCGACGTGCTGGTCTGCCGGCAGGAGGGCGGCGCGGCGATCATGGCCGAGGCCGCCGGCAAGCTCACGGGCCGCCCTGGCATCTGCTTCGTGACCCGGGGGCCCGGCGCCACCAACGCCTCCGCCGGCGTGCACATCGCCCGCCAGGATTCGACGCCGATGATCCTGTTCGTCGGCCAGATCGCCCGGCGCATGCGCGACCGCGAGGCCTTCCAAGAGGTCGACTACCGCCAGATGTTCGGCGGCGTCGCCAAGTGGGCGGTGGAGATCGACGACGCGGCGCGCATCCCGGAGATCCTCGCCCGGGCCTTCCGGGTCGCGCTGCAAGGCCGCCCGGGCCCCGTCGTGGTCGCCCTGCCGGAGGACATGCTCGACGACGTCGCGGCCGTGCCGGACGCGCCGCGCGTCGTCCCGGCCGCGCCGGCCCCGTCGGGGGACGACGTCGCGCGCCTGCGGGCCATGCTGGCGGAGGCGCGGCGGCCGGTGGTGCTGCTCGGCGGCTCCCGCTGGACGGAAGGCGCCGTCGCCGCCCTGGCCGCCTGGGCCGAGCGCCACGACCTGCCGGTGGCGGTCTCGTTCCGGCGGGCCCAGCTCTTCCCCGCCGACCACCCGAACTTCGCGGGCGAGCTCGGGATCGGGCCCAACCCGGCGCTGCTCGCCCGGATCCGGGAGGCGGACCTGCTGCTGATGGTGGGCGGGCGCCTCTCCGAGATGCCGGCGCAGTCCTACGGCCTGCTCGGCATCCCCGATCCCGGCCTGCCGCTGGTCCACGTCCACGCCGACGCGGCGGAGCTCGGCCGGGTCTACCAGCCGGCACTGGCGATCGAGGCGGCGCCCGAGACCTTCTGCGCGGTCCTGCCGGAGTTCGAGGCCACCGGCACCGGCCGCGCCGCCGAGGCCCATGCCGCCTACTGCGCGTGGTCCGAGACGCCGGAGCCGAAGCCCGGCGCGTTCCAGTACGGCGCGGCGATCGCGTGGCTGCGCGAGCGGCTGCCGCAGGACGCGGTGATCTGCAACGGCGCCGGCAACTTCGCCACCTGGGTCCACCGCTATTACCGGTTCCGCGCCTTCGGCACGCAGCTCGCGCCGACCTCCGGCTCCATGGGCTACGGCCTGCCCGCCGCCGTGATGGCGAAGCGCAGCCGCCCGGAGCGGATCGTCGTGGCGCTCGCCGGCGACGGCGACGTGATGATGACCGTGCAGGAATTCGCGACCGCGGTTCAGTACGGGATCGCCGTCGTGGTCGTGGTGCTCGACAACGGCATGTACGGCACGATCCGGATGCACCAGGAGCGCGAGTATCCCGGCCGGGTCTCGGCGACCGAGCTGCGCAACCCCGACTTCGCGGCGCTGGCCCGCGCCTTCGGCGGCCACGGCGAACGGGTGGAGCGCACCGAGGAGTTCGCCCCCGCCTTCGAGCGCGGCCTCGCCTCCGGGCTGCCGGCGATGATCCACTGCCTCGTCGATCCCGAGGCGCTGACCCCGACCATGACCCTCGCGGCCATCCGCGAGAAGGCCCTGGCGGCGCAGCGGGGCTGACCGCTCCCGCGCGCCGTCCCGGTGCGGCCCGCCCGCACCCCCACCGAGAGGAGCAGCTCATGACCCTGCGCGGCGAGAACCTGATCGGCGCCGAGGCGCGGCGCGGCACCGAGGCGGCCTTCCGGGCCGTCGAGGCGGCCACCGGACAGACCCTGGAGCCGGACTTCCCGGGCGCGAGCCGGAGCGACCTCGACCGGGCCTGCGCGCTCGCCGAGGCCGCCTTCGACACCTTCCGCGAGACCGACCCGGAGGCGCGGGCCGGCTTCCTGGAAGCGATCGCCGCGAACATCCTGGAGATCGGGGACGACCTCGTCACTCGCTGCATGGCCGAGACGGGGCTGCCCCGGCCGCGGATCGAGGGCGAGCGCGCCCGGACGGTCGGCCAGCTGCGCCTGTTCGCCGGCGTCGTCCGCGAGGGCAGCTACGTCGAGGCGCGGATCGACCCGGCCCTTCCGGACCGCAAGCCGCTGCCCCGTCCGGACCTGCGCCTGCGCCGGATCGCCGTCGGCCCGGTGGCGGTGTTCGGCGCCTCGAACTTCCCGCTGGCCTTCTCGGTGGCGGGGGGCGACACCGCCTCGGCCCTGGCGGCGGGCTGCCCGGTGGTGGTCAAGGCCCATCCCGCCCATCCCGGCACCTCGGAGCTCGTCGGCCGCGCCGTCCAGAAGGCGGTTGCGTCCTGCGGCCTGCCGGAGGGGACCTTCTCGCTGCTGTTCGATGCCGGCCAGTCGATCGGGCAGGGGCTGGTGGCCGATCCCCGGATCGCGGCCGTCGGCTTCACGGGCTCGCGCCGGGGCGGCACCGCCCTGATGGCGATCGCGGCCGGGCGCCCGTCGCCGATCCCGGTCTACGCCGAGATGAGCAGCATCAACCCGGTGCTGCTGTTCCCCGGCGCGCTCGCCGCGCGGGGTGCCGCGATCGGCAAGGCCTTCGCGGCCTCGCTGACGCTCGGCGCCGGGCAGTTCTGCACCAATCCCGGCCTGATCCTGGCGCTGCCGGGTCCGGGTCTCGACGCCTTCCTCGAGGCGGCCGGCGCGGCCCTGCGCGAGAGCCCGGCCGCGACCATGCTGACGCCCGGCATCCAGCGCGCGTACCGCGAGGCCGTGGCGCGGGTGGCCGGCCACGCCGCCGTCACCCGCATCGCCGAGGGCACGGAGGGCGGGGCGACCCAGGGCCGGGCGACCCTGTTCGCCGCGGACTCGGACGTGTTCCTGGCGGATCCCGAGCTGCAGGAGGAGATGTTCGGCGCCTCGGGGCTCGTGGTGCGCTGCGCGGACTTCGCCGCGATGCGGGCGGTCCTGGAGCGTCTGGAGGGCCAGCTCACGGCCTCGCTGCACCTCGCGCCGGAGGATCACGCGGCCGCCCGGGACCTGCTGCCGCTCCTGGAGCGCCGCGTCGGCCGGATCCTGGTGGACGGGTTCGGGACCGGCGTCGAGGTGGCGCACGCCATGGTGCATGGCGGTCCCTACCCGGCGACCTCGGACGGGCGCACGACCTCGGTGGGCAGCCTCGCGATCGACCGATTCCTGCGGCCGGTGAGCTACCAGGACGTCCCCGACGCCCTGCTGCCGGCGGCGCTCCAGGCCGCCAACCCGCTGAGCCTGCCCCGCCGGATCGACGGCACGCCCGAGCGCCGCTGAGCCGCTTCGGGCGGGGGCCGGACGGCCGCGATCCGCCGCTTGCCAGGGGCGGGCGCGGCGTCTAGACAGCCTCCGCTCACCTTGGGGCGTCGCCAAGTGGTAAGGCAGCGGTTTTTGGTACCGCCATTCCCAGGTTCGAATCCTGGCGCCCCAGCCAAATTTCCCAAGGGAAACAGGACCTTCGGTGCCGGGACTGAGCGGGTCCGCCGGAACGCGCGGTGTCGCCCCGCGGCACGAGAATCCGCACGGTCCCGAACGGCCCGCGGGCCGTCCGGCGCCGGCGCTCCGCACCGTGAGGCCGAGACGACCGCTGTGGAGAGCGAGACCGCGACGGCTGAGCCCTTCACGATCCCGACAGGCCGCCACGTCGACGTGGCCGAGGCCATCGAAATGCGCTCTCAGGCGAGGAGCCTCCGCGCCGGCGCTGCGCCGCACGTGGCCGAGAGCGCGATCAACATGAGTTTCCCGAGGACGACATGAGCGACGTGCCCGATCCGAAGCGGAAGACGATCGCCGACAGCGTGCTGGTTCGTCTCAGCACGTTCGCGCTGGGCATCGGCCTGTACGACGGCATCGCCCGGAGCATCGTCGAGAAGGCGGTCGCCGACATGCCGGAGGCCACCGTCGAGCAGATCGCGGCGGCGGCGCGGATGATGATGCTGTTCGTGTCGGGCTGAGAGCGGTACATGGCCGGGACAGCGACCCTGCTGGCGTATCCGGTGAAGGGATGACCGCGTGATCCTGCCTCCCCTCCGCCGGACCGCGGCCGATGCGCGGACGGTGGCCACCGTCGCCCACGACGGCCAGGTCGACAAGGCCGGCAGGCCGTATATCGAGCATCTTGCGCGCGTGGCTGCCGGCGTGCTCGGGCTGTCGGAAGGGTGCCCGTTCTGGTCCGACCTGGAGCGGGACGAGGCGCTGCAGGCCGCGTGGCTACACGATGTGGTCGAGGACACCCGCTACGGGTTCGGCGACTTGGCCAAGGAGGGATTCAGCGACAACGTGCTGACCTCGGTCGCCATGCTGACGAAGCCCGGAGGTCGCGTCACCTACGCGGCCTGGATCAACAACATCGCGAAAGTGGGCACCCTCCGGGCGACCCTCGTCAAGCTCGCCGACCTCGAGGACAATTCGGATCCCGGGCGTCTGGCGCTCCTGCCCCCGGAGACCCGCGAGCGGCTTCATCTCAAGTACGAGCCGACCAAGGCAATCCTGCGCGCGGCGGCGGCGGCGAAGGGCTGGCTCGGCTCACCGACGACGGTCGAAGGCAGCGGGCCGCGTTAGCCCCGCACCTTGCCCATGCGGCGAAGCTTCGCGCGACCGGCGCCGTCCCGCTGTCACGGCCGCGGCATGCGCGGCGACCCGCGCCGCGACACCCCTGATAGCTCGGCGCCGAACCTCCCGCGCGCGTGCACCGCGACAGCGAAGCCGCCGTCGACGGTCAGATGGAGAAGCCGCTCGTCCATCTCGGTCAGCATGGGGGCGGGCTTCACGCGATCGACCAGCCCGTCATCGATCGAGGTCGGCCAGACGACGTGCACCTCCCGGAATATCTCGGCGAACAGGATCGTCAGCATGAACGGCGCCCGGTGGCCGAAGCTGTCCCCGAAGAGCAGCGGCCGCCCGCGACCAAGACCCGGACAATCGAGGGAAGGTCAAATCATCCTCTTCCCAGATCGTAGACGTGTGCCAGCGCACGCGATTTACAATGCTCGCGGTTCGCGCGCGGATGAAGAGCCGATCATGTGAACGTTAATACGAGGGGCCTCGATCTCTGGGGGCATCGCGTGAGCCGTACGTATCCGAACACTCGCAAGGGGCGAGCTTTGCTGTTCAGCCGTCAAGCTGAGCCGACCATTCGGACGTCGGATCTGGTGGGAGCCACGGCCGGGGTCGCACTCTTGGGCGGCCTGTGCTTGCTGCTCGTGGCCCTGCTCACGAGCGAGGCCCAGGGGTTCACGGATCTCACGTCGATCCTCACGGACAGCTAGAGCAAAACCCGACCCTGTTGCGGCCGGACGCGCGCCCGCTTCCGGGCCGCGTGACGGAGTCGCGCATCCCGGTCAGGCTGCCGCACGTCGCGCGGGCGGCACCGCTCCCGCGGCGCGGGTCCCAACGAGGCGCCCGGTTCCGGCAGCGGCGAGGCCGCGGGTTCCAGGTCCCGGCCGTTCGTCCCGCCCCGACCCGCCTCGGCCCTCGACCGCGCGCCGGATTCCTGCACGATGGGCGATCGGGACGCGCGGACGCGGGCGGCGCCCGCCGCCCTGGCGCGGGACAGCACTCCGGAAGACCATCGCGGCTCGGCGGGAGGCGGTTTCGCGGCGCCCGAGGGGCACGCGGCGATCGCCGACGGCGGTTCGCACAGGCGTTCGGTCGGAAGAGCGTTGAATCGCGGCCGCCATTCGGAAAGGCTCGCTCCGCCCGATCCGCATCGCCCCCCGGAGGTGAAGACCCTGTGCCGCACGCGACCGAACTGATCGCCATCATCGCCCTCGGGCTGACCCTCGCCTTCATCTGCGGGATGGTCGCGCAGCGCCTCAGGCTGCCGCCGCTGGTCGGGTACCTGGTCGCGGGCGTCCTCGTCGGCCCCTACACGCCGGGCTTCGTGGGCGACAGCAACCTCACGGGCCAGCTCGCCGAGATCGGCGTCATCCTGCTGATGTTCGGGGTCGGGCTGCACTTCTCGTTCAAGGATCTGATGGCCGTGCGCGCCATCGCCCTGCCCGGAGCGGTGGTGCAGATCGCGGCGGCGACCGCCATGGGGATCGGCCTCGCCTTCGCCTGGGGCTGGACCCTCGGGCAGGGCCTGGTCTTCGGCCTCGCCCTCTCCGTCGCGAGCACGGTGGTCCTGCTCCGCGCGCTGGAGGAGCGCGGCCTCCTCGACACGGACAACGGCCGCATCGCGGTGGGCTGGCTCATCGTCGAGGATCTGGCGATGGTGCTGACCCTCGTGGTCCTGCCCGCCCTCGCGCCCTCGCTCGGGGGCGAGGCCCGGGGCCTCGGGCACGGCACGGCCCACGCCCTCACGGACCTCGTCGCCCAGCTCGTCGGACCGGAGTACGCGCAGAGCCTCGCGCTCACCGTCGTTCTGACGCTCGCCAAGGTCGCGGTCTTCGCGGGGCTGATGCTGGTGGGCGGACGCCGCTTCGTGCCCTGGCTGCTCGACCAGGCGGCGCGCACCGGCTCGCGGGAGCTGTTCACCCTCGCGGTCCTGGCCCTGGCCCTGGGCATCGCCTTCGGCTCGGCGGAGCTGTTCGGGGTCTCCTTCGCCCTCGGGGCCTTCTTCGCCGGGATGGTGCTCGCCGAGTCCGATCTCAGCCATCAGGCGGCCGCCGATTCGCTGCCGCTGCAGGACGCCTTCGCGGTCCTGTTCTTCGTGTCGGTCGGGATGCTGTTCGATCCGGGGATCCTCCTGCGCGCGCCGCTCTCGGTCCTGGCGGTGCTCGGCGTCATCATGGTCGGCAAGTCCCTCGCGGCCGTCGCCATCGTGCTGGCCTTCCGGCACCCGCTCGGCACGGCCCTGACGATCGCCGCGAGCCTCGCCCAGATCGGCGAGTTCTCCTTCATCCTGGTATCGCTCGGCCTGTCGCTGAAGCTGCTGCCCGAGGAAGGGCGCAACCTGATCCTGGGCGGAGCCCTGCTGTCGATCACGCTGAACCCGCTCTTCTTCGCCCTGGCAGCGCGGATCGAGCAGGTCTTCGCCGACCGGCCAGACCTCGCCGCCCGCTTCGCGCGCAAGGGCGCGGCCGACGTCGCCATCTCGGGCGGGGAGCCGCCGCGACGGGACCACGTCGTGATCGTCGGCTTCGGGCGCGTCGGCAGCAGCATCGGCGCGACGCTGGAGACCTGGGACCTGCCCTACGTGGTGGTGGAGCGCGACCGCCGCCGCGTGCTGGCCCTGCGCGCGGCCGGCACGCAGGCCGTGTTCGGCGACGCGACCGCGCCCGGCATCCTCGAGGCGGCCGGTATCGGCACCGCGCGCCTGCTCGTCGTCGCCACGCCCGACGCGCATCAGGCCCGTCGCCTCGTCGAGGCCGCGCGCGCCGCCAACCCGGGGATCGACACCGTGGTCCGCACGCACAGCGAGGCGGAACGTCGGCATCTCGAGGAGGACGGCGTTGGCCTCGTGCTGATGGGCGAGCGGGAGCTGGCCCTCGGCATGTCCTTCTACGCGCTGCGCAGTCTCGGCGTGCGCGAAGGCGAGGCGCGCGTCTTCATCGACACGGCGCGCGCGGAGAGCCGGAGCGACGCGGAGGTCACCGTCGGGCCGGTGAAGGGGACCCCCGAGCTGCGCCATCAGCACGACCGCGACGGGGCGGACCTGTCGTGACGCGGGACCGCGGGGGCGGCCCGGTCGTGGCCGCTCCCACACGGGGCCGCGGCGGATGTCGGCGGCCGGGGGGCCGCCGTCAGAGGTAGCTCAGGACCGGCGATGTCGAGGCCCGCTTCAGGCGCACCATGGCGCGGCACGCCAGCCAGAGGGGAACGCTCACGGCGGCCGCGACGAGCCAGAGCGCGAGGGGCGAGCCGGCCTCCACCCGTCCCGACGCCCCGGCGAGGCCCAGCGCCACCGCGCCGTCGTAGAGGACGCGCAGCAGCGCGAGGTGGAGCAGGTAGAAGAACAGCGGCGCGCCGCCGAAGACGCGCAGGCCGCCGAGGAGCCGCTGCGGCATCACCTCGAACAGCGCCAGCAGGCAGAGACCGATCCCGAGGGTCAGCAGCAGGAAGTCGGCCGAGGGCGGGTATTTGGTCAGGTTGACGAAGGACAGCACCGTGGCGAGCGGCGTGGCCCCCGCCTGCCACGGCACCGGCTCGCCGTAGCCGTTGAGCCCGCGCAGGACGAGGAAGCCGACCAGGGCGGCCGCCCCCAGCCCGAGGAGCCCCGCGCGTCGGCGCGCGGCGTCGACACCGCCGGCGAAGAGCGGCCCCAGGGCGTAGCCGGCCGCGATCACGCCGATCCAGGGCAGGAGCGGGTACGAGGTCCGCGCCAGCCCGCCCCAGGGCAGCGCGATCATCCCGCGCTGGTGCAGGATCGACCAGAGCACGTAGCCGGGCTCGTCCGCCCGGATCGCGACCCCGTCCAGCAGGTTGTGGCCGAGCATGAGCGCCAGGGCCCCGGCCACGAGGGCGGCCCGCGGCAGCCAGAGCAGGCCGGCCAGCGCCACCATGCAGAGACCGATCACCCAGATCACCTGCAGGTACAGGATCGGCGGCCGGACGCTGCCGGCCCAGGCGACGTTGACGAGCGTCACTTCCAGCAGGATCAGGAGCAGACCGCGCTTGAGCAGGAAGGCGGCGGTCGCCCGCGCGCCGTGCCTCTGCCCGTAGAGGAACGCCGAGAGGCCGGTGAGCAGGACGAAGACCGGCGCGCAGAGGTGCGAGGCAGCCCGTGTCAGGACCAGGTCGGGCGGCGTCGCGGCGAGGTCCATCGGGTCGCGGACCTGCGCGTGAAGGTAGAAGAACTCCCGCACGTGGTCGACGAGCATCAGCAGCATCACCAGCCCGCGCAGGGCGTCGATGGAGCCGACGCGCCGCGATGCCGCCGGACCGCCGGGCGCGGCGGCGGGCGCCCAGGACGATGCGACCATCAGGAGCGCGCCACCGTGCCGAGGGTGCCCCGCGGGGGAGCGCCGATGTCGGCTCGGACGCGGCCGGCGATCGCGCGGAATGCCGGCGACCATCGAGCGGCGCGGTCCTGGCGGCGGCTCGCACGGGCACCGGCCTGCGCGCGGAGGGCCTGCGGATCGGTGATCAGGACGTTCTCCTGCGCGAGGGGCCGTGGCGCGTCGGTCGCGCCGCGGCGGGTGACGGGGTCGAGCGCGCTTCCGTCTGGTAGCCGAACTCGGCCTCGGGGCGAAGGGCCGGCTGGCCCCGTCGATGCCGGTGCCGGACCGGAAGGAAGCCGCCTCACCGTGTCCGGGCCTGGCCCGGGCTTGGCCCGGGGCTCGTCCGGGGCACGGCCAGCCGGCCCGGATCACGGCACTGGCCGCTCGCGGGCGTACCGGATCGGCGGCCGGCCGACGTGCCGGGCGAAGGCGACGCTGAAGGTGCTCGCCGAGCTGTAGCCCACCCGCGCGGCTACCTCGGCCATCCCGACCGCCTCGCGGCGCAGCAGATCCTTCGCCAGCGCCATCCGCCACGCCAGCAGGTACTCCATCGGGGCGACCCCGACCGCGCGGCGGAACCGCTCGAAGAACGTGGACCGGGAGAGGCCCGCCTCGCGCGCGAGCGCGGCCACCGTCCAGCTCGCCGTCGGCCGGTCGTGCATCCGCCGCAGGGCGGCGGCGAGCCGGTCGTCGGCAAGCCCGCGCAGCAGTCCCGAGGGCGCCGCCGGCCCGGCGGTGGCGCGCAGCGCCTCGATCAGCACGACCTCCAGCAGGCGCGCCAGGACCACGTCGCGGCCCGGCCGGTCGGCGCGGGTCTCCTCGTTCACGAGGCCGAGCAGAGTGGTCAGCCGGGCGGCGCCGCGCACATGGACATACCGGGGCAGCAGCGAGACGAGCAGATCCGCGTCGCTCGACGCGAAGACGCAGTGGCCCACGAGCATCCGGACATTCGGCGGCCCCTCGGCGTCGCCGAGCCGGAACACGCCGGGGCTCACAGCGACGGGACGCTGCGCTGCGCGCCGCGGGGGCGGCGGCTCGAGGCTGGTGGTGGTGAACGCGTGGGCCGCGGGGATGAGGACGAAGTCGCCCTCTCCGAGCACGATCCCGGCCTCGCCGTCGATCGCGAGGCGGCACCCGCCCTCGAGCACGGCGGCGTAGAACGGAAGCCCGGAATCCGTGCGCCGCACCGCCCAGTGACCGGAGCCGGTGACGAGCTTGGACAGCGGGGCGCTCGGCCGGAGGAGGCCGACCACCTGGGTGAGCGGATCGGGCATTCTCGGACGCTCGCCAATGCGAAACGGACTTGCGCACGTATCAGGTCCGGCCCGCGCTCCCTATCACCCCGTTGCCGCTTCTGCACGGGAGTTCCCATGAACACGATCCTGATCACCGGCTGCTCGTCCGGCTTCGGCCTGGAGACGGCCCGCACCTTCCTCGAACGGGGCTGGCGCGTGGTCGCCACGATGCGCGGGCCGCGGAGCGACCTGCTGGCGCCCTCCGATCGTCTGAGCATCCTGCCGCTCGACGTGACCGACCACGACAGCATCGACCGCGCGGTCGCGGCGGCCGGACCGGTCGACGCGCTGGTCAACAACGCCGGCGTCGGGCTCCTGAACGCGCTGGAGGGCGTCTCGATGGACGCCGCGCGGGAGGTGTTCGAGACTAACACCCTCGGCACCATCGCGATGACCCGAGCGGTGCTGCCGCAGTTCCGGGCGCGCCGCGCGGGCGTCGTCGTCAACGTGACGTCGAGCGTGACGCAGCGCCCGCTGCACCTGCTGTCCGTCTACACGGCGAGCAAGGCGGCGGTGAACGCCTTCACCGAGTCCGTGGCGCTGGAACTCGAACCGTTCGGCATCCGCGCCCGGCTGGTCATTCCCGGACGGTCCCCGGAGACCGCGTTCGGCGCCAACGCGCGCGCCCGCATGGGCATGGACATCCCCGAAGCCTACGCGGCGGTGGCCGCGAAGGTCTTCGCCGGCATCCAGCAGGCGGACGGGGACCTGACCCGGTCCTCGGACGTGGCGGAGGCGGTGTGGCGCGCGGTGACGGACCCGTCGTGCCCCATGCGTCTGCCGGCCGGCGCCGACGCGGTGGCGTGGGCCAAGGCGAGCTGAGGGCGGGCTGAGGGCGAGCTGAAAGCTGGCTGAGGGCGGCGGCGAACCGCGCAGGCCCCGGCCCGGAGGTCCGGGATCCCGACGCGGGAGCCCGGGCTCAGGACGGATCCGCGAGCGCGCCGGCCTTCCGGCGCGGATCCAGGGCCCGATGCAGGATGCGGCCGAGCTGCTCGGCCGAGTACGGCTTGTGGAGCAGCGTGAAGTCGTGGGCGTCCGACTGCGCGAGAACGTGGCTGTAACCCGATGTCAGCACCACGGGTACCTGCGGCGCGCGCCTCCGGAGCTCCTGCGCGAGCGCGACGCCGCCCATGCCCGGCATCACCACGTCCGAGAAGACCAGGTCGAACCGGTTCCCCGCCCGGCCGAGCTCCTCCAGCGCCTCCTCGGCGTTGGCCGCCCAGGTCGGCCGGTAGCCCAGATCCTCCAGGATCTGCGTCGCGAACTGCCCGACGCCGACATTGTCCTCCACGACCAGGACGCGCTGCCCGCTCCCGAGCGGCGCGAGGTCGGCATCCTGCAGGCGGTCACCCGCCGGCCGCTCCTCGGACGCCACCTCCGGCAGGTAGAGGGTGAACGCGGTGCCCGCAGCGAGGGTGCTGCGCACGTCGACGTCGCCGCCCGACTGCTTGGCGAAGCCGAAGACCTGGGACAGGCCGAGGCCGGTCCCCTTGCCCACCTCCTTGGTGGTGAAGAACGGCTCGAAGATCCGCCCGATCCGCTCGGGCGGGATGCCCGTGCCGGTGTCGATCAGCGACACGGCCGCGAAGGGCTTCCGGGACCCGGCATGGCCGCGGATGGCCGGCAGGGCCGCGCCGCAGGTCACGCGCAGGGTCAGCGTGCCTTCCCCGTCCATGGCGTCGCGGGCGTTGACCGCCATGTTGACGAGCGCGGTCTCGAACTGGCTCACATCCGCCCGGATCAGGCAGGTCGCCTCCGGCACCTCGGTCACGACCTGCACCCGCGCGCCGGTCAGGGTGTCGAGCATGTCGGCGATCGCCCGCACCCTCTGGCCGACCTCGAACACCTCGGGCTTGAGGGCCTGCCGGCGGGCGAAGGCCAGCAGCTGGCCGGTGAGCTTCGCGGCCCGCTCCACGGTCTCTGAGACCGCGTCGAGGTAGCGGCGCTTGCGGACCTCCGGCAGGTCGGGCCGACGCAGGAAGTCGACGGACGAGCGGATGATGGTCAGCAGGTTGTTGAAGTCGTGCGCGACGCCGCCGGTGAGCTGGCCCACCGCCTCCAGCTTCTGGGACTGGCGCAGCGCCTCCTGCGCCTGGGCCAGCTCGGCCTGGCCGCGCAGCCGCTCGGTGACGTCCATGACGAACTGGTAGCAGCCCGTGCGCTCGCCCCGCGCGTCGCGCAGGGTGCGGAAGCTGATCTCGTAGGAGGGGCGCGCCCGCTCCGCGTCGCCGAACGCCTCGACCAGGGTGATCTCCTCGCCGGCGAGCCCGCGTCCCCATACCGCCCGCACCTGCGCCTGGTGCTCCGGCTGATCGGCCAGCAGGTCGAGCATGTTGTCGCCCACCTTCGGCCTCACGCCGTAGATGCGCGCGAACTCGTCGGCATTCGCCCTGTTGATCGCCAGGATGTTGTAGTCGAGATCGGCCGCCATCACCATGATGTCGGTTCTCTCGACGATCGTGGCGAAGAGATTGCGCTCCGCGGTGCGCTCGGAGACCTGCAGCTCCAGGGTCTCGTTCAGGTGCTGGAGGCGGCGCTCGCTCTCGGCGAGCCGCGTCTCGGCCTCCTTGCGCCGACTGAGATCGGCCGTGACGATCAGCAGGCTCTTGAGCCTGCCGTCCGCGTCGTCGAGGCGCCGGATGCTGCTGCTGGCCCAGATCGCGCTGCCGTCCGGGCGGAGATAGCGCTTGTCGAGGGTGACGTCGCGGTCGGTCTCGAGGGCCCGCGCCAGCGCGGCCGCGCTCGGCGCCCGGTCCGCGGGATCGGTCACGTCGGCGACGCCGAGCCGCAGCAGCGCCTCGGCCGGGCGCCCGAGGATCCGGCACAGCTCGGTGTTGACCCGCAGGAAGCGCCCCGCGGCATCCACCTCGGACAGGCCGACCGAGGCGCCGGCGAAGATCGCCGCCAAGTGCTCCTCGCTCTTGCGCAGGGCCGCCTCGGCGCGGGCGCGCTCGATCGCCGCCTTCACGCGCTCGCCGACGTCGCGGATCAGGTTCCCCTCGGCGGTGGTCCAGGCGCGCGGCACCGCGCTCTGCACCGCCAGCAGGCTCACCCACTCCGCGCCGCGGAACAGCACGACGTCGACGAAGGCCGCGACCTCGCGGGATCCGAGGCCGGCGCGCGCCGCGTCGCTGAAGCGGGGATCGGCGGCCACGTCCTCGACCGCGACCACCGTCCCGTCGCGGTAGGCGGCCAGGAGGTCGGGGCCGAACGCCGCCAGGGAATGCTCCCCGACGATCGAGCCGACGCCCCGGACGTATTCCCGCTCGACCTTCATCAGGCTGCCGGCGATCTCGGCGTAGAAGACGCGGCTCGCGCCGACGCGCTCGCCGAGGCGCCGCGAGGCCACCGCGACGATCTCCGCCGACGCGGTCAGCGGACGGAGCGTGTCGCTGAGATCGAGCAGGAAGGATTGCCGCTCCTCGTTGTCCCGGCGCGATGCCTCCGTCTCGCGCGGACGGCGGGCGGCGGCCGCCTGGCCGGCGATCGCCGTGCAGGTCCCGACGAGGCCGGTGACGCGCCCCGCCGTGTCCCGGACCGGCACCAGGGAGAGCGCGAAGCGCGCCGCGTCGGCACCGCCGTCGCCGTGGAGGAGGGGCTCACCCTCCGCCGTGTGGACCGGCCGGCCGGCATAGGCCCTGTCCACGAGGGGCGCGAGACCGGCCCCGACCCCGCCCCAGACCGCGAGACAGTCCCGGCCGAGAGCCGCGGGATGCCGGTCGCCGAGGATCTCCGCGTAGAGATCGTTGTACAGGAGCCGCCGCTCGGGGCCCCAGAGGATGAACGTCGGCCGGTTCGCGCCGAACATGACCCCGACGAGGGTCGTCAGCGATTCGGGCCAGGCGAACAGCGCGCCGAGGGGCGTGCTGTCCCAGTCGTGCGCGCGCAGGAGCACGGCCATCGCGCCGCCGTCGGCGAGGAAGGCCGGGTCGCAGATCGGGGCGTCAGATCTCCCGTGCATGGCGTCCTGACGCGGCTTCGACGGGCATCGGGGGTTCCTCGCGCGACGGGGTCTCGGCGACACTCGACCCGGCCCGTTCGATCGTCGAGGCGGCATCGCGCATCTGGCCGCCCGGCATGGCAGACCGGTCCCACGTGACGCCGAGCTTGTCAAAGCCGGGATAGCGCCCGCGTGGCCGGATCGCAGGATCCTGATGCCGCCGGTGCCCTCAGGAGACGGCGGCCGGGCGACGCGCCGGGTCGGCGGAGGCGAGATGGCGCCGCAGCGTCAGCGCCAGGGCGTTCGAGCGCCACGGCCGCCGGACGATGTCGGCGACGGGAACCGCCGCGAGGAGTTCCGGCTGCACCGCGTCGGTCGACGACAGCGAGAGCACGATCGGCCGCCCGGAGATCCGCGCGGCGCGGTGCGCGAAGGCGAGGCCCGAGAGATCGACGAGACGGTTGTCGACGATCAGCAGATCGAACCGCCCCGGCTCCCGCCGCAGGACGGCCAGGGCCGCCTCGGGATCCGCGTAGCCGACCGGCTCGTAGCCGAGCGCCGCCAGCGTCTCCTCGTCGTCCTGGACCGACCGGCGCGTGCGCCCGACCAGCATCACGGTCCCGCCGGCCGCCGCGCCGGCCGCGGCCTGCGGGATCACGGGCAGCCACACCGCGAAGGTGCTGCCGCTGCCCGGCGCGCTGCGCACGTCGAAGGCGCCGTCGTGCTCCTGGACGAACTCGAAGGCGGTGGCGAGCCCGAGGCCGGTCCCGGCCGGTCGGGTGGTGAAGAACGGCTCGAAGATCCGCGCGAGCGTGGCCTCGTCCATGCCGCGGCCGGTGTCGGACACGCGGATCCGGACGTAGGCGCCGGGCCGCAGGGTGCCGTGGGTCAGGGCGCTCGACCGCGGCAGGGCGACGTGGTCGAGTCGCACGTCGACGGCCGCGCCCGGCGCGGAGGCCTGGACGGCGTTGCGGATCAGGTTGTGGACGACCTGCTGCAGCTGTGCCGGCTCGCCGCCGACGCGGGCGCCCGCCGCGGTGCCCGAGAGCGCGATCGTGGCCGGTCCGGCCGTGGAGGCCCGGATCTGCGCCACGGTCTCGTGGACCACCGCGTCCGCCGCGCTGGTGCACTGCGCGGAGCGCGCGGGGCGGCCGAAATCGAGGATCTGGCCGGCGATCTCGCGCGCGCGGCCGCCGGCCTGGACCAGCAGCCCGATATGCTCGGCCGCCCGCCCCGGATGGGCCGGCAGGGCGTCCCCGGCGATCTCGGCGTGGCCCAGCATGACGTTGAGGACGTTGTTGATGTTGTGGGCGACCCCGCTGGCGAAGGTCCCGATGGCCTCGAGCCGCTGGGCGCGGCGCAGCGCCGCCTCGATCTCCCGGCGCTCGGCCCAGACGTGCTGTCGCTCCAGGGCGGCCGCGAAGCTGTCGGCGACGACCTGCAGCAGGCCGCGCGAGTGCCGCAGCCAGGGCGGCAGGCCGGAGGTGGTGCGCTCGAAGCAGAGCAGGCCGACGATCCGATCGCCCCGGCGCAGCCGCGCGCAGGCCCACGAGACGACGCCGCGCTCGGCCAGGGAGCGGCGCAGGGCCGGCGGCCCGGTCTCGTCCGCCACCTCGACGAAGATGAGGTCGCTGGCGGCGGCCGCGACGTCGTGAACGAGGGCCTGCTGCGCCGCCGGCCAGCCGCTCGGCGGCGCGAGGCCGGGCCGGTTCCAGAGATGCACCGCGCCGGTGCCGTCGAGCATGAGAACGTAGCCGTGATCCGTGTCGAGCCCTTCGCCCACCATGGCGAGGACGTCCACGATGCGCGTGTCGGTCTCGTCGGGCTGGATCGCCAGGAAGCGGTTGGCCGCCTGCGCCACGACGGTCTGGAAATCCACGGTCCGGCGCAGGATCCGGGTCCCGGCACGCATCAGCACCCCCACGCGGACCACGAGGGCGAGCAGCGCGAGGGCGACGGCGTAGAGCGCGAGGCGGAATCCGTCCGCCCGGGCCTGGCGCCGGTCGCGGAGGCTTCGCCGGGATTCTAGGAGCGCCTCGCGGGCCGCCTCGCTCGACGAGGCCGGCAGCGAGCGCGTGACCGCGTCGACGTGCGGCAGCAGTTCCAGGAGCTGGCGCCCGTGCAGGACGATGGCGTCGACGTCGCCGGCCCGGGCGGCCGCCCCGTCGGCGGCGTGCAACGTCTCGAGACGGGTGCGGATGTCGGCGAGGCGCGCGGGCGTCGAGTCGCGCACGAGTTCCGAGATGCGGATCTGGAGCGCGGCCACCGCGCGCGCGAGGCCGGGGGCGATGTCCGACTCGGACAGCCGGTCGCTGAGCGAGTCGAAATAGGCGATCGAGTTCTGCACCAGGGCGTTGCCGGTCTTGAACCGTTCGACCATCGCGGCCTCCCGCTCCACCGCTTCGGCCAGCGCCTGGACGTCGGGATCCCCGGCATTGCTCGCCTGCAGGTCGGCCCCGGCCTTCTGCATCTCGCGCAGGTGCGCGACGATCGGGTCGTAGTTGCGCAGCAGCCCGGTCCGGGCCCGCAGCACGTCGTGCTGCATGCGCGACTCGGCCAGAGCCAGGGCATCGACCGTCCGCTGGGTCGCCAGGTAGGCGGCCTCCATCCCGCCGTTGCCGTTGATCAGCAGCCACGTGAGCAGCGCCGCGAGCAGCGCGCCGAGCGTGACGGCCTGCAGGGTCAGTCTCATAGCTGCGGCTTGCCGTCCTGAGAGGCTGCGCCGGGCGCTGGCGGCGCGGTCAGGGGCCGGCCCTCGTAGGTGCCGGTCAGGGTCCCGAGGAAGGCGACGATCCCATCGATCTGCGCGGGGGTGAGTTCCCGGCCGAGTTGCGCCCGCGCCATGAGCCGCACCGCCTCGGGGAGCGTGGCGATCCCGCCGTCGTCGAAGTAGGGCGCCGTGACGGCGACGTTGCGCAGGCTGGGCACCCGCAGCACCTCGGCGACCTTGTTGGGGATCGTGACGAAGATCCCGACCTTCTCGAACAGGTTGCCGCCGACATTGACGCCCTGGTGGCAGGACGCGCAGCCGATCCGGCGGAACAGGTCGTAGCCCGCCTGCTCCGCGCCGGTGATGGCGTGGGCGTCACCGCGCAGCCAGCGGTCGAAGCGGCTGTCGGGTGTGAGGAGCGTGCGCTCGAAGCTGTTGATCGCGTCGATCACCGTCTCCCGGTCGGCCGCGCGCCCGTAGGCGGCCTGGAACATCGGGGCGAGCACCGGGTCGCCGCGCACCGTGTCGAGGATCCGGGGCCAGGAACCGCCCAGGAACTCGGGCCGCGTCAGGGCGAGCTCGGCCTGCTCGCGCAGGCTCGGGATGTCGCCGGCCCAGCCCAGCCGGAAGCTGAGCGCCGCATTGAAGGCCGTCGGCGTGTTGCGCGGAACCGGCGTGCCGTCGGCGGTCAGGTTCCGGGGCACCGCGCTCGCGCCGCTGGTGCGGATGTCGTGGCAGGTGATGCAGGCCCGGTCGCCTCCGCGTGACAGCCGCGTGTCGGTGAAGAGCAGGCGGCCGATCGCGGCCCGGGCCGGGTCCGCCTCCAGGGTGTCCGGCACCGGGGTGATCACCCCCAGCGCGTCCGCCGCCTCGGCGGAGAGCGCGGTGTCGGCCGGCCTGTCGTGGCCGGCTGGCCTCTCGTGGGCGGCCGCGGCGAGGAGCGCCGCGGCGCTGCCGAGGAGCGCCGCGACCGCGACGTGCCATCGGCCGGCCCGGAACCGGGTCACGGCTACAGCTTCTCGACGGTCGCGGCGAGGACGTAGCCGACGCCGCGCTCGGTGACGATCAGGCGCGGCGCGCTCGGATCCACCTCCAGCTTGCGCCGCAGCCGCAGGATCTGGACGTCGATGCTGCGATCGAACACGTCCTCGTGGACGCGCGTGGCCTGCAAAAGCTGCTCGCGGCTGAGCGGGCGCTGGGGCGCGTCGAGGAAGGCCACCAGCAGGGCGTACTCGCCCTTGCTGAGCGCGACATCCGCGCCGTCGGGATTGGTGAGGCGCCGGCGACGCCGGTCGAGCACCCAGCCTTCGAAGCGGCTGCGGTGGGATTCCTGGACCCGCGCCGGGGCGGGCGCCACCTCGGCCCGGCGCAGGATGACCCTGACCCGCGCGAGCAGCTCGCGCAGCCCGTATGGCTTCACGAGGTAATCGTCGGCGCCGAGCTCGAGGCCGATCACCCGGTCGATCTCGTCCCGGCGATGGCCGGTGGTGATGATCACCGGCAGGTCGCTCCGGGCCCGCAGGTCGCGCAGCAGGTCGAGCCCGTTCTCCGAGCCCAGCCGCAGGTCCAGCACGACGAGGTCGAATTCGGCCTCCGCGAGCCGCTTCTCCGCCTCCGCCCGGTCGGTCGCCGCCGTCACGGCGACGTCGTGGTCGGCGAAGTGGTCCGAGACGATGCGCTGCATGCCCGCGTCATCCTCGACGAGGAGGATGCGGGTCGTGCCGGCGCGCGCGCTCCGACCCTGACTCCGGTCCAGACTGGATTCGATCATGGCCACCTCCGGTTCGCGGCGGCCCGCCGCGACGGCACGATCTCGACGCGCCGGTTCGGGGAGCGGGAGGAGCGTCCGGTCGGGCTGATAGCGCCACCCGGATGTCCTTCGCGTCCGTCGCCGGCCCGCCCCGGCGGCCAATCTGGGCGCGTCCGGTCATCGGGCCTTACACGGCTGAGTTGATACCACGCCCCCTAAAAGATTGCGCGCTCCATATTGTGCGTGGCAGCACAGCGCGAGCATTCGTCCCAGCACGTACCGTATCGAACAAACGATATCTCCACCGTTACGGCTGTAACCGAGATCATCTTGTTGAGACACCGGGATGTAACCCGCGGAAATCAGGATCATGCTCTCGCAATAGAGAGGTGATCATGACTGACGCCGCGATCCCGGAGATCGGTCCGCACCTTCACCGAAATCTCTGCAAGTCCGAGCCCGACTGTCGGAAGCCCGCTGCTGGTCTTCCCGGGCCGTCGGGACGCCCGGCGCGGGAGCGCGGCGGCCCGGCTTCGTCCCCGATCGCCGCGCCGCGACCGGCGCTCGCCCGCCACGGACGATGGCTGCTCGACGCGCTGGTGGTCAGCTTCGCATTCGGCGGGTGCATTCACAGTATCCATCCGGACTACGTCGATTTTCTGCGCGATATCAGCAGTAGAAATTGGCACCGAAGCTGACGCTCCTTCCGTCGATATCTCTACTTCGTCCTTCAGCCCCCTCCAGGAAGTTCAGCCGAGTCGCGGCCTCCGCGCGCCTCTGCGCGCGATCATCTCGGGACATCCAGATCATGTCGCTCAACGTCCTCTGCATCTCGTGGGGCACCACCGGCAATCTCAGCCCCGTGCTCACGGCGGCCCGGCAGCTGCGCCGGGCGGGGCACCGCCCGCGCGTCATGGCCGACCCGGCGATGTGCGGGGAGGTCGAGGCGGCGGGCTTCCCGTTCGTCGGCTGGCGCTGCGCCCCGACCGGCCTCGACGCCGACCCGGCCGACTTCTCGGATCTCGCGGACTGGCTGCGGCAGACGATGTTCTCCCCGGCCGGCGCCTACGCGGCCGACACGCTCGACGAGATCCGCCGCCTCCCGACCGATGCCGTCCTGAGTCTCGACCTCCTGCCCGGCTGCGCCCTGGCGGCCGAGGCGGCCGACCTGCCGCACGCGGTCCTGTCGCCGCATATCAGCATCCGCCCGCTCCCCGGCATTCCGCCCGCCGCGAGCGGCCTGACGCCGCCGCGGACCGATGCGGAGCGGGACGCGGTGGACGCGGCGACGGCCGCCATCGTGTCGGCGATGGAGCGGGGCCGGCCGGCGCTCAACGCCGCGCGGCGCGCCTTCGGGCTGCCGCCGGTCGCCAGCGCCTTCGCCTATTTCGATCGCGCCGACCGCGTCCTGCTGGCCGTCAGCCGCGCCTTCGACTTCGACACGCAGGCGCTGCCCGCCAACTACCGCTACATCGGCCCGCTGCTCGACGAGCCGAGCTGGTCCCGCGGGACGGGGCATGGGTGGTCCGGTACGGGACGGCGGCGGATCCTCGTCGCCGGCAGCACCGGCGCCCAGAACCAGACCGACCTGCTCCGGCGCGTCGCGCGCGCCGTCGGCGCGGTCGAGGCCGAGACCATCGTGACGACCGGACCGAATGTCGGGCCCGCGGACCTGGCCGCCCCCGCCGCCGTCCGGGTCGTGGCGGCCGCCTCCCACGACGCCCTCATGGCGCAGGCCGACCTGGTGGTGTGCCAGGGCGGTCACGGGACGGTCAGCCGCGCCCTGCTGCACGGCGTGCCGCTGCTGGTGATCCCCCTGGCCCGCGACCAGGCCGACAACGCCGCCCGCGTCGCCCTGCGCGGCGCCGGCCTGCGCCTTCCCGCCACGGCGGGCGAGGCCGAGATCGCCGCGGCGGCGCGCCGGCTCCTGGCGGAGCCGGGCTTCCGTAGGGCCGCCGCAGTTCTCGGAGCGGCCGTGCGGGCGGATCTCGACGCGGGCGGCCTCGTCCGCGAGATCGACGCGATGGTGGCGGCGCGCCGGGCCTCCGCGGACCGGGACGGCGCCCGGGGCGGAGACCGGCTTTGGGCCTGATCCGCGCGCCCGCGCCGGCGCGGCCCCGCATCCGCCCCGGCTCGGCCGCCTTCTCGGCGCTCCTCGGGCTGCTGGCGGCGCTCCCGACCTTCGGGATCGACATGATCCTGCCGAGCCTGTCGGACACGGCGACCGCGCTGCACGTCCCGGCCACCGCGATGGGCGCGGCCATGGGCGTCTACCTGCTCGGCTTCGGCGGCGCGCTGCTGGTCTACGGCCCGGTCTCGGACCGGCTGGGCCGCAAGCCGGCCATCGTCTGCGGCTGCCTCCTCCTCGTCGTGGGCAGCCTCGGCTGCGGCGCCGCGCGGACGCTGCCGGACTTCCTGCTGTTCCGGGCCCTCCAGGGGATCGGCGCGGCGGGACCCGGCATGGCGGTCCTCGCGATGGTCCGCGACCTGTTCGAGGGCGAGGCCGCGCGCGCCCGGATGTCCTTCGTCGTCCTCACCATCAACGTGGTGCCGATGGTGGCCCCGACCGTCGGTGCCGGGCTGATGGATCTCGGCGGCTGGCGCCTGATCCACGCCGCGCCGGTCGCCGCCGCCCTGGCGGCCCTGGTGGCGATCCGGCACATCGACGAGCCCCTGCAGCGGGCCGCGGGCCCCGGGCCGGCCTCGGGGATCCTGCGCGGCTACGGGCGGATCCTGGCGAGCCGGGTCTTCCTCGGCCACGCCCTGTGCAACGCCGCGGCCGCGGGGGCGGTCTTCGCCTACATCACCGGCTCGGCGCTGGTCTTCATCGACGCCCTCGGGCTCAGTCCGCTGGCCTACGGGTTGGTCTTCGGGGCCAGTTCCCTGTCGGTGATGGTCGGCGCCTTCCTGAACGGGCGGCTCGCGGCCCGGGGCGTCCCCCCGCCGCGGGTGATCGCCGCCGGCCTCGTTCTGGCGACCGGCGCGGCTTCCCTGCTCCTCGTCGCGGCGCTCGCCCGGCCGCCCGCGAGCCTGCCGGTGGTCGCCGCGATGGTCGGCGTGGCCCTGGCCTTCGGCCTCGTCTCGCCCAACGCCGTGCACGGCGCGACGGAGCGCGACCCGGCGGCGGCGGGCGCGGCCAGCGCCGTCGCGGTCTTCCTGCAGATGCTCGCGGCGGCCGTCGCCAGCGACCTCGTCGCCCGGTTCTTCGACGGCCGGTCCGCCCTGTCGATGGCCGCCGTGATGCTCGGCTGCAGCCTCGCGGCCGCCGCCGCCCACGCGGGTCTCGCCCGGCCGGCGCCCCGCGCCCCCTCCCGACCCTACGGAGAACCCGCATGCTCTTCGATCCGCCCCCCTGGCAGCCCCTCCACCTGACGCGCGACGGCGGCCGGCTCGCCCATATCGAGGCCGGGCCGCTCACCCCCGAGGGGCAGCCGCTGCTGCTCATCAACGGCTGGACCGGGGACCACGGCATCTTCACGCCGCAGATCCGGCACTTCTCGCGGACGCGCCGCGTCGTGGCGGTCGACCTGCGCGGTCACGGCGCCAGCGACGCGCCGGAGCGCGACTACACGGTCGCGGGCTTCGCCGAGGACGTCGCGTGGCAGAGCCGGACGCTGGGCCTCGTGAAGCCGATCGTGATCGGCCACAGCTTCGGCGGCGCGGTGGCGCTGGAGCTGTGCGGCCGCCATCCCGACCTCGCCGCCGGCCTCGTCATGATCGACTCGATCGTCCTGCCGTCTGCGGACGCGGCGGGCGGCGCCGCGATCGAGGGGCTGCTGGCGGGCGTCGGCGGCCCGGATTACCGGTCCGTTGTGCGGGAGATGGCCTGGGCGATCGGCGGCGCCTACGACCACCCGGCCCGGCGGAAGGCGATCTTCGAGACCTTCATCCTCGGCCCCTGCCAGCGGACACCGCAGCACGTGGCCCACGCGGCGCTGCGCGACATGGTGCTGGCCCACGATCCCGTCCCGGCCGCGCGCGCCTGCCGGGTCCCGATGGCCTACATCTCGGCGGACGTGCCGCTCGTGGCGGCGGCCCGCGACCTCGACCGGCTGCGGGAGCTCTGCCCGCAGCTCGTCACCGCCCAGACGCTGCTGGCGGGCCACTTCAACACGATCGAAGTGGCCGAGCAGGTCAACGCGATGATCGAGCGCTTCCTGGCGGTCGGCCTGCGGCCGCGCGCGCGGTAGCGGGACGCCGCGGGACCAACGCCCGTCAGGCGGGCCGGGACCCTCCGCGGAGGCCGTCCCGCGACCCGTCGCGCGGGGCGCGTCAGGACGCCGGGCCGGCCTGCGTCCGGTCGCCCAGGAGGCGCCGCGCCGACGAGATGACCTGGAGCGTCTGGGAGCTCAGCTGCTCCTGGCGCGCCCGCTGCTCGTACTGTCTCAGGCGGACGATCAGGCCGTCCTCGTCCGGGATCCCGTGGTCCATACCGCCGATCACGAAGTCCGTGATCGTCCGTCGGAGCAGCGTCTCGAAGACGTCGTCCGTATTCGCCAGCCCTGCAACCATGAGGACTTCTCCTTCTGCGAAGCGGCGCCTTTTTCGAAGGGTCAAGTTACGGCATGATTTCGGAACATCTCACACACCATCCGCGCGGCGACCGGCGTGCTCTTCCGCACAAGGCGGCCGCGGCGGCGACCGGGCCGCCGGCGCGCCGCATGTTATGGCTGTAATGTTCGACCCAGCTCCCGCAATCATCCTGTAGTCCGGGCTTCCGAGAGTTCTCGCGCAACACAGCAGCGAGAACCCACAGATGAATGCGACCGAAGATCTGACGCGACAGGCAGGCCCGCCCGAAGCCCCGACCCGCGTCCCGACCGGCGTCCCGACGCTCACGGTGGCGGAGTTGGAGGCCGACCCGCACGGTGTCTACCGCGCCTGGCGGCCGCGGCTGCCCTTCGTCGGCCACGAGGTCGCGGGCGTCCTCGTCCTCCGCGCCCGCGACGTCGACCTGCTGATGCGCGACCCCCGCGCCCAAGCCACGGAGACGCTCTATCCGGAGTCGCGCGCGATCCCCGAGGGGGCGCTGTTCGACATCTTCGCGCACGGCATGCTCACGGCCAACGGCGCGGTCCACCGCCGGCGCCGCTCGCCCTTCACCCGCACCTTCGCGGCGCGCCTGATCGAGGGCCTTCGGCCCCGGATTCGCGTCGCCGCTGAGGGCCTCGTCCGCGACTGGCTGGGGGACGGGGAGGTCGACCTCGTCGCGCGCTACACCGCGCAGATCCCGGCCCAGGTCATCGCCGACATCCTCGGCCTGCCGCGCGACGACATCCCGCGGTTCACGCACCTCGCCTACGAGGTCTCCCGGGTGCTGAGCTTCACCTTCGGACCGGAGGACATCCCCGATCTGGAGGCGGCGGCGGTCGCGCTGCAGGACTACGTGGCCGGGATCCTCGCCGCGCGCCGGTCGGCGCCCCGCGCCGATTTCCTGTCGCGCTTCCTCGCGGAGACCGAGGCGGCCGGCGAGCTCACGCAGCAGGAGGTGGTGATCCAGCTCGTGCAGATGATCATCGGCGGCACCGACACGACCCGGGTCGCCGGCGCCATGCAGGTGGCGCTGCTGCTGCAGCATCCCGAGCAGTGGGCGGCGGTCAGCCGCGATCCCGACCTGATCCCGGCCGCGGTGGCGGAGTCGCTCCGCTACGAGCCGAGCGCCGGCTCCGCCGGCCGGGTCGCCCGGGAGGACATTCCCCTCGACGGGCACGTCGTGCCGGCCGGGAGCCTGATGCTGCTCTCGACGCTGTCGGCGATGCGGGACGAGACGGTCTACGCGCGTCCCGACACGTTCGACATCCGGCGCGCCGACCTCCCGCGCCTCCATCCGGTCTTCGGCGGCGGCGCGCACCGGTGCATCGGCGAGGCCCTGGCGCGGGTCGAGCTGGAGGAGGGACTGGGCGCCGTGCTGCGCCTCGCCCCGCGCTTGCGCCTGACCGGCGCGATGCCGGTCCTCCGCGGCCACAGCGGCATCCGCCGCATCGACGCGCTGCGGGTCGCCGCCTAGCGCCGTTCCCGACCGGATAGGGACGGCGGCGCTCGCCGAGCCCTTCGCCGCGCGTAGCGAGGTCCCTCTCCCGCACGGGAGGGGGACCAGGGCGCGGCTGCCTCGACAGGATCGCCGCCCCTCCGGACCGCTGCGACCCTGTCGCGCCGTCTCCCGCGCGTCCGACGCGCGCCCGTTGCAGCCGTAGCCGCTTCGGCCCCGCGCCGCAGCGACGCCGTAACGGACCGCCCCCAGCCTCGCTCCCGGACGCCCCGGCGATCGCGCCGCGATCGCGGCGCCCTCACGCCCCCCACGGAAAGGACAAGCGATGAAGGTCCTCCTCTGCTCGACGCCCGCCACGGGCCATCTCAATCCCCTCCTCGCCATCGCCCACATGCTGATCGCGGACGGCCACGAGGTCATGGTCCTCTCGGGCTCGGCCTTCCGCGACCGCATCGTGGCGGCCGGCGCCCGCTTCATGGCGCTGCCGGGCGCGGCGGATTTCGACGGCCGTGACCTCCGCGCGGTCGTGCCCGAGCTGGCCGAGATCGCGCCGGGACCGGACTGGCTGCGCGTCGCCATGGAGCGCGTGTTCGTCGACCGCATCCCCGACCAGGCGCGCGGCCTGCGCGCGGCGCTCCGGGCCTTCCCGGCCTCGCTGGTGATCGGCGACGACATGTTCTTCGGCGCCCTGCCGCTGCTGCTGGGGCCGCGCGCGGAGCGCCCCGCCATCGTCCTGTGCGGCACGTCGATCCTGCACTGCGCGCGGCCCGACCGGGCTCCGGCCTTCCTGGGTCTCCCGCCGGCCGAGACGCCCGAGCAGGAGGCCGCCTACGGCCGCATCGCAGAGGCCTACGAGGCGGCGGTCGACCGGCCGGTCGGGCTGAGCCTCGCCGCCAAGCTGGCGGAACTCGGCCGGGCCGCCCCGCCCTGGCCGCTGTTCGACGCGGTGGTCCGGCTCGCCGACACCTACCTGCAGCTCACCGTCCCCAGTTTCGAGTACCCGTTCCCGCTGCCGCCGACGGTGCGCTTCATCGGGGCGCTGCCGATCGTCCCGGGGCAGGCGGCGCTCCCGCCCTGGGCGAGCGACCTCGACGGCGCGCGCAAGGTCGTGCTGGTCACGCAGGGCACGGTCGCGAACCACGATTTCGGCCTGCTCGTCGGCCCCGCCCTCCGGGCGCTGGCCGATGAGCCCGACATCCTGACCGTGGTGACGGGCGGCGGCCGGGGGCTCGACGCGATCCCCGGCCCGATCCCGGCCAACGCGCGGCTCTCGTCCTACCTGCCCTTCGAGTGGCTGCTGCCCCGGGTCGACGCCATGGTGACCAACGGCGGCTACGGGAGCGTGAACCAGGCCCTGAGCCACGGGATCCCCCTCGTCGCCGCCGGCCTCACCGAGGACAAGGCCGACGTGAACGCCCGCATCGCGTGGTCGGGGGCCGGGATCGACCTCGCCGCGAACGACCCGACGCCGGAGGCGATCCGGAAGGCGGTGCGGACCGTGCTCGACGCGCCCGGCCATCGCCGGGAGGCGCGGCGCCTCGCCGCCGAGTTCGCCGCCTACGACGCCAAGGCCGAGATCCTGCGGCTCCTGTCCAGCCACGGCGACCGCGCGCGCAGCGCCGCCTGAGCGTCCGCCGCACCCGGCGTGGGACCGTCCCGGCGGGGACGGCCCCCGCATCCGCGCCCATCACGGCACCCGGTCCGGCGGACCGGGTGCCGTTCGCGTGTCGGGGCGACCATTGGGGCGACTGTCGGGGCGACGGTCGGGGCGACGAGCCCGGACCCGGGTCACGACCGTCCCGGCAACGATCCCGCGCCCGTCCGTCGTTCGCGCCGCATGTCTGCTGTCATTGTTTTCCGAGACGCCGAAATCGCGGTGAAAGATCGGATTTTTACTTCGGACGCTCCACCACGAGGAGCACGAGATCATGATCTCACACCGCACACGGGCCGCCGCAGCCACCGCGCTCGGGACGATGCTGACAGTCCTGGCGGCCCCGACCGCCGCGCTGGCGCAGCCAATCCCGCGCTTCGCGCAGCCCGACGTCCCGAGCGTCGCGGCGATCGCCCGGGCACGCCCGTTCCGGACGGATCTAGACCTCCGCTCCCCCGCCGTGGAGCGGGAGCACTCCCGGGCGCAGCGCATCATCGCCCGCGTCTGCTCGCGCTGCTGATGCCCGCGATGGCGCTGCGAGAGCCCCACGCGGACACGGCGGACGCCTGTTCCGGGCTCGCTGGCGGTGTCGGGCGACGGGCGCGGGCCGTTCCCCTCCGCCGACACCTCGCCGTCGCGGCGGCGGGGCGCGGCCGGCTCCTCGCCGCGGCGCCGCTGCCGCTGCTCCTGGCGCTCGCGGCCACGACGACGCCCGAGCCCGTCACGGTCGGGCTCGGCGGGCTCGCCCTGGCATGGCTCTCGCTGCGGGTGCAGCGCCTGCGCGGCGCCGCGTGCGCCGCGATGCGGCAGCGGAATAACCTCGCGCGCCTGACCGCGCCGACGGTCGCCCGATGGGTCGCCGAGACGGATCGCGCCGCCCGGCGCCCCGGCTGGGAGCAGGAGGCGACGGTGCTCTTCGCCGACATCCGCGGCTTCACCCGCCTCTGCGAGGGCATGGCGCCCGGCGAGGTCGCGGCGTTCCTCGCCGCGTTCCGGTCCCGCGCCGCCCTGCCGATCGAGGCGGCGGGCGGCTTCGTCGACAAGTTCGTCGGCGACGAGGTGATGGCGGTGTTCGGCGTGCCGGACGCGGCGCCCGGGGATGCCGGTCGCGCCGTCGCGGCGGCCCGCGCGCTCGCGGCCGCGATGGCGACCTGGAGCCGGGAGCGCGGGCAGGCCGGCCTGCCACCGGTGCGGGTCGGCATCGGGCTGCATCGCGGCCCGGTCTTCATCGGCGTCATCGGGGCGGAGCGGGTCGAGTTCACGGCAGTCGGCGACACCGTCAACGTGGCCCGTCGGCTGGAACAGATGACCCGCGCGCTGCCCTGCGACTGCCTCGCCTCCGAGGCGGTCGTCCGGGCGGCGCCGTCCGGCGGGGCGCGGATCGTGGCTGTCGGGCCCGTGCGCGGCACCCGCACCGTCCTGCGCCTGTTCACCCTCCGGCTCGATCCGGCCGGGACGCGTGCGGACTGAACCGACGCCTCCTGAAGACCCGGCGGGGTAGGGGGCGGCGAATGCGTCCCGTCCCGCCGCCGTTCCGGATGCCCCCCTCAGGCGCGGGGCCGGTCGGCGAGGTCGTCGAGGTCGACGCGCCGGGTGATCCCCAACGCGTCCAGGAAGGCCGCGTCGTGGCTGACGACGAGGAGCGCGCCGTCATAGGCCGCCAACCCGGCCTCGAGAGCCTCGACCGCGTCCAGGTCGAGGTGGTTGGTCGGCTCGTCGAGGATCAGGAGGGGCGGGGGCGCGCGGTTGCCGAGCACGCAGGCGAGGGCGGTCCGGACCCGCTCGCCGCCGCTCAGCGCCGCGACGGGGCGGTCCGCGGCCGCCGCCCGGAACTGGAACCGCGCCAGCGCCGCCCGGCACCCGTTCGCGTCCTCCTCCGGGTTGAGACGCGCGAAGTTCTCCGCCACGGTCCGCTCGCGGTCGAGGAGGTCGAGGCGCTGGTCGAGCAGCGCGGCGCGCACCTCGACCGAGACGCGGCCCGACCACGGGCTGAGGCGGCCGGCGACCAGCGCGAGCAGGGTCGACTTGCCCGAGCCGTTCCGCCCGCGGAGGGCGACGCGCTCCGGACCCGTGACCGCGAGGGACACGTCCCGCAGGACCGGCTGTCCCGGCCGGTAGCCGACCGTCACGTCGGTGAGCGCGAGGACGCGCCGGTCGGCGTGGAGCCCGCTCGGCGGGAGCGCGATCGCGGCCGGCTTCACCGCCGCGATCCGGTCCCGGGCCTCCGCCAGATCGGCCTCGGCGCCGGCGCGCTGGCGCTCGGTAAGGCGCGCGCTCCCGCCCGCCGTCCGCTCCGCGTTGTCCCGGCGAGCCCCGGCCAGGATCCGGGGCAGGTCGCCCTTCGCGGAGCGGCGGTGCCCGGCCGCGTCGCGGCGCTGCTGGCGCTCGACGCGCTCCTGCGCCCGGCGGGCGAGGTCCGTCGCCCGCTTCTCGGCGACCGCGAGGTCGTGCTCGGCCGCGGCGAGACGCGCCGCCTTGGCCTGCCGGAAGGCGTCGAAATTGCCCCGGTAGCGGGTCGCCTCCGCCGGCGCGAGGTCCACGATCGCGTCCATCGCGTCGAGCAGGGCCCGGTCGTGGCTGACCACGATCGCGCCGGCGCGCCACGCCTGCAGAAGTTCCTGGACCGCCCGCCGCCCGTCGCGATCGAGGTCGTTGGTCGGCTCGTCGAGGAGCAGGAAATCCGGCGCGGCAAAGATCGCCGCCGCAAGGGCCGCGCGGGCGCGCTGCCCGCCGGAGAGACGCCGCAGCGGCGTGTCGGGGCCCACCGGCACGCCCATCCGCGCCAGCGCGCCCGTCAGGCGCTCCTCGAGCGTCCAGTCGGCGACGGCGAGCTCGTCGGCCTCCGCCGCACCGGCCTCCGCGCGGCGGAGCAGCGCCAGGCCCGCCGTCGCGCCGAACAGGTCGGCGACGGTCTCGTCGGCGGTCGGGCCCGCGAACTGGCGCAGCAGGGCGACCGTGCCGTCGCGGTGGATGCTGCCGCCCGTCGGCGCGAGGCGGCCGGCCAGGAGGTTCAGGAGCGTGCTCTTGCCGGCGCCGTTGCGGCCGACGATGCCGGTCCGCTCCTGCCCGAAGCTGGCGGTGATGCCGGAGAGGACGGCGCGCCCGTCAGGCGCGGTCCACGCGAGGTTCAGGAGGGCGAGCTGTGCTGGCATGCGGAGAGACGGTCCTGGCGGCAAGGCGGGGCGGCGTTGCAGTCAGGGTCAGTCTCATCGGCGTCTCGGCTCCGGCGGGGGGCCTCCGTAGCGCCGGTCGCGGCCTCTCGCAACGCCGCGGCCGTCGCTTTTTGCGGCGGGATGTCACAAACCGGGATGCTGCATCGTCCTGTCGCCGACCGGGACGCCGGAGCGGCAGGGTGCCCCTCGGCCCGGTCCGCGCGGGAGACAGACGTCATGAAGATCGTGGTGATCGGCGGCAGCGGGTTGATCGGCCGGCATCTGACGGCCGAGCTGGAGCGCGCGGGCCATGAGGCCGTCCCCGCCTCCCCGAGCACGGGCGTCGACGCCGTGACCGGCGCCGGCTTGGCCCAGGTTCTCGTCGGCGCCGACACCGTGGTCGATGTGGCGAACGCGCCCTCCTTCGAGGAGGCGGCGGTGCGCGACTTCTTCGAGCGCTCGAGCCGCAACCTCCTCGCCGCCGGCCGGCAGGCGGGCGTCAAGCACCACGTCGCCCTCTCGATCGTCGGCGCGGACCGCGCGGACGGCAACGGCTACTTCCGGGCGAAGGTCGCGCAGGAGCGGCTGATCGCGGCGTCGGGCCTTCCCTACACCATCGTCCGCGCCACCCAGTTCTTCGAGTTCGTCGCGACGATCGCCGAAGCCTTCGCGGTCGGGGACCGGATCCTCGTGCCGGACGCGGATTTCCAGCCTATCGCGGCGGCGGACGTGGCCGCGGCGCTCGCCGCGGTGGCCGTCGGCGCGCCCGCCGACGGGACGATCGACGTCGCGGGGCCGGAGCGGCTGCCGTTCCGGGCGTTCGTCGCCCGGCGCGTGGCCGCCGCCGGCGACGGCCGCGCGGTGACGGTCGACGCCGCGGCCCGCTACTTCGGTGCCGCGCTGGCGCGAGGCTCCCTGGTCCCCGACGACGCGGCCGCGGCCCGCCTCGGGGGTACGCGCTTCGAGACCTGGCTCGCGACGGCATGACGGGCCCCGACCTTCCCCGCGGGCGGGCTCCGCCCCGACGCGATCAGGCCTCCGGTTCGGTCATGCCGCCGGGGCACGGGGACGGGACCGCCGCCTTCGAGGCCCACCGTCCCCGGCTCCTGCGCATCGCCTACCGCATGCTCGGCTCGCGCAGCGAGGCCGAGGACGTCGTGCAGGACGCGTGGCTGCGCTGGGTCGCGGCGGACCGGAGCGGGGTCGCGGCGCCCGACCGGTTCCTCGCGCGCGTCGTGACGCGCCTCTGCCTCGACCAGATCAAGTCGGCGCGCGCGCGCCGGGAGAGCTATGTCGGCCCCTGGCTGCCGGAACCGCTGATCGAGCCGCTGGTCGAGCCGGGGACGGACGGCGTGGACGGCGTGGACGAGGACGACCTCACGCTGACGCTGATGCTCGCGCTCGAGCGGCTGTCTCCCTTGGAACGCGCGGCCTTCCTGCTCCACGACGTGTTCGGCCTGCCGCTCGGCGACGTCGCGGAGACGCTCGGGCGGGCGGCGCCGGCCGTGCGCCAGCTCGCGGCGCGCGCGCGCCGGAACGTCCGGGCCGCGCGCCCGCGCTTTCCCGTGACCCGCGACGAGGGCGAGCGCGTCGCCCGGGCGTTCTTCGACGCCTCCGCGAGCGGCGATGTCGCGGGGCTGCGGACGCTGCTCGCCGACCGCGTGACGCTCGCCTCGGACGGCGGCGGCAAGGTGCTCGCCTTCGTCAACCCGATCCGGGGGCTCGAGCGCCTGCTCCGGCTCTACGCGGGCGCGCGGCGCAAGTGGGGCGACGGCCGGGCGGCGCTGATCGGGTTCGTGTGGATCGACGGGCTTCCGGGCTATGTCACCCGCGAGCGCGGCGGCCTCCTGCAGACGACGGCCCTCGCGATCGAGAACGGCCGGATCGACGCCATCTACATCACGCGCAATCCCGACAAGCTCCGCCACGTCGCGCGCGCCGTCGCGGCCGGCCCGGGACCCGGCGACGCGGCCGGGCCTGCGGCGCGCCGGTCTTGACGATCCGCCCCGCGGCGCGGCTTGCATGGCGCGCGGCGGGCCCTCGCGGCGCCGCTGGTGAAACGACCCACGCGGACTGATCAACCATGCCGGCGCGCCCGCTCGTCCTGTTTCCCGATCCCCGCTTGACGCGCCCGGCCGAACCGGTCGACGCGTTCGACGCGGCCCTGCGGGCCCTCGCCGACGACGTCCGGGACACGCTCATGGCCGAGAGCGCCATCGGCCTGACGGCCCCGCATATCGGCGTCCCCGCGCGCCTCGTGGTGGTGCGGATGTCGCCGGACGAGAGCGCCCGCGTCTACGTGAACCCCGTCGTGTCCTGGGCGTCCTCCGACTCGGAGGTCCACGACGAGGGCAGCGTCAGCATGCCGGGGGTGCGCGAGCGGGTCACCCGGGCCGCCCGCATCCGCCTGAGCTACCGCGACCTCGACGGGTCCGCCCACGAGGAGGAGACCGAGGGCTTCCCGGCCGCGGTCCTCCAGCACGAGATCGACCAGCTCGACGGCGTGTTCTGGATCGCCCGCCTGTCGCGCCTGAAGCGCGAGCGACTGCTGAAGCGGTTCGGGAAGGGCCGGCCCGCCTGATCCGGTCGGGGCTCGCAGCGGGCGTCGGCTTCCCGCCGCGGCGCGCTGGCAGAGCCGGCGCGGGGCGGGCTACCATGGGCGCGACCTCGCCGACCCTCCGGACTCGTCCCCTCTGAACGGACCCTGCGCATGCATCCTGCCGTGGCCGCTGCCAACGCCTTCAGGGCGGTTCATGACGCCGGTCAGGTCCCGGACTACGAGCGCATCCTGCGGCAGGGCTACAGCCGCTTCCTCGCTCCGGGGGATGTCGTCGTCGACGTCGGCGCCCATACCGGGCTCCACCTCGTCGCGTTCGTCGACATCGTCGGCCCGACCGGCAAGGTCCACGCCTTCGAGCCGATCCCGTTCCTGATGAAGGATCTGGTGGGGCGTTTCGGCCGACGACCCGAGGTCGAGCTGCACGACGTCGCCCTCTCCGACGCGGCGGGGCGCACCGATTTCACGGTCGCGAGCGTGCCCGGCGAGAGCGGGCTCCTCGCCCGCTACTTCAGCAGTCCCGCCATCACGTCCAAGACCATCAAGGTCAGGACGGAGAGGCTCGATACCGCCCTCAGTCACGTCCCCGCGGTGGCCTACATCAAGATGGACATCGAGGGCGGGGAGTTGAACGCCCTGAGCGGCGCGGCCCAGCTCCTCCGGCGATGCCGCCCGATCGTCAGCGTGGAGTACGGCTGGGCCGGCTACTCCGCCTACGGGCACGCGCAGGATTCCCTCTACCGGTTCGCCGAGAGCCACGGCTACATCTGCGCGGACATCACCGGAAACCTGATCGACGATGCGAGCACGTGGCTCGCGGTCAGCGACTACGTGACGTGGGATTTCTTCCTCGTCCCGCAGGAGCGTCGAGCCGACTGGGCCGCCCTGTTCGCGCGCCGCCCGGAGCCCGGACCCGCGTGATCCGGACCCGCGTGATATGGACCCGGGCGGAACGGCGCGGCCGGACCGTCCGCGCGGCGGAACAACGGCTCCGCATGGTGCGTTGCACGCTCCCACCTCTAGGCCGTCCGGCGCGGCCAGCCACCCACCGTGCCCAGTCCCGAAGGTCCACCAGGATCGCGCGCAGGGTATCTCAGATCAACCCGCGTGAAGGGTCGTGACCGTGCCGAACTCGCGGCAGCCGTTTCAATCCTCGTCCGCCGCCAGCGCGCCGCTGGCGAGCCTGCGGCGCGGGTCGGGCCAGCTCTTCGAGAGCGAGCGTCGCCTCAACGCGGTCCTCGACAACGCCTCGGTGTCCATCTTCCTGATGGATGACCGCCAGCACTGCATCTACATGAACCGCGCCGCCGAGCAGTTGACCGGCTGGACGCTGCGGGAAGTCCTCGCCCGCGATTGCCCGCTGCACGACATCGTCCACCACACCTACCCGGACGGAAGGCCCTTCCCGCTGGAGGAGTGCGCGATCGACCGCGCCTTCCCGGAGAACAATCAGGAGCGCGGCGAGGAGGTGTTCGTGCACAGGGACGGGCACTTCTTCCCCGTGGCGTTCACTGCCAGCCCGATCCGCGACGACGCGACCAACATCATCGGGACGATCATCGAGGTCCGCGACATCAGCGAGGAGAAGGCGGCCGCCGAGCGCCAACGCCTGCTGATCAACGAGCTCAATCACCGGGTGAAGAACACTCTCGCCACGGTGCAGTCGATCGCCGCGCAGACCTTCCGCGGGCAGACGGACCAGACGACGCGCGCCGTCTTCGACGCCCGGATGGCGGCCCTGTCCAACGCCCACAACGTGCTGGTCGAGGACAATTGGGAGAGCGCCAGCCTGCGCGGCGTGGTCGAGCGCGCGCTCGCCCCCCACCTTTTGGCAGAGGTCGATGCCGGCCGCTTCCGGTTACAAGGGCCGGACGCGCGACTGCACCCTAAGGTGGCAGTGACGCTGGCAATGGCCCTCCACGAGTTGATGACCAACGCGGCGAAGTACGGCGCCCTGTCGACGCCCGAGGGCGGGGTCGCGGTGACCTGGTCCCTTCACGATCGCGATGACGGCCGTCAGCAGCTCGACCTGCTCTGGGAGGAGCGGGGTGGCCCGCCAGTCACGCCCCCGACCCGGAAGGGGTTCGGCTCACGGCTCATCGAGCGGCAATTGCCGCTGGAGTTCGATGGCAGCGCGGCGATCACCTTCGCGCCGGCGGGCGCGACCTGCCAGATGCGGATCCCGCTGACCCGGCTCGGCTGGATCGGCCAGGAGACGGTCGAAGGGCCGCGCGCGCCATGACGCCGCTCGCCGGACGCCGGGTCCTGCTGGTCGAGGACGAGAGCCTCGTCGCCATGCTCGCCGAGGACATGCTGCTCGACCTGGGCTGCGAGGTCGTGGTGGCGATGCGCCTCGAGCAGGCCCTGGCCCATGCCCGGACCGAGGCGTTCGATCTGGCGGTGCTCGACGTGAATCTCGGCGAGGCGCGCAGCTACCCGGTCGCCGACCTGCTGCTGGCGCGCGATACGCCGTTCCTGTTCGCCACCGGGTACGGGCAGCACGGCCTGGACGCCGCCTATCAGGCGGTTCCGGTGCTCCAGAAGCCCTACCAGGCGGCGCCGCTCGAGCATCTTCTGCTGCGCCTGTTGAGCCGTGAGGGGCCGAACCGCACGGGCCCGACCGGCCTGCCACCCGCCTGCCGCTGTCGGGCGTCCGAGCCCGCCCACGGGCAGTTCCGCGCCGATCCGATCCGCTGAGGCGCCCGGGCCGGCGCGGGACCGGAGCGACCGAGTACGGCGCCGACCGGCGCGGAAGGGCACCACCGTGATCGATCTCAACACGGCGACGGCCGAGGAGCTGGACAGCGTTCCGGCACTCAAGGCCCACGGCTTCGAGATCGTGCGCTGCCGGGAGGAGCGCGGCCGGTTCACCAGCCTGCGGCAGGTCGACGAGGTGCCGGGCCTCAGCGGCAAGACCGACGGTGTCGCCGATCAGGTCACGATCGCGGACAGTCCTTAGGGCCGGTCCCGACCGGTCCGGCGCGGATCTCGGTCAGGCCCGAGATCCGTCGGGAGAGGCCTGCTCTCGCGGAGCGCCCGGTCGGGGATCAGGTCCGTCCGGACGAAGCACATCCGGACCCAGCGGCTCTACGGCGCGCTCCACCTCGAAGCGTCCTGCCGCTCCCCAACGCCCTCCCGCACGGGGGAGGGAGCACGGCGCGGCTGACATGCTTTCGCCGCCTGTCCGTGTGATGGGCTGCGCGAGCGGCGTGAAAGCCGCGCGGGTCGACGACGCCCGCGCAAGCCCGAGCTTCGAGAAGCAACGATGGACATGCAGGTCGAGAAAGCCCAGGGCCGGCCTCTGAAAGGCATCGACCGGAATAAGGTGATCGCGCAGTCGCTGCGGCAGTTCGCGCGCCTCCCGGGCCTGCCCGACACCAAGAAGGGCGTGCGCTCGTACCAGAGCCACGTCAAAAGCGACCCCTGGCTGCCGCTCCTGTTCGTCGTCTGCTTCGTCCTGCCGACCCTGGCCGCCGGGATCTACTACGGGCTGATCGCCTCCGACCGCTACGTCACCGAGGCGCGGTTCGCGATCCGGCCGACCATCGGCACCGCCGACAAGGCGACGCCCGACACGGTCGGCACGAATGCCGGTGTGATCAAGGCGACCGTCGCCCAGGAAACGCTCATCGCGCAGGAATACATCCACAGCCGGCCCATGGTCGAAGCGGTCGCGGCGGAACTCCCGATCCGCGCGTGGTTCGGTCGGGACGACATCGACATGTTCTCCCGCTTCAACCCGGAGAAGCCGGTCGAGAAGTTCCTGCGGTACTGGCGCCGCCGGGTCGACGTCGACGTCGAATCGGCGTCCGGCATCATGTCGCTGACCGTCGAGGCCTTCGATCCCGACGAGTCGCTCGCCATCACCAAGGCGGTCATGACGGATACGGAGCGGATGCTGAACGACCTCAGCCTGCCGTCCCGGAAGGACGCCCTCGACGTGAGCACGCGCGTCCTGAAGCTCGCGGAGGAGCGCGAGGCCAAGGCCAACGCCGCCCTGAACGAGCTGCGCAACCGCGAGGGCGTGCTCGACGTCATCAAGTCGAACACCGCCACCATCAAGTCGGTCTCGGAACTGCGGGAGACGCGCACGAAGCTCGCCGTCCAGCTGGCGGTGCTCCAGCGGGACCTCGGCCCGCAATCCCGCAGCATCGTCGACCTGAAGCAGCAGATCGGCGATCTCGACGCGAACATCGCGCGGGTCCAGCAGCAGCTGGCCGGCACCGCGCCGACCGAGAAGCGGCGCCTCTCGGACGCGCTCACGCGGTTCGAGGATCTCGAGCACGAGCGCGAGAATGCCGAGAAGTATCACCGCGACGTGCAGCTGGCTTATGACCGGGCCCGCATCGTGGCCCAGCAGCAGGTCGTGGCCCTGGTGCCGATCGTCGAGCCCATCAAGGCCGGATCCTCGACCGAGCCGCGCCGCATCCTGATGACGAGCATCATCACCGCCGGCGCCGCCGTGCTGTTCGCGGCCGCGATGTTCACCCGCCGCATGCTCATCACCTGATCCCGAGCCGGGTCGGCGCGCGGACGCGGTCGGGACGGTCCGCGGCCCGCCGGCAGCGCCGACGAAAAAGCCCGCCGCGGCGAACCGGGCGGGCTGAGGGAGTGCTTGGGAGGAAGCGCAACCGTACGGCGGGCCCTGCTGGCATACCAGATGCCGAATCGCAGGGCAGGTCTGCGAAATCGGGCGGTCTCCCGATGGAATACTTTTCCTGAACGGTTCGAAGGGCCGGGCCGACGGCCGCCGGGGTCGCCCGCGACGATCCTAGGCGGCCGCCGCCCGGGACCGCGTCCGCTCCTCGAGGCCGCGGATCGTCGCGGCGAGCAGGCTGTCCAGGGCGTCGCACGCGTCCGCCCGCTCGACGCAGGCCGCGTTCCGCGCGTCCTCCTCGATGACGCGCAGCCGCGCCACGAGGACGCGCGCGCCGACATTCGCGCTCATCGACTTGAGGCTGTGCGCGGCCCGGGCGATCGCCGGCTGGTCGGAGGCGGCGAGGGCGGCTCTCAGACCGGCGAGCGCCACCGGCCCCTGCGCCCGATACAAGTCGAGGACGCGGTCGAGGAAGGCGCCGTCCCCGAGGCCGAGCAGCCCGTCGATCACCTCGGCGTCGATGAGGTCGTCGGCGGCGTTCGCGACGGCCGGCGCGGCGAGCGGAGCGACCGGGGCCGGCGTCACGGTATGCGCCGCGGCGGCAGCCGGCGCGACGCGGAGCGCCGGGACCTGCGCCTGCAGCAGGTCGGCGAGTTGCCGCAGCGTGAAGGGCTTCAGGAGCGTCCCGTCCATGCCGGCCGCCGCCGCGGCGTCGGCGGCCTCGCCGAGGACGTGCGCGGTGAGGGCGACGATCGGGACGCGCCCGCCGGTGGCCGCCTCGCGCTGCCGGATCCGCCGCGCGGCCGCGAAGCCGTCCAGGACCGGCATGCTGCCATCCATCAGGATCAGGTCGAAGCGTTGCGTCTCGGCGGCCGCCACCGCCGCGGCCCCGTCCTCGACGGTCACGACATCGGTCACGCCGCAGCGGGCCAGCGCCTCGAGGGCCACCTCGCGGTTGACCGCGCTGTCGTCGGCGACGAGCACCCGCGCGGCCGGGAATCGCGGGAGCGCCTCCTCCGTGCCGGCGGGCGAGGCCGGGGAGTCGGCCGCGGCGAGGGCGTCGCCCGCGGCCAGCGCCGCCAGGACGGGCTGCCACTCCGCCTGGGTCACCGGCCAGCGCAGCACCGCGTCGGCGAGACCGGCGCGGAGCGCCGCGTCGGCCGCGCCGTCGCCCGGTCCCGCGACCGCGAGCACCCGCACGGCCCGGTCCGGCCGGCGGCCCGCCGCCACGAGGGCGGCCGCGTCGCCGATCCAGTGGTCGGCGGCGCTCCCCGGCGCGACCGGCACGAAGCCGGCCGCGCGCAGGCCGGCCGCGAGGGCGGCGCGGGTGGCGGGGCCGGCCATGTCGAGCGCGATCGCGGCCGGCACCGCGTCGCGGCGCCGGACCGGGCAGGCCGGCTCGGCGACCGTGACGGGGATGCGCGCCGAGAAGGTCGAGCCGGCGCCGACGCGGCTCGTCACCGCCACGGTGCCGCCCATCGCGGCGACGATCTGCTGGGCGATCGAGAGCCCGAGGCCGGTGCCGCCGAACCGGCGGGTCGTCGACTGGTCGGCCTGCGAGAAGGCCGAGAAGATCGTCGCCAGCTTGTCCTGCGGGATGCCGATCCCGGTGTCGGAGACGGCGATCACGAGGCACCCGTCGGCGGCATCGACCGTCATCCGGACGGCGACGTGGCCGGCCTCGGTAAACTTCAGCGCGTTCGACACGAAGTTGCTCAGCACCTGTCCGAGGCGGACCGGGTCGCCGAGGATCGCCCGCGGCACCTCCGGCCCGACCTCGGCCGCGAGGTCGAGCCCGGCCGTCCGGGCCCGCTCGGCGAAGAGCGTCACCGCGGTGTCGGCGAGTTCGGCGGGGCTCACGGGCACGCGCTCGAGCTCGAGCTTGCCCGCCTCGACCTTCGCGAAGTCGAGGATGTCGTTGATGATCGCCAGGAGCGACCGGCCGGACCGGGCGATGACCTCGGCGTAGCGGCGCTGGCGCGCCGGCAGGTCGGACCCCGCCAGCAGCTCGGCCATGACCAGGACGCCGTTCATCGGGGTCCGGATCTCGTGGCTCATCGTGGCCAGGAAGGCCGACTTGGCGGCGTTGGCGGCGTCGGCGGCCTGCTTGGCCTCGCTCAGGTCGGCCGTCCGGGCGCTGACCTCCGCCTCGAGGTGGGCGCTGTGGGCGGCGAGGCGGTGATCGCGCTCGTTCACCGCTGAGAGCAGGTCGTTGAAGGTCCGCGCCAGCGCGCCGACCTCGTCGTCGCCGCCCACGGGCGCGCGCTGCGCGTAGTCGTGGCGCAGGCGGACCGCCTCCATGGTGCGGGCGAGGGCGGCGAGCGGGCGCGTGACGCTGCGCTGCAGGTAGAGCGACACGCCGACGCCGATCGCGACGGCGAGCAGCGCCGCCAGCGCGGCGTTCTGCGCGGCGGCCCAGAGATGGCCGAGGATGTCGTCGGTCTCGCCGATCAGCACGACCCGACCGACCGGGACCCCGTTCTCCACGATCGGCGCGGTCGCCTGGAGGCTGCGGGTGGCGAGCAGGTGCAGGAGCGACAGGTCCGCGCCGTCCTGGGCGGCGTCCCGGGTCAGGCGCAGGCCGATCCCCTGCTCGGCGAGCACGGACCCGTCCGGCCGCTCGATCGCCCCGTAGACGATGGACGGCACCTTGCCGATCGCCCGCAGCGACGCGTCCGCCCCGTCGGCGTCGCCCGCCGCGGTGGCCCGGGCGCCCCCATGCGCGAAGACCTGCGCGACGGCCTCCAGCGCCGCCTGCTTGTCGGCGGCGTAGCGGGCGACCTCGCGCCAGACCGACAGGGCCGCCGCCAGGACGAGCGCCGCCGTGACGGCGCCGGTCACCGCCAGAGCCAGCCGGCCCGCCAGGGAGCGCCTCGGCCTCAGCCACGCGAGATGCACGCTCGGCTCCTTCAGGTGGCCCGGTCGGGCCCGATCGCGGGGGGGGGGACGGGGAGGGGCGGTAGGGCGACGGTACCGGGGAGCGGATCAGGCGGCGGCGCGCAGGCAGGTCCGCGCCACCGCGTCCCAGCCCGCGAGGAACGCCTCGACGCAGCGCGGGTCGAAGTGGCGGCCGGCTTGGTCCGCCACGAAGGCCCGCGCCCGCTCGAGCGGCCAGGCCGCCTTGTAGGGCCGCTCGGTCACCAGGGCGTCGAACACGTCCGCCACAGCCACGATGCGGCCCGAGAGCGGGATCCCCTCGCCGCGCAGGCCCTTCGGGTAGCCGGTGCCGTCCCAGCGCTCGTGGTGGCTCTCGGCGATCTCGGCGGCGAGCCGCACGACGTCGGAGGTGCTGCCCTCCAGGATCCGCCGGCCGCGCTCGGCGTGCTTCTCCATCTCGGCGCGCTCCTCGGCGGAGAGCGGTCCGGGCTTGAGCAGGATCGCGTCGGGCACGCCGATCTTGCCGACGTCGTGCATCGTGGAGGCGAGCTTCAGGATCCGGATCTCCTCCGGGCCGAAGCCGAGGTTCCGGGCGATGACGCCCACGTAGCCGGCCACCCGGGCGATGTGGTCGCCGGTATCGGTGTCGCGGTGCTCGGCGGCCCGCATCAGCAGGGCGATGATCTCGCGCTCCCGCGCCTCGATGACGGCGACCGCCGCCGCGACCTCGCGGGCGAGCCACGCGGCCCGGTCCTGCTCCTGCCGGTGGGCCGCGCTGATCTTCATCAGGTTGGTGATGCGCGCCTGGATCTCCACGGGATCGCAGGGCTTGCCGAGGAAGTCGGTGGCGCCGGCACGCAGAGCCTCGTGGCGCAGGCTGCGCTGGTCGAGGCTCGTCACCATCACGATCGGCACGTGCGCGAAGCCCGGGACCGCCCGCGCCGCCGCGATCACCTCGAGGCCCGTCAGGCCGGGCATGTCGTAGTCGGTGACGACGACCCCGATCCGGTCGACATGCGCCCGCAGGAAGTCGAGCGCCGTCACGGGGCACGTGAAGGCGACCGGCTCGCAGTCGGCCACCGGCTTGAGCGCCTGCATGATCAGCAGGTTGTTCATCTCGGAATCGTCGAGGATCAGCGCGAGCACCGTGTCACTCCCAGGCGACGAGTAGTCGACGCAGGATCCGCATCGCGTCCTCCCTACTGGGACAGCAGCAGCTTGCCCGAGAGGGGTCCGACCCCCTTCGGCACCGGCACGCTGGTCCCGTCGTAATTCGCGTTCAGATAGAGGTTCGGGCCCTGGTACAGGTTGACCTGCTGGGCCACGATCACCGTGTAGGCCGACTGGTCGGCGACGGGCTTGTCGGCGTCGATCACCACGCGGCCGGCCGGCAGGTAGAGCGTCCCCAGCATGGTCCGCGCGTTGTCGCTGATGATGCGGTAGGTCCGCATGGGCTTGGTCGCGGCCAGCGGCGGCGGGGTCGGCGGCGGTGGCGGCGGCGCAGGCAGCAGCGGCGTGACGGTCTGGTCCACCAGGCCGGCGAGGATCGCCGCGGGGTCGACGGGATCGCTGACCGTGCGCTCTTCCATCATCAGCAGGCCGGCCATGGGGCCGGTGGTCGGCGCCGACAGGCTGATCGTGGTCTTCTTGTCGAAGAGCAGACCGCCCTTGTTGCCGGTGAAGTAGAAGGCGACGTCGGTCCCCGTCATGGCGGCATTCTTGTCGACGATGAGCGGGCCGTCCTTCATCACGTAGATGCCGGCGCGCAGCGTCACGGAGGCGTTCTTGGTGATGTACAGGCCGCCGCAATAGGTGCCCGGATCGAGGGTGGCGCTCTGGTCGACGAGGTTGCCGGAGGTGTCGCGCTTGCTGTTCGCCGAGGACGGGATCGCCGTGCACGCGCCGACCGGCGGCGCTGCCCGGTCCTTCAGGGGGTCCTGGATCGGCGGGCAACCCGTCTGCGGCGGCGGCGCGAAATTCGCGCGGGCGCCGTCGAAGCCGCCCGCCGTGCAGATCGTCTGCGCCCGGGCATAGGCGCTGTCCTTGCCGACCATGCCGCGCGGGCTCTGCGAGTTGCTGTAGAGCGAGCAATCCTGGGCGGTCACCTCGGCGCTCTTCTCCAGCTCGAACGCGCCGGCGGCGAGGGGGTCCAGCGTCAGGAGGCACAGGCGCATCTTGCCGACGACGCGGACCGTCGAGCGGACCGAGACCTTGACGGTGGGCACCCCGACGAAGCCGCCGAAAGCGAGCTTGACGGTCTCGTCGACCGTCGTGGCGACGCTGGTCTTGTCGTCCGCCACGTCGACCCGGAGGGCGTAGGGACTCTCGGGCCGCGGCGCCGCCTGGGCGTGGACTGTGTCGACCACGATGCTCTTGGCCGCCGCCGAGGTCGAGACGGCGAGCTTGAGGTAGTTGCCGGCCGCGAGGACTCCGGCATCGGCCGCGTTCTGGAGCTGGCTGCGCCGCGAGGCGAGGCGGGCGTAATCGATGCCGCCCCCGGTCAGGCCGAGCAGCACCACGGCGCTCAGGCCGAAGGTCAGGGCGACCGAGCCCGACCGGTCCGTCAGGGCCCGCGGGCCGGCGCGGAGCACTCTCCAGAACAGGGAAATGGACGCGTCTCCCAGGGCGGGACCGGATCGGCGGCTGCGGCGGCACCGGCCACCGGACCGTTGGCCTAAGGCACAGCTCCTAAAAATCCGTGGCGTCCGAGCACCGCGAAGCTATCGCCACGCGATAGAGCCGCCTTTAGCTGTGAACAACTTCTATATGCGGCCGCACAATGCCCGGCACAGTCTCGACGACTGATCGCCTCACCGGCCGGCCGCCGAATGAACACAACAGCACACAACCTCAGGGTGAATTCGCGTCCTCATCACATGTCGCGGCCGCAAAATCTTGCTGAACCCGCAATTTCTACCCAGATTTGAACCGTTTTTAAACGGCCTCATCATAGGGTTATTTTCGTCCGCGCCTCTACGGCCGGACGGCCGCAGGCACGAACCTGCAGAGTTCGTTTGGCATGATGGGCATCTTTCGGCGCGTCGCGACCGTCCGCCGTCCGGGCGGGACCGAGGGCCGCGCCGGCACGGCCGGACGCGTCCGACGGTTCGCCGGCCACCGGACCGGCGCCTCCGCGGTGGAGTTCGCGCTCCTGGCCGCGCCGTTCCTGGCCCTCCTGGGCGTCGTGGCGGAATCCGGCGTCATCGCGATCGAGCAGCAGACGCTGGATATCGCGGTCGACCGGAGTGTCCGGCAGCTGCGAACCGGCACCTTCCAGGACGGCTCCGACGGCGGCGATCCGAGTGAGCGCCTCCGCAAGATCGTCTGCAGTGGCCCCTCGGCGCTGTTCCCCTGCGCCGACCTGCGCCTCGACGTCTCCCGGACGCCCTCGTTCTCGACCTCGCAGCCGGCGGAGCCGTTCGACAAGGCCACGAAGACCTGGACGCCGGGCTTCGGCCAGCGGTTCGAGTGCCCGCAGGGCGGCGACACCGTCACGGTCCGGGTCGCCGTGCCGGTGATGCGGCTGTTCCAGATGCTGGATTTCACCGGCCGGATCATGGCCGACAAGACTCAGCTGCTGGTCACGACCGAGATCTTCCGGGCCGAGGATTACGAGCCCAAGCCGTGCTGAGCAGTCGCCTGCGCGCCCGCCTGATCCGCCTGATCGGCGACCGGGAGGGCGTGAGCGCGATCGAGTTCAGCGTGATCGCCCCGATCCTGCTGCTGATCCTGATGGGGTCGATCGAGCTGCCCCGCGCCTACATGATCGGGAAGCGGCTCGACAACGCGGCGGCCACGATGGCGGACCTGATCTCGCGCGGCAGCTACGCCGACCTCAAGCCGGTCTTCGCCGCGACGAGCGCGATCTCCAACCCCTACGACGTGAGCCGGGCGAGCATCGTGCTCACGGCGGCGGGCACCTACAGCGACGGCAGCTCGGCGGCGACCAAGGTCTGCTCGAGCGCCGAGTCCAACGGACAGGCCCGCACGGCGGGCTCCTCGCTCGGCGCACCGCCCGCCGGGATGACCCGGAACGGCGACCGCTTCGTCGTGTCAGAAGTCACGATGACCTACCACCCGATCTTCCCGGTCCTCTCGAACCTGACGCGGTGGACCTTCCGGTACAAGAAGATCTGGCCGGTGCGCGGCGGCGAGATCTACAACGGGCAGAGCGAGGTGGTTCTGCCGGGGGGAAAACCCTGCCCGGCCTGACGGCTAGGCTGACGCTTCGTACCGGCCCGGCTTTGCGGCCGGCGCCACCGGATGACCCGGTGACGCCGGATCGCGGACACGCCCCGCCTCAGCGGGCCGGGACCGCGGTGGCGACGACCCGGCGCGAGGCCGGGCTCGCCGGGACGAGACGCGGCGTCGTGGCCAGCTCGGAGGCCGGCCGCACGGCGGCCGTGGGACGGGCCTGCTCGCGATAGAGCGGCGGGGTCAGCGCGATGCTCTCGTCGGCGCGGGCGGCCCCGATCATCGGAACGGCAGCGAGGGCGGCGAGAACGATGGTGCGAACGGTCATGATCTGAAGTCCTCTCGTTGTCCGGGGCGTGCCCGGCTTCGAGGGGATATCTACGCTGCAGAGCAACATGATCCAAACAGATGCAATCGATTTCTATTATCGACCTTATCAATGATGGATCGCCGGTGAAACTGCCGGTCGGCGCCGCCGTCTGCTTGGCTCGCATTCTGCATCCCCGGCCCGCCGAGCGGCCGGCGCGGAGTGGAGGCGTTGCTGGACTCGGACCGTGACCGGGTCGTCCTATGACGGACGGCCCCAGCGGACGGGCCGAGTTAATGCAAAATTAAAACTCCCCCCCGAATGTCGGGCGCGCGGTCGAAAATCTTCGAGATACCAGAGGTTTAGCGCGTAAAATTTTATCTGTTCGCGCGGAAGGAGACGGCCTGTTGCTGGTTGCGGCCCTGCTTTTCGCGGTGGGCATATGGGAGGGCTGGCGGTATCGGGCATCGGTTCTGATGGCCAGCTCGATGCTGGTCACCCTCGGGTGGCTGGCCCTCTCGATCTTCGTCTGGGCCCAGTTCGACGCCGAGAAGGTGCTGCTGCTCTTCGCCTACCTCACCGCTCTCCAGGCCGGCTATCTCGTCGGGGCCTATATCAGCACCGATACCGGCCCGAGCCGCTGACCGGTCCAGCGACGCCGCCGGGATTGGGGTCCGGCCGGCAGATGCATACTCGGCGCGGGCTCAGTGGCCGAGCGCGACCGGGATGCTGAGATCGACGATCCCGTCCACACCCAGGAGTGCGGCGGGCGGCGCGGGCGCCGGACTGATGCCCTGCACGGCGCGGAGCGCCCGCTGATCGAGCTTCGCCGAGCCCGAGCTCTCCTCGATCTCCGCGCCCTGAACCACACCGTCCGCGGCGATCTGCACGTGGACGACCACGGTTCCGCGGCCACGGCCCGGTCCCGGCCGCGTCCCGGCGCGGTCCGCGGCATCGATCCGCGTGACGAGGTCGGAGAGCCAGGCCCGCGCTGCGGGTCCCGGTGCGGTCCGCGCCGCCACCGCCGCCGACGAAAGGGCGAGGCCGAACACGACGGCAGCGGCGATCACGGCGCGCGGCAGCATGGGGAGCGGCGACATGGGGAACGGCGGCTCCTCGAGCCCGGGATCGGGGATCGACCCTACGCGCAGAGGCGGGTCCCTAGCGACCCCGTCCGCCGGTCGCCGTCACGAGACAGCGGTGGATTTCCGGCCCTTCGGTCCCGCGGCGGCCAGCATGATGTCGTCGCTGCCGACCTCGAGGCCGGTGTAGCCCAGCATCTCGGCGAGCTGCGTCCGGGCCCGCCAGACCCGGCTCTTCACCGTGCCGATGCGGCACTGCATGACGGCGGCGGTCTCCTCGTAGGTGAGGTTCTCGATCGCCACGAGCACCAGCGCCTGCCGCATCGGCGGCGCCAGGCGGTCGAGGGCGGCCTGGACGTCGCTCAGGTCGAGATGGCCACCCTGCTCGGGCAGCGAGACCATCCGCTCCGCCTGCGCGCCGTCCTCGTCCTGCACCTCGCGCCCACGCTTGCGGTGCTCGTTGTAGAACTGGTTGCGCATGATGGTGAACAGCCACGCTTCAAGGTTCGTGCCCGGCGCGAAGCTCGCGCGCGAGCGCCAGGCCCGGAGGAGCGTGTTCTGCAGGAGGTCGTCGGCACCGACATGGCTGCGCAGGAGCGAGCGGGCGAAGCGCTGCAGGTTCGGCACCAGGGCGAGGAGCGAGGCCTGGAACGCCTTCTCGCGCCCGTCCTGCGCCCGGCCGAAGGCGCCGTCGAGCAGCCTCAGCAGTTCGGCGAAGCGATCCGCGATGGTCGGCTCGGCGTTGTCCTGCGCGTAGGTCGCCGCGAGCAGATGGCCGAGGTGATACTGCACGCTGTCGGGGAGCCGGGGGCCCTGCGCGTCGATTGTATCAGCGTCGAGCGAGAGTTCGAGCATGATAGCCGATCACCTGAAGGGTACGAAAAATCGCGTGGCGCCATTAATCGCTGAATACGCCGCATCCGCCGCAACATAGATCAGCGGATGGGCACATCTTCGGATCAATATATGCTGGCCTCCGCGACAATCGCGACAGAGATGTCGACGGAATGAGGGAGTTCGATGACGTCATACGTACCGGAAAACTGTTCGCCGCACGGCCGTATCTGCGGCAGCGCACGCGAAGATCTCGCTGCTGCGAATGCCCGCCCCGAGCGGGGCGGCCGCAGGACGCTCTCGACCGCGGGATCGTGCCCATGACCCGGCTCTCGGATCTCGAGGACGATCCCGCCTTCCAGGAGGCCGTCCTCGCCGTTCGGGGCGCGGCCAGCACCCTGAGCGGCCGGGCCGTGACCGTCGAGGAGGCCCGGTTCCTCGTCGGCATCGCCCTGACGACCTTCGCGCATGCCGGCGGTCTCGAGGAGCCCAGCCGCAGCCGGCTGGCCCGTTTCTCGGCGCGCATCGGGCCAGGCACCGTCGTCGAGATGCTGACCAAGCACTGAGCGTGGGCGCCGGGGGGTGCGGGCCGGCCGCCCGCGCCTATCCGGCCTCCGCCATGGCCGCCCGCAGAACCCGAAGGAGGTCCGCCATCACCGCCTCCCGGTCCGGATCGCGCGCCGCGAGGCGGAGCCCCGCGGCGACGTGCTGGTCGATGATCAGGAGGCCGACCTCGCGCAATGCCGCAGTGGCGGCCCGGATCTGCTGGATCTCGTCGAGGCAGTGCCTGTCGGCCTCGACCATCGCCCGCAATCCTCGAACCTGACCCTCGATCCGCGCCAGTCGCCGGACCAGCGGGGCGCGCTCCGCGTCGGTCCGGGCGAGGCAGACACGACCGTCGACGAGCGTGCCGCGTGTCACCGTCCTGCGAGCCACCTGTTCCCGTCCGCGCGCGGGTCGCGGCGCACCGGAGCGCCGCGACCTCGGGTGAGCCGTCCCGGCCGGCGGATCAGCCGATCTGCTGGCTCTCGGCACCGCTGTCGGGCCGAGCCGGGCCGAGCACCGGCTCCTCGCCCATCGGCTGGTTCTGGACGACGCTGAACTCGCCCTTGCCGTCGAGCGACGGGCCCTGGGTCCAGCGCCCGGCCGGCGGCGGCGAACCGTCCGCCGACGTCGAGAAGAAGTTGTAGTTGAACTTCTGGTTCTCCTTCTCCTGCGGGAAGGAGTTCGGGATCGGCAGCGTTCCGGCGTGGCCGCCGAGTTCCTCGATCACCGCCAGCCATTGCTGCTGGTGCATCGTGTCCCGGGCGATGAGGAAGCTCCACATGTCGCGCATGCCCGCATCGTTGGTGGCGTTGTAGAGCCGCACCGCCAGGACGCGCCCGGTGCTCTCGGCGGCGACGTTGCAGTACATGTCGGCCGCGATGTTGCCGCTGGCGTAGATGTGGCTCATGTCGAAGGACTGGCCGTCGGAATTACCCGGGAAGGCGGCCATGCCGGTCGACAGCAGCGTCTTGTGCAGCATGCCCTCGGCGATGTGGCGCGGGTTCTCGCCGCCCATCACGGCACCGACGATCGCGTCGGCCGCCCCGGCCTCCTGGACCTTGGTAGGGGCGTTCTCGAGGTTCAGCGCCACCGCAGTCGCGAGCATCTCGATATGGCCGATCTCCTCGGTGGCCGTATTGAGCAGCATGTCGCGGTACTTGGTCGTTGGGGCGCGGTTCCCCCAGGCCTGGAAGAAGTACTGGAAGGCGACCCGGATCTCGCCCTCGATGCCGCCAATCGCCTGCTGGAGCATGCGGGCGTAGATCGGGTCGGGGCTGTCGACCTTGACCGGGTACTGAAGCCGCTTGTCGTGATAGTACATGATGTCTGTCCCTCGCGAGAGGCACGGCGTGCTCAAGCCCACCGCACGATCGGCCGTCGGCCCGGTACTCCGTGGGAGCATCGCGCCTCGCACCCTGTCCAACCCCGCCTCGGGACCACGGTTCGATCTTTCGCGAATTTTATAACGATCAATATTTGACCGAACGCATTTTCCCGCGCCGCGCCAGGGTATTGTCGTGAAAATCCACGATCAGGGCCGCGCCTAACCGGCCAGAATTACACAATGTAAGTTAAGGGCGCTTCACCCATGTTAAGGGGCGCCGCGAATGACCGGATCAGCGGCCGCTTTCTCTGCCCGCGATGCGCCGCGTGAGGGCGCTCGGTGGTCGGACAGGGGACAGTTCTCTCGGGATCGCCGGGCGCGCGCGGCGCGGCCGCGGAACGCGCCGCTCTACGAGCGCCTACAGGAGCCCGGTGCGCCGGGCGAGCATGATCCCGAAGGCGAGGCAGGCGGCGAGGCTGACGGCCAGCATGGCGACGTTGGTCCAGAACCGGACCGGCCGGCTGGACCCGTCGATCCCGCTCGCCCGCAGCCGCACCCACGGCACGTAGAGGTAGAGGGCGATCAGCGTCAGGATCAGGAACGCGAAGGTGGCGACCCGCCCGGTGATCAGGGCCGCGCCGGCCAGGACCGCCCATCCGATGACGAGGCCCAGCATGGTGAACAGGGCTGTCGAGTTCACGTCCGCGCGTCCCCTTCAGCGGATGGTGTCGGCCGGGCAGCCGACGCGATCCTCAGTCTGCGACGGGTTCCGCTAGGGAACCGTTAGCATCGTCCGAACTGATTGCGAGATCGGGAAGGTTTCTGGTGCTGCGAGAGAGGATTGAACTCTCGACCTCTTCATTACCAATGAAGTGCTCTACCACTGAGCTACCGCAGCAGGTGACCGGGGCGCTCCCGCGAGGGCGTCTCCGTCCGGCCGAGTGGGGCCATAACGGATCGCCGCCGGGTTGGCAACGCCGTGTTGCGCTTCCGCGCCGTTTTAGGTGCGCGATGCGGCCCGGATCAGGGCGGCGAGCCCGGGCTCGGACACGGCCTCGGCGGCGTCCGACGGGGTGAACCATCGGAGTTCCCGCTGGCGCGCCTCCGGGAAATGCTTGAGCTGCTTGCGCACCTCCAGCGGAAACACCTTCACCTGGCACAGGACGGTGTCGAGGTTCCTCAAACGCTTCTGGTAGAGGTACAGCCCGATCGGCCGCTTGCCGACCGCACCGCGCAGGCCGGCCTCCTCGTAGGCCTCCCGCGCGGCCGCCTCGAACGGCTTGCGACCCTTCATCGGCCATCCCTTGGGGATGACCCAGCGGCGGCTCTCCCGGGAGGTCACCAGCAGGATCTTGGTCTTGCCGTCCCGCCCGTGCCGGAACGGCAGGGCCCCGACCTGCCGCCGCGGCTCGCCGTCCTCCTCGAGGACGGTCACGGGCGCACCCGGCGACGCGGGACGCCCCTCCGATCCGACCGGATCGACGGCGCGCGCGGGCTGTGAGCGGGCTGGGGGATGATCGGATCCTCGGTCGGCAGCTCACGACAAGCTACACGGCGCGCCGGCTCATTCAACTTGCAATAGTCGAACGCCCCGGCGTGTCCGTGACCCCGCGGCGCTCCTGTCATCTCGCGCTCGGACGGCCGGCGCGCCGTGAAACCGGTCACCCGATCCGACGAACCGGCCGCTCACCCGAGCCGGAAGGCGGCAGCGCCGCGGACGCCATCCCGGCCGAGACCGGGTCGGCACCGGCCGCCTTCGAGGCGCTCGCCTTCGCCGGAAGGACGGTCGGGATCGGGCCGGTGGAGGTCGACGCCGCGGACGCGACCGAGGCCGAGGACGCGGCCTGGGCCGACGCGGAGGTCGACGCGGGTGTCGGCGACGGGACCGGAGCAGTCGCGGCGGCGGGGGACACGGTCGGAGGCGACACGGGGACCGATGAGGCGAGCGGTCTGGCGCCCGGCGCCGCGGCGTTCGGGGCCGCCGGCACGAGGGCCGTGCCGGCGGCGTCCGCCTCCGGCTCCATCGCGGGCGCGGCACCGAGCGTGTTCGGGGGCTCGCGCCACGCGAAGGCGTCGAGGCGCCCGGTCACCGGCGAGACCGGCGCCCAGGTATCGGTGGCGATGCCGTCGGCGATCCACACGCGGTCGCGCGGGGCGCGGGCGGCCCGGGCCAGCCACTCGCGGGCCTGACCGGAAGCGGCCCCGTGCTCGGCCTCCTCGATGGCCGCCATCATCAGGCAGGCCCGGGCGGTCGGACGGTCGGAGAGCAGGGGCTTCACGGCCTCGCGGGCCCGCTTGTAGTCCCGCGCGTCGAGGGCGGCCTGGCCCAGGGCGAGGCGGGATTCGGGGTCCCAGACCGACAGCTTCGCCAGGACTTCGGCGCGGGCGAGGCGGTCGCGGACCGAATCGCCGGGACGCAGGCCCAGATAGACCTTCGCGAGGTCGGGATGGGGATTGGCCTTCCAGGCCGCCTCGACGATCCGGGCGGCCTTCTTGACGTCGCCGCGACGGGCGAGGAGGCGGCCGGCGATGCAGGCCGCCGGCACGAGGTCGGGGGCGAGCTTGACCGCCTGCAGGGCCCGCTCCGTGGCGATCTCCGGCTCGCCGGCCTCGCGCTCGCCAGCGATGGCGGTGAGGAGCACCGCCCGCTGGCGTCGGGCCGCGGCCTTGTCGATCAGTCCGAGGGACGAGCGGCGCTCGATCGTCTCCAGGGCGGCCGCCCAGTCGCCGTCGGCGCTCTGCGCCTCCAGAAGTGCCTCGTTGGCCCAGGTCACGCTCGGGGCGAGGCGGGCGGCCTCGGTGGCGTAGGCGCGGGCGGCCGTCTCGTCCTCGCGGCGCCGGGCCTCGACGAACAGGCCGCGCAGGCCCAGGACCCGGGTCTCGGGATCGTCGACCATGCGCTGGAAGGCGCTCTCGGCCGCGTCCCGGTCGCCGGAGATCTGCGCCGCCTGCGCCTTCAGCAGCAGGGTCAGCGGCTCGGTGCCGAGGAGCCGCTCGGCGTCGCCCGCGAAGCGGCGGGCCGCCAGGGGATCGCCCGAGCCCACCGCCACCATGCCGCGGGAGAGGGCCGAGAGGCCCTTGGCCCGGCGCCGCTCGGCCGAGCCGCGGACCAGGGCCTCGGGCAGGCCGATGACACCGCGCACGATCGCCCAGAGGACGCCCAGGACGATCGCCGCCGCGATCACGCCGACGAGGGCGACCGCGAGGCTGGTGCCGATCTGGTAGCCGTTCCAGACGACGGTGACGGTGCCGGGCCTGTCGGCGATCCAGACCGCCCCGAAGGCGGCGAGTGCGAGCAGGGCCAGGAAGGCGAGGGCGCGCCACATGGGGTCAGTATCTCCTGTCGGCGGCCGGCTGGCGGCCGTCGCGGGGTGCGGGAGGAGCGGGGCGCCTGCGCGCCCGCTCGGAGATGGTGCGGCCGCGCAACGCGCGGATCGGGGCCCTCACCGGCCTAGCGCCCGGGGGCGGCCTGGGCCGGCTGGGCGGCGCCGACCGGCAGGGCCTTGAAGGCGCCGTCGAGCAGCGCGCGCACGGCCTGCTCGGCCTCGGCCCGGGCCTTGAGCTTGGCGCCGAAATCCCCGGCCTGCTCCCGGGCCTCGGCCGGGAGCGCCGCGAAGGCCGCCGAGGCCGCCGGCAGGTCGCCGCGGTCGAGGGCCGCCTGGACCTTGCTCTCCGGATCGTCCGCGGCCTCGGGAGCGGGTGCGTCGGCCTTGCGGATCTGCACGAGACCGTCGGCCATGCTGAGGAGCTTGGTGCGGAAATCGCCGGTCTCGGCCGCGCTCTTGGCCCGCTGCGCCTGCCGCTTGGCCGCGATCCGCTCGGCGATCGGCCGGAACGTGTCGGCAAGATCCCCAGCCGAGGGAGCACCGCCGTCGGCGAAGGGCGCCAGGGCCTTGGCCTGCGCGTCGGTCCCCGGATCGAGCTTGCGCAGGGTCGCGAGCGGCTCGGCGTAGCTCGTCCCGGATTCCAGGGCGGCCGCCACGCGGTCGGCGACGACGACCCGGAGCGCCGCCTGGACGGTGCTGGCCTCGGCGCGCTGCGCGACGCTCTTGTCCAGGGCGGCGATCTGGTCGGCCTGCTCCTGCAGCCGCCGGTCGACCGCCTTCGCGGCCTCCGCGGCCTGGGCCTGTCCGGCCTCGGCGGCGGTGCGGCTCGCCTGGGTCGCCGCCTGGATCGCCTCGGTCGCGGCCTTCACCCGCGCGTCGACGGCCTGCTGCAGCGCGTCGAGGCGATGCCCCAGGGCCGCGTCGGCCTCGGCGTTCGCCTTGGTCTTCTGCTCCACCTCGCTCTGCAGCGCCGCGACCTTCCGGGCGGCCTCCTCGGCCGCGCCCTTGTTGGCGCCGCCATCCTCCACCGCCTTCAGGCGGGTCTCGAGGTCGGCGATCTGCTTCGCGTTGTCCTGGACCACGCCGAGCTTCGAATCGGCCGGCTGGTCGCGACCGGGCTCCTGACCCGGCTCCTCCTGCAGGGCCGCGACGCGCTGGTCGAGGCTGTCGAGGCGGGCGACGAGATCCGGCGGCACGGCGGGGGCCTGACCGGAGGCCTGACCGGCCGCTTGCCCGTCGGCGGTGGACGCGGGCGCCGCACCAGACTTGTCCAGGGCCTGCTTGGCGCTCGCCTCGGCGGCGGCGACGCGCTTGTCGAGCGCCGTCACGGCATCGCGCGGAGCCAGCCCGTCGAGACGCTTGTCGAGGGACGCGAGCTGGCCGGAGAGCCTCTGGTCCAGGGCGCTCAGGCGCGGGTCGGGACCGATCCCGGCCTTCTCGGCGCCGAACAGCAGGCCGGCGCCGATCACGCCGCCGAGCAGCCCCGCGGCCGCGAGCGAGCCGAACCCGGCCCGGGCCCGGCCGGCGGGCGCGGCGGCGCTCCTGCTGGGATCGACGGCGGCCACCGCGGGGATCGGGCCCTTCGGCGGCTCCTTGCCGTCCCTGGAGGCGTCCTTGGAAGTATCCCTGGAAGCGTCCTTGGAAGCGTCCTTGCCCGGCTCCTTGCCGGCTGTCGCCGGATCCGGGATCCGCTTGGCCTTCAGGTCGATGATCGGGCCGGCCGTCACCGCGCTCGCCGCCGCCGGGCCCGCGGCGCCGGGTGCGGGTCCCCCCGGACGAGGACCGCCCTGCGTTCCGGTTCCGGGCTGCGCGGCCTTCGGATCGATCTTCGCGCCGGACATCCCGGACGCGGCGGTGGAGGCCGTCGACGACGACGAGGCGGACGCTCCGGTCCTGCCGTCGGAGGCCGAGGACGCGGCGCCCGCCGTCACGGGATCGGGCTTCGCACCGGCCGACTGGGCGGCCGGGCCGGTCGACGGCTTCAGGCCGTCGGTCCCGGAGACCGGCTTGCCGGCGTCGGCCTTCGGATCGGTCGTGCCGGGCTTGGCGGTCACGACCGGGTCGGTCGCCGGCCTGGGCGGCGTTCCGGACGCGGATCCCTGCGGCCCCCGCACGCCGCCGGCGGCGGTGGAAGAGGTGGAGGCCGACATCGAGGCCGACGTGGAAGCGGACGTCGGGGCCGACGTGGAGGCTGTGGACGCCGACGTCGCGGCCGGTCGGGACGCGCCACCGGGCGGGCTGGACTGCCCGGGCTTGCCGGGCGCGGCGTCCGGCTTCCGGCCGCCGGGGCCGGGCTTGTCGGCGTCGCTGGGTGGTGGCGTCACGGGCAAGTCCTCCAACTCTTCGGCGTCGCCGCGCCCCCCTAACACCGCGGCGGCGCCGGGCGCGAGGGCGAGATACGGCGGCCCGGCCTCCCTGTCACCGCGCGGTTAGCCCGGTCGCCCTGTCAGGGCGCCGAGCAGGTCCGCTTCGCGCGGGCGTGCCGCGACGAAATGGACCGGAACACCGGCCGCTTCCAGGGGTGCCGCAACATCCGGCGATAGGCAGTAATGCCTCAGCCGGCGGAAAGCTCCGCCGTGCTCCGATCCATCCGCGAGGGCAAGGGCGACGGCAGCGCTGCGCCGGGAATAGTGAAGGGCTGCCTCGAGGCGGTTCTCGGCGAGTTCACGGCCGACCGCCGGCGGCAGGCGGTCCAGCGGTTCGGCCCGGTACGCCACGAAGGCCGTGACCCGGAATCCGGCGGCCGTGAGCGTCGCCGCCGGTTCCGGCTTGCGCTCGGCTCCCGTCGCGTGGAGGAGCGGCTGGCCGGGCGGCAGCGTCGCCGCCACCAAGCCGGCGAGGCCCGCGGCGTCGCCCGGCCCCTCCCGGACGGGGCCGAGACCGGCCGCGCGGGCCAGGGCGGCCGTCCGAGCGCCGACGGCGAAGACCGGGAGGCCGTGCAGGGCCGGCGCGTCGCGGATCGCCGGAACCGCGTTGGCGCTGGTCAGCAGCAGCGCGGCGAAGGGTCCCATGGGCGGGGCCGCCGCGGTCGGCCGCAGGGCCAGGACGGGCGCCACCAGCGGCGCATGGCCGAGTTCGGCCAGGGCCGCCCCGGTCCGCGTCGCTCCCGGCTCGGGCCGCGCCACCCAGATCCGCAAGGGCTAGGTCTCCAGCGTCAGGCGGACGCCGTGGCGCGCCGCGTCGCCCGGGGCGAGCAGGCGCTGCGAATCGCGCGCGGCGAGGTCGCCCGCGAAGTCCGACCAGTCGGCGTAGCCGGTCCAGCACTCGAGCGACAGGAAGGGTGCGGTCGGCTTGGTCCAGACCGCCAGGTGGGGGAAATCCGCCATCTCCATGCGGATCGATCGTCCGGGGCCGGTGAAGCGCATCCAGCGGCTGCGGGCGTTCCGGAACACGAAGGCCTCGGTGAAGAGCGCCGGATCGAGGGGCAGCGTGTCCCCGGCGAGGGGGATCGGCTGCTCGTCGCGCAGCAGCAGGCCGCCCGGGCCGACCTGCGGGGCGAAGGGCCGCTCCGCCTTCTCGAAGGCGACCGCGTAGCCGCCGTCGCGGGCGCGGGTGCCGCCCGCGAAGGGCCACGGGAAGGCCGGGTGGAAGCCGAGGGCGTAGGGCAGGGGGGCGGCGCCGGGATTGGCGACGGTCACGTCGAGGTCGAGCCCCGCCGGGCGGACCCGCGCGGCGATGTCGAGCCGGAACGCGAACGGGTAGTGCGCCCGCGTCTCGGGCCCGTCGGTCAGGCGCAGGGTCACCGCGTCGGCGCTCCGATCGACCACCGCGAAGGGCAGGTCCCGGGCGAAGCCGTGCTGGGCCATCGGGTAGCGCTCGGACCCGACCGTCACGTGCCCGCCCGCCGAGGCGCCGACCACCGGGAAGAGCCAGGGCGCGTGGCGGTTCCAGTGCTCGGGATCGCCGCTCCAGAGATACTCGGTCCCGCCGACCCGCCACGAGACCGGCTCGGCCCCGTCAGTCGCGAGCGTCGCGGTGGTGCCGTCCGGTGCGGTCAGCTCGATGCGCGTGGTCACGGTGCTCTCCCGGTCTGCCTCGCTGAGCCGAGGTAACGGAGGCGGGGCCGGACGCAAGGCCCCGGCGCTCGGTTGCTCAGGCCGCCGTTCCGAGCCCCGGCAGGACCGTCTCGGGCGGCCCGGAAGCGACGATCCGGCCGGCCTCCAGGACGTGGACCGCGTCGGCGCCCTCCAGGGTCGAGAGGCGGTGGGCGATCAGGATCAGCGTCCGCCGGCCCGAGAGGGCGCGCAGCGCCCGCATCACGGCCGCCTGCGTCTCGTCGTCGAGGGCCGAGGTCGCCTCGTCGAACACGATGACGTCCGGGTCGTGGTAGAGCGCGCGGGCGATGCCGACGCGCTGGCGCTGGCCGCCGGAGAGCCGCGCCCCGCGCTCGCCGACCCGCTCGGCGTAGCCGTGCGGCAGGGCGGCGACGAAGTCGTGGGCGCCGGCGAGCCGCGCCGCCCGCTCGACGGCGGCGAGGTCCGGCGCGTCGAGGCCCAGCGCGATGTTCTCCGCCACGGTCCCGTCCACCAGGAACACCTCCTGCGGGACGTAGCCGATCCGGTTCTGCCAGGCGGGCAGGGTGCCGGCATCGAGGGCCCGGCCGTCCACGGTGATCCGCCCGGCGGTCGGGCTCAGGACGCCGAGGATCAGGCCCGCGAGCGTCGACTTGCCCGAGCCGGTGCGCCCGGCGAGGCCGACCGTGGCGTTGACCGGGATCGTCAGGTCGATCCCGGCGAGGGCCGGACGGCCGGTGCCGTAGTCGAAGCCGAGGCCCTCGAGCCGGATCGCCCGCGCGAAGGGCAGCCGCTCCGCGGTGCGGGGCCGGGGCTCGCGCTCGTCGGCGAGCTCGTCGACGATCACCCGCACCGCCGGCAGGGTGAAGCGCATCAGCGCGACCGAGGTGAAGATGTTCTGGAAGGCCGGCAGCATGCGGTAGCCCGCGAAGGCGAACAGGCCGAGCAGCGGCAGGATCCCGGCGACGTCGAGCCCCTGGGCGAGCGCGAACAGCACCACCACGATCACCCCGCCGAAGGCCAGGGCCTCGATGACGAAGCGCGGCATCTGGCCGGTGAGCTGGCTCGCCGCGGTGGCGAGGGCGTAGGCCCGGGCCGGGGCGTCGAACCGCGACGCGAACGCCTCCGCGCGCCCGTAGAGCTTCAGCTCGGTGAGCGCCCCGAAGGTCTCCTGCACGATCCGGAAGCGGGCCTCGTTGTCGGCGACGGTGCGGCCACCCAGCCGCGCCAGCCGGGCGCGCATCACGAGGTAGATCCCGACATAGAGGCCGCCGAAGCCGCCCCCCAGGATCAGCGCGAGCTGCGGCGCGTAGGCCAGCAGGAACGCGATCACCGCGAGCGCCGAGCTCGCCCGCGAGGCGAGCACCGTGGCGGGGGTCAGCGCGCCGATCACCAGCCGGTCGGTCTCGGACAGCACGTTCTTGGCGAGCTCGGCGCTGTTGGCTTTCGCGAAGAACAGCCGCTCCCGGTCGAGGTAGCGGAACAGCAGCCGCCGGCTGAGGCTGTAGCCGGCCAGGTGCGTGAACCGGAGCTGCGCGTAGGTCAGCCCGGCATTCACCAGCGCGGTGACGAGGATCGCCGCGAGCGCGGCCCCGCCGGTCACCAGCAGGAAGCCGCGCTCGTCGGTCAGGCCGAGGGCGCTCCGGGCCTGGGCCAGGTAGGGGATCCGGGTCGCCGCCGACGGGTCCCCGACCAGCGTCAGGAACGGGATCACCGAGGCGACGCCCACCACCTCGAGCAGCGCCGCCGCCGCGAGGCCGAGGGCGATGAGGGCGAGCCGGCGCCGGTCGGCCGACCGCATGGCGCGGACGAGGTCGATCAGCGCGCGCATGGCATCGCGGGGTCTGGCGGGACGGCTCGCATGGTCGGGCCGGGCTTAAGCGCGCCGTCCCGGCCTGTCCACGCCGGGCTCAGTCGAGCTTCTTCAGGGAGCCCAGGTCGACCTCGCCGTCCTGGCCGGTGAAGGTCAGGGTCTTGGCCGCCCCGTCCGCCTGCGCGACGCCGCCGATCCGGTGGTCGCCGCTGTCGTAGGTCGAGACCTGCCCGTCGCGGTCGACGAGGAGGCGGCGCTTGTCCGGGAAGAACGCGTACCTCATCCCGTTCTGCGCGCCGCTGGTCGCGGGCTCGCCGAGATCCTTCGGCCACCAGGGCTCCGCGCCCTTCATCGGTTTCATCGGCTCCATGGGCTTCATGGGTTCCATCGGCTTCATCGGCTCCACGGCGCGCACCTCCTGTCCGGCGAGAGACAGGAGGACGCGGCAGGCGCGGAAGGGTTGCACGCGGGCCCGCCCGCCCGGGCCCGGCTCAGAGCGGCGGCAGCCCCGGCGCCGGGCGCTCCCGCACCTGGCCATCGAAGCCGACATGGAGCTGGTGCTCGCGGCCGTCCCGGTCCTTCGCGGCCACCTCAAAATGGCGCGGCCCGCGGCCCGTGACCCGCACGTCGCCGTAGCCCGCCGCCTGGAGCGAGGCGGTCAGGGCGGCCATGTCGGGCTTCGGCCCGAGACCGAGCCGGTCCTTGGCCCAGTCCAGGCTGCCGGTCGGAGGGCCGCCGGCCGGCCCGAGCAGCAGCGTGCGCCCGTCCCCGTGGGTCAGGACCCGGGCGTGCAGGAAGCCGGTCTCGAAGCGGCCCTGCACCGTCACGGTCTCGCCCTTGGCGACGAGGCCGCCGCCCTCGCCCTCGCGGCCCGTCTCCACGAGGGCCCGCCCGGTCCCGTCCTGCACCACGAACTTGTTGCCGAAGATCTCCGCGACCTCACCCTTGATGGCGGTCGCGCCGGAGGGGGCCAGGGCCTGGATCGTTACCGGCGCGACCGGCGTCGGCTGGAACGGCGTTCCCTGCGCCAGGGACAGGCCGACGGCGCCCAGGGCCAGCGGCAGCGCCACCGCGCCCACCACCCAGGTCCGCCGCGGCACCGCCCGCGACGCCGGCTTGGCGGCCTCGGTCTCGCGGACTTCCCGCGCGGTCACGTCGATGGTCTTGTCGTCGCTCATGATCTCATCCTCTGAAGGGTCCGGATCGGCTCGATCCGATGCCCCTTCCTAGGGAGGCGCCGGCAATCCGGTCTGAACCGCGCGGTTCAGGCCCGGTTAAACGCGCCGCCCTAGAGCGCTCCGTGTGGAACCCGTGCGGGTTCAGAGGCTTGGCAGCGGGCGTTGATGCGGGCCGACAGGTCAGCCCCCGCGCGGCCGTCCCGGGAGCCCAGGTGAGACCACGGCCCTAAGTGCCGGCGGGGGCGGGCGAAACCGGCCGGCCGCCGCGGTCCAGACGGGGAGGTGAGACCGGTGAAGATCCTGCTGGTGGAGGACGACGCCGCCCTCGCGGCGGAGGTCGCCAAGGTCCTGCGCGCCGAGAACTTCGTGCTCGACCACGCCGCCACCGGCGAGGACGCCCAGCATCTCGGCGAGACCGAGGGCTACGACGCCGTCGTGCTGGATCTCGGCCTGCCGAAGGGCGACGGGGTGTCGGTGCTGCGGGCCTGGCGCGGGGCCGGCCGGACCCTGCCGGTGCTGGTGCTCACCGCCCGGGACGGCTGGAGCGACAAGGTCGCGGCCTTCAAGGCCGGGGCGGACGACTATCTCGTGAAGCCGGTGCGCGTCGAGGAGCTGGTGATCCGCCTGCGCGCCCTCGTGCGCCGGTCCCAGGGCGGGGGCGCGAGCCGGATCACCTGCGGTCCCCTCAGCTTCGATCCAGGTCTCGGCGCCTTCGAGCACGAGGGCCTGCCGCTCAAGCTCACCGGCCTGGAATGGCGGGTCCTGTCCTGCCTGATGCTGAACCGCGAGACCGTGGTGCCGCGCCCGCACCTGATCGAGCGCGTCTACGAGGGTGACGCCGACGTCGATTCGAACTCCGTCGAGGTGATCATCACGCGCCTGCGCCGGAAGATCGCGCCGGCGCGGATCGACAGCGTGCGCGGCCACGGCTACCGCCTGCACGCGGAGCCCGCCTGATGGCGGCGACGGCGCGGCGCCGCTCGCTCCGCACACGGCTGCTCGCGTCGGCCCTGGTGCTGGTGCTAGCGGCCCTGGTGGTGGCGGGCCTCGCCATCGGGGTGATCCTGCACCGCTTCGTGCGCGGGCAGCTCGACGGCCGGCTCGACGCGCAGATCGTCGCCCTGCGGGCCGGGCTCGAGGCCGGGATCCTCCCGCAGGGGCTCGACGCGCCGCCCTTCGACCGGCCCGGCCCCGGCTGGGCCTGGGAGGTGCGCCGTGGCGCCGAGACGATCCGATCCGGCTCCCTGCGGGGCGGGGACATCCGCCTGTCCGATCCCGGACCGGACGACGATCCGGGCCGGCCGCACCCGGCCTCGGGCACGGGGCCGCGCGGCGAGCCCCTCGTCGCCCGCGTGCTGGCCGTGCCCGGGCCCGAGCCGGCGACGATCGTGGTGGCGGCGCCGGAGGGGGAGCTGCGCGGGCCGCTGCGCGAGGCGCTGACGAGCCTCGCCCTGGCGCTCGGCATCCTCGGCCTGTGCCTGCTCGCGGGCCTGGCCTTCCAGGTGCGCCTGGGCCTCGCGCCGCTGACGCGCCTGCGCGCGGACCTCGCGTCGGTCCGGGCAGGGCGGCACGAGCGCGTGCCGGCGGACCAGCCGGCCGAGATCGCGCCGATGGTGGCGGAACTCAACGCGCTCCTCGACCAGAACGCGCAGAACCTGGAACGCGCCCGCGGCCACGTCGCCAACCTCGCCCACGCCCTCAAGACGCCGCTCGCCACCCTGTCGATGGCCCTCGCGGAGCCGGCCCGCGACCCGGACGGCGCCCTGCGCCGGCAGGTGGACGACATGGACCGGCGGGTGCGCCACCACCTCCGGCGCGCCCGGGCCGCGGCCCTGGCGGGCTCGGCCCGGGGCCGCACCGCCCTGGCGCCCCGCCTGTCGGACCTGCGCGCGGCGCTGACGCGGATCCACGCCGAGAAGGGCGCGGCGATCGACCTCGACGTCCCGGAGACCCTGTCGGTCTCCTGCGAGGGCCAGGATCTCGACGAGATGCTCGGCAACCTCGTGGACAATGCCTGCCGCTGGTGCCGCGGCCGCGTGCGGGTCTCGGCGGCGGCGCGCGACGGCGCGGTGGCCGTAGTCGTGGAGGATGACGGACCCGGCCTCGACCCGGCGGCGGCCTCCGCCGTCATGGCCCGCGGCCGGCGCCTCGACGAGGGCGTGCCGGGCCACGGCTTCGGGCTGCCGATCACCCTGGAGCTCGCCGAGCTGTACGGCGGCGGCCTGAGCCTCGGGCGGTCGGATCTCGGCGGCCTGCGGGCGGAGCTGCGGCTGCCGGCCTGACCGTGCCCCTCAGCCCAGCGCCTCCCGGAGGATCGGCCGGATCCGCGGATCGGCGCAGTGGGCCACGTTGAAGCGCATGTAGCCGTTCCACGCATCCGACAGGCTGAACGAGGTCCCGGGCGCCAGCACCATGCCGCGTGCCAGCGCCCGGCGGGCGACGTCGGCCCCGTCGCGCCCGTCGGGCAGCCGCATCCACAGGAAGAAGCCGCCCCGGGGCTGCGCCCAGGTCTCGAGGCCGCAGGCGCGCAGCTCCGCGGAGGCCTGCACCATCGCGCCGGCGAGCCGGCGGCGGGTCTCGGCGAGGTGCCGCCGGTAGGCGCCCTCGGTGATCAGCGCGTGCACCAGCGCGGCCGTGATGTGGCCGTTGCCGAGGCTGAGGGCGAGCTTGAGATCGACCAGCGGCTCGACCCAGTCGGCCCGGAGCGCGATCCAGCCGCAGCGCGCGGCCGCCGACAGGGTCTTGGAGAAGCTGCCGATCTGGATCACGCGCTCCAGTCCGTCGAAGCCGGCGAGCCGCGGGGCGGCCTCGGGCTCGAGGTCGCCGAAGATCTCGTCCTCGACGATGAGCGTGTCGTGCGCCTCGCACAGCTTGAGGAGCCGGTGCGCAACGGTCGGCGCGAGGCTCGCCCCGGTCGGGTTCTGGAGGGCGGCGTTGGTCAGGTAGAAGCGCGGCCGGTGCTGCTCCAGCAGGGTCGCGAGCGCCTGCAGGTCCGGCCCCTCCGGCGTGATCGGCACGCCGACCACCGCCACGCGCTGCGCGCGCAGCAGCGCCAGGAAGTTGAAGTAGCAGGGATCGTCGACCAGCACGGTGTCGCCGGGCTGGAGCAGGAACCGGCAGACGAGGTCCAGCGCCTGCGTAGCCGATTCGACCAGCACGATCTGGTCGGGCTCGGCGCCGACGCCCTTCTCGCCGACCTTGCGGGCGATCTGGTGGCGCAGGGGCTCGTAGCCGAGCGGCCGGTCATAGTTGGTCATCTCGGCGAGGTCGGCCCGGGCCACCCGGCGCAGGCCCCGGCGGATCGCCTCGTGGGGCATCCAGGAATCGGGCAGCCAGCCGGCCCCGGGCTTCAGCTGGTCGGAGCCGGCCTGCTGCGCCTGACGGGTGATCCAGAGCGGGTCGACGATCCGGTCGAGCCGCGGCCCCATCGCCTGGAGCGAGAGCGGCCGGGTCTTGCCGGCGACGTAGAAGCCCGAGCCCGGCCGCGGCACCACGGCGCCCTCGGCGGCGAGGCGCTCGTAGGCCTCCACGACGGTGGATTTCGAGACGCCCATCGTCTCCGCGAAGGCCCGGACCGAGGGGATCCGCACGCCCGGGACCAGCCGCCGCGCCGCGATCCGCTCGCGGATCTCGCCGACCACGGCCTCGACGCGCGTCCCTGGGCTTCTGACTTCGACCGTCATCCGTACTGCTCATTCGTCCGGACAATTCTTCCGAACCGTACCGAAGTGTTCCTGTCGCCGCCAGCCCCCGCCCGCCAGGATCGCGACGCCCCGGAACGATGGAGGAGGGGATCCATGACTCAGTGCCTGACAGAGACCGCCGCCCTGGAAACCCGGATCGGATCCCGGATCAGATCGCGCGGCGGATGGCTCGCCCGGATGGCCGGGCCCGTGCTGACGGTCGCCGCCGAGGTGCGCGCGGGCCTGACGCGGGCGGCGATGAACCGCCGCGTGCTCCAGCGCCTGTCGACCCTGTCGGACCGGGAACTGAAGGATATCGGCCTGACGCGGCAGGACGTGGCCGATGCCTGCGTGCCCGGCACGGTCGACGCGATCCACCTGCTGGTCGGCCGGCGCGACGAGCGACGCCACGCTCGGGCGGCCGTGCGGCCTTGGTGATGCGGTGGTGACGCGGCGGCGTGCGGCGTAGGGTGCGCGCATGACGCTGCGCGACGGGCTCGCCGCAATCCTGGTGGTCACGATCCTCGGGCTGGCCTTCGTGGCCATCAAGGTCGGCCTGGAGACGGTGCCGCCGCTGATGCTGTGCGCCCTGCGCTTCGGCTTCGCGGCGCTGCCGGCGGCGCTGGTGATCCGGCCGCCCCGGGCCCCCGTCGCCCTGGTGGCGGGGTTCGGCCTCGCCCTCGGGGTCGGCCAGTTCGGGCTGCTCATGACGGCGATCCGCCTCGGCATGCCGGCCGGGCTGTCGTCGCTCCTGATCCAGGTCCAGGTCCCGTTCACCGTGGCGCTCGCCTGGGCGCTGCAGGGGGAGCGCCCGCGCCGACGACAGATCCTGGGCGGCAGCATCGCGCTCCTCGGCGTCGCCGCGGTGGCGCTCGGGCGGGGCGGAGGCGCCCCGCTCGGCCCGCTGATCCTCGTCGTCGGCGCGGCCCTGTCCTGGGCCAGCGCGAACGTCGTCGCGAAGCGGATCGGCCGGGTCGACCGCCTGGCGCTGATGGTCTGGAGCAGCCTCGCCACCACGCCGCCCCTGCTCATCCTATCGCTGATCGTCGAGGGGCCCGGGGCGCTCACGGCGCTGGCGCATCCGAGCTGGGGGGCGATCGGATCGGTCGCGTTCCAGGCCTACCCGACGACGCTCCTCGCCTTCGGCCTCTGGAACGGGCTCCTGACCCGCTACCCGGCGGCCGCCGTAACCCCCTTCGCCCTGCTGGTGCCGGTGGCCGGCATCCTGAGCACGCATCTCGTCCTGGGCGAACCGCTGAGCGCCGACATCCTGGCCGGGGGAGGCCTGATCCTGACGGGAATCGCCCTCAGCCTGCGCGGGACGCGGCCGGGCGCGGTCGCTCCGCCGAGCTCTTCCCCCGAATCGTCGAAGGTGGCCTGACCGCACGGTCGAGCCATCACCCGTCCCGCTCGGGCGCGCGCGACTGCGCGTCGGCACGGTGCACCGCGAGACGAATTCTGATGGTGATATCGGGGGGGACGTGGCGCGGGCGACGGGGCTCGAACCCGCGACCTCCGGCGTGACAGGCCGGCACTCTAACCAACTGAGCTACGCCCGCACGGCGTGGTCGCTTCGAAGGGGCGTTTTGCCCGGCGACGGGGCGGGGTTTATGGGGCGCCCGGTGCCCTGTCAAGCGCGTCCCGCACGGATTCGCATCCGCCTCGATCCGCGACCGCCGCCGCAGGCATACCAGCCCCCCGACTCGGGCCTGCGCGCTTCCGTCGTGTTGCGCCGGCGCCGCGCGAGCCCATCTCGGACATGACCGACAGGACGACCGACAGCGCGCTTTGTGCGACGCGACAAGCCATTGTCACGGGCCGGCGGCTCGACTAAGCCTCCGGCCGCGCGCATCCTGGCATAAGAACAATTCCACGGGCGGATCCGGGTCGGCGTCGCACCGCGGTTTCACTCGTCTCGCGAGGCCCTGGCATGACCGGATTGTTGGCGGATTACCTGCCGCTCATCGTGTTCATCGGCGTGGCGCTGTTCATCGCCACGGCGCTGCTGGTCGTCCCCTTCCTGGTGGCCTTCAAGAGCCCCGATCCCGAGAAGCTCTCGGCCTACGAGTGCGGCTTCAACGCGTTCGACGACGCCCGCATGAAGTTCGACGTGCGCTTCTACCTCGTCGCCATCCTGTTCATCATCTTCGACCTCGAGGTCGCGTTCCTCTTCCCCTGGGCGATCACCTTCGGGGATCTGGGCTGGTTCGGCTTCTGGTCGATGATCGTCTTCCTGGGCGTGCTGACCGTCGGTTTCGTCTACGAGTGGCGCAAGGGCGCCCTCGAATGGGATTGATCTCCCGCCGCTCGCCGCCCGCACCGAATTCTTGAGTCGCCGATGGCCCTGATCACCGACACCAACCGCGCCCCCGCGATCGCGCCCCAGCCGAAGGGGATCATCGATCCCAACACAGGCCGCCCGATCGGCGCGGACGACCCGACCTTCCTGTCGATCAGCGACGAGCTGGCCGACCGGGGCTTCCTGCTCACCACCACGGACGAGCTGATCAACTGGGCCCGCACGGGCTCGCTGATGTGGATGACCTTCGGTCTCGCCTGCTGCGCGGTCGAGATGATGCAGATGTCGATGCCGCGCTACGATTGCGAGCGATTCGGCTTCGCCCCCCGCGGCTCGCCGCGCCAGTCCGACGTGATGATCGTCGCCGGCACGCTCACCAACAAGATGGCCCCGGCTCTGCGCAAGGTCTACGACCAGATGCCGGAGCCGCGCTACGTCATCTCCATGGGCTCCTGCGCCAACGGCGGCGGCTACTACCACTATTCCTACTCGGTTGTGCGCGGCTGCGACCGGGTGGTGCCGGTGGACATCTACGTGCCCGGCTGCCCGCCCACCGCCGAGGCGCTGCTCTACGGCGTGCTGCTGCTGCAGAAGAAGATCCGCCGGACCGGCACGATCGAGCGCTGAGGAGCGGCCATGACGAACGGCATCTCGATCCTGCCCCACACCCAGCCGGCCTACGGCGACGACGCCGTCTCGGCCCTGGCCGAGCGCGTCCTCGGCGCCCTCGGCCCGGCGGTCGTGTCCCACACCGTCGCGTTCGGCGAGCTGACGCTGGTGGTGCAGGCCTCCGACATCGTCTACGCGCTGACCTACCTGCGCGACGATCCGGCCTGCGCGTTCCGCAACTTCATCGACATATGCGGCGTGGACTATCCGCAGCGCGAGAAGCGCTTCGACGTGGTCTATCACCTGCTCTCCCTGCGCCATAACCTGCGCATCCGGGTGAAGGTGCAGACCGACGAGGTGACGCCGGTCCCCTCGGTGATCGAGGTCTTCCCGGCGGCCAACTGGTACGAGCGCGAGACCTACGACCTCTACGGGATCCTGTTCTCGGGCCATCCCGACCTGCGCCGCCTGCTCACCGATTACGGCTTCGAGGGGCACCCCCTGCGCAAGGACTTCCCGCTCACCGGCTTCGTCGAGGTCCGCTACGACCAGGACCAGGCGCGGGTCGTCTACGAGCCGGTGCAGCTGACGCAGGAATTCCGGAACTTCGACTTCTTGTCCCCGTGGGAAGGCACCGACTACGTGCTCCCCGGCGACGAGAAGACGTCGGCTTGAGCCGCGGAGAGCGTCCGTGACCGAACACAACATCCGCAACTTCGCGATCAACTTCGGCCCGCAGCACCCGGCGGCGCACGGCGTGCTGCGCCTCGTGCTGGAACTCGACGGCGAGGTGGTCGAGCGGGTCGACCCGCATATCGGGCTGCTCCACCGCGGCACCGAGAAGCTGATCGAGTACAAGACCTACCTGCAGGCGACGCCCTATTTCGACCGGCTCGACTACGTGTCGCCGATGAACCAGGAGCACGCCTTCTGCCTGGCGATCGAGAAGCTCGCCGGTATCGAGGTGCCGCGCCGCGCGCAGCTGATCCGCGTGCTGTTCTGCGAGATCGGCCGCCTGCTGTCGCATCTGCTCAACGTCACCACGCAGGCGATGGACGTCGGCGCCCTCACGCCCCCGCTCTGGGGCTTCGAGGAGCGCGAGAAGCTGATGATCTTCTACGAGCGGGCCTCCGGCGCCCGGCTCCACGCCAACTACTTCCGGCCGGGCGGCGTCCACCAGGACCTGCCGCCGAAGCTCATCGACGACATCGACGCGTTCTGCGACCCGTTCCTGCAGGTCGTCCAGGACCTCGACGACCTCGTCATGGCCAACCGCATCTTCAAGCAGCGCAACGTCGATATCGGCATCGTGTCGGTCGACGAGGCGATGGAGTGGGGCTTCTCGGGCGTGATGGTGCGCGGCTCCGGCATCCCGTGGGACCTGCGCAAGGCGCAGCCCTACGAGTGCTACGAGGAGATGGAGTTCGACATCCCCGTCGGGAAGAACGGCGACACCTACGATCGCCAGGTGATCCGCATGGAGGAGATGCGCGAATCCGTGCGCATCATGAAGCAGTGCGTCGCCAAGCTGCGCGAGCCCGCCGGCCAGGGGCCGATCGCCTCCGTCGACGGCAAGTTCGCGCCGCCGCCGCGCCGGGAGATGAAGCGCTCGATGGAGGCGCTCATCCACCACTTCAAGCTCTACACCGAGGGCTTCCACGTGCCCGAGGGTGAGGTCTACGCCGCGGTCGAGGCGCCGAAGGGCGAGTTCGGCGTGTACCTGGTGTCCGACGGGACCAACAAGCCGTATCGCTGCAAGATCCGCGCGCCGGGCTTCGCGCACCTGCAGGCGATGGACTGGATGTGCCGCGGGCACCTCTTAGCCGACGTGTCCTGCGTGCTCGGCACGCTCGACATCGTGTTCGGCGAAGTGGATCGGTAAGACAGAAGCGATGGCAAACCGCAGACTCGCCCCGGCCTCGGAGCAGCCCGAGAGCTTCGCGTTCTCCCCCGAGAATGCCGAGTGGGCCAAGACCCAGATCGCCAAGTACCCGGAAGGCCGCCAGGCCTCGGCGGTGATCTCGCTCCTGTGGCGGGCGCAGGAGCAGAACGGCGGCTGGCTGCCGCGGGCGGCCATCGAGGCGGTGGCGGCCGAGCTCGGCATGCCGAACATCCGCGTGCTGGAGGTCGCGACCTTCTACACGATGTTCGCCCTCGAGCCCGTGGGCCGCTTCTGGATCCAGGTCTGCGGCACGGTCCCGTGCGATTCCTGCGGCGCGCGGGGCCTCAAGGAGATGCTCCAGGCCCGTCTGGGCCCGGCCGGCCACGTCTCGGCCGACGGCAATTTCTCGTGGCTCGAGGTCGAGTGCCTCGGCGCCTGCTGCAACGCGCCGATGGTGCAGATCAACCAGGATTACTACGAGGACCTGACGCCCGAGTCCCTCGGCCAGCTGATGGACGACCTCGCCGCCGGCCGGCCCGTGAAGGTCGGCTCCCAGACCGGGCGCGTCTCGTCCGAGCCCCAGGACGCCGTGAACACCCTCACCGACCCGACGCTGTTCGACGGCTCGCGGGTCGGCGCGTGGCGCAAGCGCTTCGAGGAGGCCGGCAAGGCGGAGGAACCGGCCGCCAAGACCGGTGAAGCCGCGTCCAGCACGCAGCAGGCCGCCGAGAACCCGAAGCCGGCCCGGCCCGACGCCGGCCGCCCGGTCGAGCGTCCCGTGAGCGACGCCCCGGCCCAGCGCGCCGCCAACGGCGAGAGCCCGGTGAAGCCCGAGGATCGCGCCGACGCGGCCGAGCGCGGCCGCTCCACCGCCAAGCACGGCGCCGCCCGGCCGGGCGACGCGGACGTGCTCGACACGCCGGCCAAGCGCGTCGCCGAGGGCGAGCCCGCCGCCGGCGAGCAGGGCCACCAGGCGGTGCCGAACCGCGACGCCGTCCCGCAGCAGCCGGAGGCCTCCGGCGCCAGCGAGGGCGAGGTGGCGGCCGAGACCGAGGAGGCGCGCATCGCCGGCGCGCTCGCGGCCCTGCCGAAGGACGCGAGCCCCGAGCAGAAGGCCGACGCCGTGGGCAAGCGACCGCCGGGGCTGGAGGCCGCCCGCGCCGGCAAGCCGGACGAGCTGACGCGCATCAAGGGCATCGGCCCGGGCAACAGCCAGCGCCTGAACGGGCTCGGCATCTACCATTTCGACCAGATCGCCGCCTGGTCCCGCGACGAGATCGCCTGGGTCGGCACCTACCTCGCGTTCCCGGGTCGCATCGACCGGGAGAACTGGGTGGGGCAGGCCAAGGCCCTGTCGGCGCCGGCTCAGTGAGGACCTGACATGCTGTCGGATCAGGATCGCATCTTCACCAACCTCTACGGCCTGCACTCGCCGGGGCTGGAGGCCGCCAAGAAGCGCGGCGCGTGGGACGGGACCAAGTTCCTGCTGGAGCAGGGCCGCGACTGGATCATCGAGGAGATGAAAGCCTCCGGCCTGCGCGGCCGCGGCGGCGCGGGCTTCCCCACCGGCCTCAAATGGTCGTTCATGCCCAAGAAGTCAGACGGGCGCCCGCACTACCTCGTGGTCAACGCGGACGAGTCGGAGCCGGGCACCTGCAAGGACCGGGAGATCATGCGGCACGACCCGCATCTCCTGATCGAGGGCTGCATGCTGGCCTGCTTCGCGATGAACGCGCATGCCTGCTACATCTACATCCGCGGTGAGTACGTCGCCGAGAAGCACGCCCTCCAGAAGGCCGTGGACGAGGCCTACGCGGCCCGCCTCGTCGGCCAGTCGAACGTCCACGACTACCCGTTCGACATCTACGTCCACCACGGCGCCGGCGCCTATATCTGCGGCGAGGAGACGGCGCTCATCGAGAGCCTCGAGGGCAAGAAGGGCATGCCGCGGCTGAAGCCGCCGTTCCCGGCCAATATGGGCCTCTACGGCTGCCCCACGACCGTGAACAACGTCGAGTCGATCGCGGTCGCCGGCACGATCCTGCGCCGGGGCGGCGCGTGGTTCGCCGGCCTCGGCGGCAAGAACAACACCGGCACCAAGCTCTTCTGCGTCTCCGGGCACGTCAACAAGCCGTGCAACGTCGAGGAGGAGCTCGGCATCACCTTCCGCGAGCTCATCGACCGCCATTGCGGCGGCATGCGCGGCGGCTGGGACAACCTGCTGTGCTCGATCCCGGGCGGCTCGTCGGTGCCGCTGGTGCCGGCCGAGCAGATCGTCGACGCCAAGATGGACTTCGATACCCTGCGCAACCTGGGCTCCGGCCTCGGCACCGCGGCGGTGATCGTGCTCGACAAGTCCACCGACATCGTCGCGGCGATCACCCGGATCTCGTACTTCTACAAGCACGAATCCTGCGGCCAGTGCACGCCCTGCCGCGAGGGCACCGGCTGGATGTGGCGCGTCATGCAGCGCATGACCGAGGGCCGCGCGCAGAAGCGCGAGATCGACATGCTGTTCGAGGTCACCAAGCAGATCGAGGGGCACACGATCTGCGCGCTGGGCGACGCCGCGGCCTGGCCGATCCAGGGCCTGATCCGGCACTTCCGCCCCGAGATCGAGAAGCGCATCGACCGCTACACCGCCAACCCGCACGGCGAGCCTGTGCCGATGGCCGCCGAGTAAGGGCGCTATGCCGGTGTCCAACCCACAGCCTCATCCTGAGGTGCCTGCGTCAGCGGGCCTCGAAGGAGTCCTCCAGAGGTCGCGAGGCGGGCTGGACATCTCCTTCGAGGCTCGGCTGCGCCTCGCACCTCAGGATGAGGGCGTGGGTGGGATCCGGCCTCGCGCGTTTGGGCCAGTTTACGAGACGATCCGATGACAAAAATCCTCGTCGACGGCACCGAGGTCGACGTCCCCGCCGATTACACGCTGCTCCAGGCCTGCGAGGCCGCGGGGGCCGAGATCCCGCGCTTCTGCTTCCACGAGCGCCTGTCGATCGCCGGTAATTGCCGCATGTGCCTCGTCGAGCTGAAGGGCGCGCCGAAGCCGGTGGCCTCTTGCGCCTACGCGGTGAAGGATTGCCGCCCCGGCCCGAACGGCGAGCCGCCTGAGGTGCTGACGCGCTCGCAGGGCACCAAGAAGGCCCGCGAGGGGGTGATGGAGTTCCTCCTCATCAACCACCCGCTCGACTGCCCGATCTGCGACCAGGGCGGCCACTGCGACCTGCAGGACCAGGCCATGGCCTACGGAGTCGATTCGACCCGCTACACGGAGAACAAGCGCGCGGTCGAGGAGAAGCATATCGGCCCGCTGGTGCGGACCGCGATGAACCGCTGCATCCACTGCACCCGCTGCGTGCGCTTCCTCGCCGAGGTGGCGGGCGTGCCCGACCTCGGCGCCATCGGCCGCGGCGAGGACATGGAGATCACCAGCTACCTCGAGCAGTCGATGGCCTCGGAGCTCCAGGGCAACGTCGCCGACCTCTGCCCGGTGGGCGCCCTCGTGCACCGGCCGCAGAGCTACAACGTCCGCCCGTGGGAGCTGAACAAGACCGAGTCGGTCGACGTGATGGACGCGGTCGGCTCGTCGATCCGCATCGACACACGCGGCCGCGAGGTCATGCAGATCGAGCCGCGGATCAGCGAGGAGATCAACGAGGAGTGGATCTCCGACAAGACGCGCTACCACATCGATGGGCTGCGCATGCAGCGCCTCGACCGGCCGTACCTGCGCGAGAACGGCCGGTTGCGGCCCGCCTCCTGGGGTGAGGCGTTCCAGGCCATCGCCGCGAAGGTGAAGGGCACGGATCCGAAGCGCGTCGGCGCGGTCGTCGGCGACCTCGCGGGCGTCGAGGAGATCTTCGCACTCCGCGAGCTGGTCAGGAGCCTCGGCTCGCCGAACCTCGACTGCCGCCAGACCGACGCCGGCCTCGACCCGGCGCTCGGCCGCGCCTCCTACATCTTCAACCCGACCATCCCGGGCATCGAGGCGGCGGACGCGATCCTGATCGTCGGCGCCAACCCGCGCACCGAGGCCTCGCTGCTGAACGTCCGTATCCGCAAGCGCTGGCGCATGGCCCCGCTGGCGGTGGGCGTGATCGGCGAGCCGGTCGACCTGACCTACCCGAGCCACTACATCGGCGCCGGCCCCGACTCACTCGCGGCGCTCGCCCGCGGCGAGCACAGCTTCCTCGAGATCCTCAAGGAGGCGAAGGCGCCGCTCGTCATCGTCGGCGCCGATGCGGCGCCGGGCATCCTGGCCGCTGCCGCCTCCCTCGCGAAGGAGATCGGCGCGGTCTCGGCCGAGGGGAACGGCTTCGGCGTGCTGCACACGGCCGCGGCCCGGGTCGGCGCGCTCGATCTCGGCTTCGTGCCGGGGGAGGGCGGCCTGACCTTCGCGCAGATGCTGGAGCCGGGCGCGCTCGACGTCCTGTTCAACCTCGGCGCCGACGAGCGTGACGTCGCCCCGGGCGCCTTCGTGGTCTACCAGGGCAGCCATGGCGACCGCGGCGCCGCCCGCGCCGACGTGATCCTGCCGGGGGCCGCCTACAGCGAGAAGTCGGCGACCTGGGTGAACACCGAGGGCCGGGTCCAGATGGGCAACCGCGCCGCCTTCCCGCCGGGCGACGCCCGCGAGGACTGGGCGATCCTGCGCGCGCTCTCGGACGTGCTGGGCAAGCGCCTGCCGTTCGACTCGCTGACCGCGCTGCGCCGCGCGCTCTACGCCGCCCACCCGCATCTGGCGGCGGTCGGCGCCGTCGAGCCGGGCAACGTGACCGAGGCGGTCGACCGGCTCGCCGGCCTCGGCGGCACCGCGACCGGTCCGGCCTTCGCGTCGCCCGTGACCGACTTCTACCTCACCAACCCGATCGCCCGCGCCTCGCGGATCCTCGCGGAGTGCTCGCGCCTCGCCCGGGAGCGCGCCGCCGAGGCGCGGCCCCTCGCGGCGGCCGAGTAGGAGCTCAAGACCGATGACGCCGCTCGAAATCCTCGGGACCGTGCTCCTGATCGTGCTGAAGAGCTTCGTGCTCCTCGCCGCGCTCCTCGTCTTCATCGCCTACGCGCTGCTCGCCGACCGGAAGATCTGGGCTGCCGTGCAGCTCCGGCGCGGCCCGAACGTGGTCGGGCCGTTCGGCCTGTTCCAGTCCTTCGCCGACCTGATCAAGTTCGTGATCAAGGAGCCGGTGATCCCGGCGGGCGCCAACAAGGCGATCTACCTGCTGGCGCCGCTGGTCTTCGCGATGCTCGCCCTGTCGAGCTGGGCGGTGATCCCGCTCGCGGACGGCTGGGCGATCGCCGACATCAACGTCGGCATCACCTACATCTTCGCGATCTCGTCGCTCGGCGTGTACGGCGTCATCATGGGCGGCTGGGCGTCGAACTCGAAATACGCCTTCCTCGGCGCCCTGCGCTCGGCGGCCCAGATGATCTCCTACGAGGTCTCGCTCGGCTTCGTGATCATCTGCGTGCTGCTCTGCGCCGGCTCGCTCAACCTCTCGCGCATCGTGATGGCGCAGGACACCAGCCTCGGCCTGTTCGGCTGGTACTGGCTGTGGCTGTTCCCGATGTTCGTGGTGTTCTTCGTCTCGGCGCTCGCCGAGACCAACCGCCCGCCCTTCGACCTGCCGGAGGCCGAATCGGAGCTCGTGGCCGGCTACATGGTCGAATACTCCTCGACGCCGTACCTGCTGTTCATGCTCGGCGAGTACGTCGCCATCATGAGCATGTGCGCCCTCGGGACCATTCTGTTCCTGGGCGGCTGGCTGTCCCCGATCCCGTTCGCGCCCTTCACCTGGGTGCCGGGCGTGATCTGGTTCACCCTGAAGGCCAGCTTCCTGTTCTTCCTGTTCGCGATGGTGAAGTCCATCGTGCCCCGCTACCGCTACGACCAGCTCATGCGTCTCGGCTGGAAGGTCTTCCTGCCGATCTCCCTGATCTCGGTCGTCGTCGTCGCCTTCGTGCTCAAGCTGACCGGCCTCGCGCCGGGCGCCTGAGCCCCCCTTCGCATCGGAGATCCGGGCATGAAGCTCGATCAGGTCGCCAAGAGCCTCCTCCTGAAGGAGTTCGTGTCCGGGATGATCCTCGGCATGCGCTACTTCTTCAAGCCGAAGGCCACGATCAACTACCCCTTCGAGATGGGCCATCGCGGGCCGCGCTTCCGGGGCGAGCACGCGCTGCGGCGCTATCCCAACGGCGAGGAGCGCTGCATCGCCTGCAAGCTCTGCGAGGCGATCTGCCCGGCGCAGGCGATCACCATCGAGGCGGGCCCCCGGCGCAACGACGGCACCCGCCGCACGACGCGCTACGACATCGACATGGTGAAGTGCATCTACTGCGGCATGTGCCAGGAGGCCTGCCCGGTGGACGCCATCGTGGAAGGGCCGAACTTCGAGTTCTCGGTGGAGACCCGCGAGGAGCTTCTCTACGACAAGCAGAAGCTCCTGCTGAACGGTGACCGCTGGGAGCGCGAGATCGCCCGCAACATCGCGATGGACGCGCCGTATCGCTGAGCCGTCGTCCCGGGCACCGGTCGCCGGTGCCCGGCAGAAGATGACGCGAAAACAAGGCCCTAGAGCGTCGCACCGGTTCCCGGTTCCGGTGGGATGCTCTAGAGCCATGCCGGGGGCGCTGTTGTGCCCCCGTCGACCGGGTTCTATAGACGGGCCGCCCGCCGCGGACCGTCTCCACGCACGGCAGAAGGGGCCGCTCCGGCGGCCGATCCCGATCAGCGCATGACCGCAGCAGCCGCCTTCTTCTATCTGTTCGCGAGCATCACGGTCGCGTCGGGCTTCATGGTGATCGCCTCGCGCAATCCCGTCGCCTCGGTGCTGTTCCTGATCCTCGCCTTCGTGAACGCCGCCGGACTGTTCGTCCTGATGGGCGCCGAGTTCCTCGCGATGATCCTCGTGGTCGTCTACGTCGGCGCGGTCGCGGTGCTGTTCCTATTCGTGGTGATGATGCTCGACGTCGATTTCGCCGAGCTGCGCCAGGGCTTCCAGCAGTATCTTCCGATCGGCGCCCTGATCGGCGCGGTCTTCCTGGTCGAGATCCTGCTGGTCGTCGGCTCGTGGAGCATCGATCCGGGCCTCGTCCAGGCCCCGCTCGGCAACGTCGCCTCGGCCGAGAACCTCACCAACGCGCAGGCGCTGGGCCGCGTGATCTACACGGACTACGCCTACTTCTTCCAGCTCGCCGGCCTGATCCTGCTGGTCGCCATGATCGGCGCCATCGTGCTGACGCTGCGCGACCGGCCGGGCGTCAAGCGCCAGAACATCGCGGTCCAGAACGCCCGCACCCAGGCCATGGCGGTCGAGACCCGCAAGGTCCCCTCGCGCCAAGGTGTCGAGGTCTGATGCGCGCGCTGATGAGAGCCGGAGGAATCGAACGATGATCGGCCTGAGCCACTACCTCACCGTCGCGGCGATCCTGTTCACACTCGGCGTGCTCGGCATCTTCATCAACCGCAAGAACATCATCGTCATCCTGATGTCGGTCGAGCTGATCCTGCTCTCGGTCAACATCAACCTCGTCGCCTTCTCGACGCAGCTGAACGACATCACCGGACAGGTCTTCGCCCTGTTCGTGCTGACCGTCGCGGCCGCCGAATCGGCGATCGGCCTCGCCATCCTGGTGGTGTTCTTCCGCAACCGCGGCTCGATCGCGGTGGAAGACGTCAGCATGATGAAGGGCTAGGGCCTTCCCCTTCGCGCGCCCCGAGTGACATCCGGACGCCGCCGCTTCGCGGCCGGCCCGGAGGACGGACTGCAAGAGAGCGATGTATCACGCGATCGTCTTCTTCCCGCTCATCGGCTTCCTGATCGCCGGCCTGTTCGGCCGGTACATTGGGGCGCGGGCCTGTGAGTACATCACCACGTCCTTCCTCGCCTTCACGGCGCTGATCGCCTGGGGCGTGTTCATCGACGGCGGGCCGGCCGAGCGCGTGCAGGTGGCGTCCTGGTTCGCGGCCGGCGACCTCCAGGTCGACTGGGCCTTCAAGGTCGACACCCTGACCCGGGTGATGCTGGTCGTCGTGACCACCGTCTCGACTCTCGTGCACCTCTACTCCGTGGGCTACATGGAGGAGGATCCGCACCGGCCGCGCTTCTTCGCCTACCTGTCGCTGTTCACCTTCGCCATGCTGATGCTGGTGACCGCCGACAACCTCGTCCAGATGTTCTTCGGCTGGGAGGGCGTGGGCCTCGCCTCGTACCTGCTGATCGGCTTCTGGTACGAGAAGCCCTCGGCCAACGCCGCCGCCATGAAGGCGTTCATCGTCAACCGCGTCGGCGATTTCGGCTTCTCGCTCGGCATCTTCCTGGTCTTCGTGCTGACCGGCTCGGTGGCGTTCGACGCCGTCTTCGGCAAGGTCGATGCGATCAAGACGCTGAGCTTCCACCTCCTCGGCTACGACTGGAACGCCCTGACACTGGCCTGCCTGCTGCTGTTCATGGGCGCCATGGGCAAGTCGGCGCAGTTCCTGCTGCACACGTGGCTGCCCGACGCCATGGAGGGCCCGACCCCGGTCTCGGCGCTGATCCACGCCGCCACGATGGTCACCGCCGGCGTGTTCATGGTCGCCCGCCTGTCGCCGCTCTTCGAGGAGGCGCCGAACGCGCTGATCGTCGTGACGGTGATCGGCGGCATCACGTCCCTGTTCGCGGCCACGATCGGCCTCGTGCAGAACGACATCAAGCGGGTGATCGCCTACTCGACCTGCTCGCAGCTCGGCTACATGTTCGTGGCGCTCGGCGTCGGCGCCTACGCGGCCGGCGTGTTCCACCTGTTCACCCACGCCTTCTTCAAGGCGCTGCTGTTCCTCGGCGCCGGCTCGGTCATCCACGCGATGCACCACGAGCAGGACATGCGGAACATGGGCGGCCTGCGCCGCTACATCCCCTACACCAGCGCCATGATGGCGATCGGTTCGCTCGCGCTGATCGGCTTCCCCTACACGGCCGGCTACTACTCGAAGGACGCGATCATCGAGGCGGCCTACGCCTCGACCCGCCCCGGGCACACACTCGCCTTCCTGTGCACCGTGGTGGCGGCGTTCTTCACCTCGTTCTACTCCTGGCGCCTGTTCTTCATGACCTTCGAGGGCCCGGCCCGCTGGGGCGCCCACGCCGCCCACGATCAGCACCACGCGCCCGCGGTCGCCCACGCGACTACGGCCCACGCGACCATGGCCCACGAGGCCGACGGCGCGCCCGGGCACACCGAGGGCGTCGCCCACGACGACAAGGGCCACGACATCGAGCCGGCCCACAAGAGCGACCTCGTCGCCGACGACCACCACGGGCACGGCCACCACGGCGACCACACGCCCCACGAGAGCCCGCTGGTGATGACGATCCCGCTCGCGGTGCTCGCCTTCGGCGCGCTGTTCGCCGGGATCATCTTCCACAACCGCTTCATCGGCGCGGGGATGGAGGCGTTCTGGGGTCACGCCCTTGCCCACGGCCCGAACAACCACATCATGCACGAGATCCACGACGTCCCGGCGCTGGTCTCGTACGCGCCGCTGATCATGCTGATCCTCGGCTTCGTCGTGGCCTACTGGATGTACATCCGCCGGCCGGAACTGCCGGGCGCGCTCGCCGCGCAGCAGCCGTCGCTGTACCGGTTCCTGCTCAACAAGTGGTACTTCGACGAGATCTACGACCGGATCTTCGTCCGCCCGGCCAAGGATTTCGGCCTGTTCCTCTGGAAGCAGGGCGACGGCCGGATTATCGACGGCCTCGGGCCGAACGGGATCGCGGCGCGCGTCGTGGACGTGACCCGCGGGGTGGTCCGTCTCCAGACCGGCTACGTCTACCACTACGCCTTCGTCATGCTCATCGGCGTCGCCGGCCTGATCAGCTGGTACCTGATGTCCGGCCTGCCCAAGGGTGCACACTGACATGCTCGGCCTCGGCATCCTCTCCGGCCTGCTGATCGTGCCGCTCTGCGGCGCGGCCTTCATCCTGACGCTGAACGGCGACGAGGAATCGGTCGCGCGCAACAGCCGCTGGGCCGCGCTCGCCACCACGATCGTCACCTTCCTGCTCTCCCTGGTGGCGTGGAGCCGCTACGACACCGCCTCGTCGAGCTTCCAGCTCGTGGAGAGTCACGCGTGGCTCACCGAGACGATCCGGTTCAAGCTCGGCGTCGACGGCTTCTCGATGCCGCTGATCCTGCTGACCACGTTCCTGATGCCGTTCTGCATCGGCGCCTCGTGGCACTCGATCCACTTCCGGGTGAAGGAGTACTTCGTCGCCTTCCTCGTCCTCGAGACGACGATGATCGGTGTCTTCGCCGCCCTCGATCTGGTGCTGTTCTACCTGTTCTTCGAGGCCGGCCTGATCCCGATGTTCCTGATCATCGGCATCTGGGGCGGCGCGCGCCGGGTCTACGCCAGCTTCAAGTTCTTCCTCTACACCCTGCTCGGCTCGGTGCTGATGCTGCTCGCCGTGATGGCGATGTACTGGCAGGCCGGCACCACCGACATCCCGACGCTGCTGCAGTACCGCTTCCCGGTGCAGATGCAGACCTGGCTGTGGCTCGCCTTCTTCGCCTCCTTCGCGGTGAAGATGCCGATGTGGCCGGTCCACACCTGGCTGCCCGACGCCCACGTGGAGGCGCCCACCGCCGGCTCGGTGATCCTGGCGGGCATCCTCCTGAAGATGGGCGGCTACGGCTTCATCCGGATCTCGCTGCCGATGCTGCCGGTGGCGAGCCACGACTTCGCGCCCTTCGTGTTCGCGCTGTCGGTGATCGCGATCATCTTCACGTCGCTCACCGCCATGATGCAGACCGACATCAAGAAGCTGATCGCCTACTCGTCGGTGGCCCATATGGGCTTCGTGACGCTGGGCCTGTTCACCCTGAACGAGCAGGGCATCCAGGGCGCGCTGTTCCTGATGATCTCCCACGGCATCGTGTCGGGGGCGCTCTTCCTCTGCGTCGGCGTCGTCTACGACCGGATGCACACCCGCGAGATCGCGGCCTATGGCGGCCTCGTGAAGCGGATGCCGCTCTACGCCGTGGCCATGATGGTGTTCACGATGGCCAATGTCGGCCTGCCGGGCACCTCGGGCTTCGTCGGCGAGTTCCTGGCCATGCTCGGCGCCTTCAAGGCGAACCCGAACGTGGCGTTCTTCTCGACCTTCGGCATCATCCTGTCGGCGGCCTACGCCCTGTGGCTCTACGCCCGGGTGATCTACGGGAAGCTGGAGAAGCCGAATCTCCAGGGCATCCTGGATCTAGACACCCGCGAGAAGATCATCCTGGCGCCGCTAGTCGTCCTGACGATCTACTACGGCGTTCACCCGGCCCCCGTGCTCGACGTGTTCGCGCCCTCGACCGACGCGCTGATGGCGAGCATCAAGACCGCGCTCTCGAACACCCAGACGGCCGCCGCGGCGCTGCCGATCCCGCGCTGAGGCGGACACCATGACAACCGTCCACTCCGTCCTGCCCTCGCTGGCGCCGCTCATGCCCGAGCTGATCCTCGGCGTCGGCGTCATGGGCCTGATCCTCTACGGCGCGTGGCGCGGCGACCGCTCCGCCGAGACCGTGAGCATCGGCGCCCTCGCCCTGCTCCTCGTCGCCCTGTCGGTGGTGATCTCGCAGCCGGTGCACGGCCGGGTCACGACCCTGTCGGGCGCGTTCGTGTCCGATTCCTTCGCCAAGGTGATGAAGTCGCTGGTGCTGCTCGGATCCGCGGCGACGATCCTGCTGGCGCACGACTTCTTCAAGCGCGAGCGCATCGACCGGTTCGAGTTCCCGGTGCTGATCGTGCTCTGCACCATCGGCATGATGGTCATGGTCTCGGCCAACGACCTGATCGCGCTCTACCTGGGCCTGGAGCTGCAGTCGCTCGCCGCCTACGTGATCGCCGCCTTCCACCGCGACGACGTGAAGTCCACCGAGGCCGGCCTCAAGTACTTCGTGCTCGGCGCGCTCTCCTCCGGCATGCTGCTCTACGGCGCCTCGCTGGTCTACGGCTTCACCGGCACCGTCTCGTTCCCCGGCATCGTCTCGGCGCTCAACGAGAATGCCGGGTTCGGCATCGTGCTGGGCATCGTGTTCCTGGCGGCCGGCGTGTGCTTCAAGCTGGCGGCCGTGCCGTTCCACATGTGGACGCCCGACGTCTACGAGGGCTCGCCGACCCCGGTGACGGCCTTCTTCGCCTCGGCGCCCAAGATGGCCGCCGTGGCGATGACCGTGCGGGTCTTCATCGGCGCGATGCCGGACGTGACGGCGATCTGGCAGCAGATCTTCATCTTCGTCTCGATCGCGTCGATGGCGCTCGGCTCGTTCGCGGCGATCGGGCAGACCTCGATCAAGCGCCTGATGGCCTACTCGTCGATCGGCAATATCGGCTACGCGCTGATCGGCCTGGCCTCCGGCTCGGAGGAGGGGATCAGCGGGCTCGTCACCTACATGATCATCTACCTCGCGATGACGCTCGGCACCTTCGCGATCATCCTGTCGCTCCGGCGCCGGGACGTGATGTTCGAGAAGATCGAGGACCTGTCGGGCCTGTCGCGGACCCATCCGTGGCTCGCCTTCTGCCTCGCCGCGATGATGTTCTCGCTGGCCGGCATCCCGCCGCTCGCCGGGTTCTTCGCGAAGTTCTACGTCTTCGCCGCCGCCATCAAGGCGGGTCTCGTGACGCTGGCGGTGATCGGCGTGGTGACCAGCGTGGTGGGCGCCTACTACTACCTGCGCGTCGTGCGGATCATGTACTTCGACGAGCCGAAGGAGCCGTACGAGGCGATGGCCCCGGGCCTGCGCATCGTGCTCGCCCTGTCGAGCGTCGTGGTGGTGCTGTTCTTCCTGCTGCCCGGGCCGCTGGTCGGCGCCGCCGGCCGGGCCGCGAAGTCGCTGTTCTAGGACGGCCTTGACCTACCGACTCGGGCCCTCGGCGCGCGCCGAGGGCCACCGCCTGCACGTCCACGACACCCTCGGCTCCACCAACACGGAGGCCGTGGCGCGCGCGCGCGCCGGCGAGACAGGCCCGCTCTGGGTGGTGACGCACCGCCAGGAGGCGGGCCGCGGTCGGCGGGGCAACAGCTGGTCCTCGCTCCCCGGCAACCTCGCGGCGAGCGTGCTCTGGCCAGTCGCCGGGGTCGCGCCGGACCACCTCGCCGAGTTGGGCTTCGTGGCCGGCCTCGCCCTGATCGAGGCGCTGGAGGCGGCCTGCGGCACCCTGCCGGATACCGGATCCGGCGCCGGGGCCCGATCTTTTCAGCTCAAATGGCCGAACGACGTGCTGCTCGGCGGGGCGAAGCTCGCCGGCCTGCTCCTGGAGGCGGAGACGCTCCCGGGCGGGCGGCGCGCCGCGGTCATCGGCTTCGGCGTGAACGTCGCGGCGGCGCCGGAGGGTCTCGGGGCCGCGAGCCTGGCGGCGGCGGGTTACGCGTGCGGCGCCGAGGCGCTACTGGAACATCTCTCGGACCGGGTGGCCGCGCGGGCGCGCGCCTGGGACCGGGGACGGAATTTCGCTGACCTGCGCGCGGCCTGGCTCGCGCGGGCCGCGGGTCTCGGATCGGAGATCGCGGTGCACAGCGGCGGTCACATCCTGCGGGGCGTGTTCGAGACGATCGACGAGGGGGGGCGGCTCGTGATCCTCGCCCCCGACGGGAACCGGCATACCGTGACGGCGGGCGAGGTGCATTTCGGATCGGCCGCGACGGCGGCCTGAGTTTGGACGACGACAGATGGTAAAGGGACAGGAGGAGCTGGTCTTCCTGCCGCTCGGCGGCGTGGGCGAGATCGGGATGAACGCGGCGCTCTACGGGTTCGGCCCGGAGAAGGGCCGGAAGTGGATCATGGTCGATTGCGGCATGGGCTTCGCCGGCGAGGAGCAGATGCCGGGCGTCGACCTGATGTTCCCCGACCTCTCCTTCATCGAGGAGCGGCGCAAGGACCTGCTGGGGATCTTCATCACCCACGCGCACGAGGACCATATCGGGGCAATCTCCGAGCTGTGGCCCCGGCTGAAGGCGCCGGTCTACGCGACCCGCTTCGCCAAGAACCTGCTGGAGACCCGGCGCCTGTCCGAGCCCGGCGCCCCGAAGGTCGAGCTGCGGGAGGTGAAGCCCGGGCGGCGCGTGACCGTCGGGCCGTTCGAGCTCGAGTACGTGCCGGTCTCGCACTCCATCCCGGAATCGAACGCCATCGCCATCCGCACCGCGGCGGGCCTCGTCCTCCACACCGGCGACTGGAAGATCGACCCGACCCCGGTGGCCGGCTCGGTGACGTCGCCGGAGGCGTTCACGGCGCTCGGGGACGAGGGCGTCCTCGCCATCGTCTGCGACTCGACCAACGTCGTGCGCGAGGGCTTCTCGCCGAGCGAGAAGACCGTCGCCGAGACGCTGAAGACGCTGATCGCGGACGCGCCGCACCGGGTCGCCGTGACGACCTTCGCGTCCAACGTGGCGCGCATCCGCGCGGTCGCCGAGGCCGCCGCCGCCTGCGGGCGTGAGGTCATCGCGGTCGGCCGCGCCATGGACCGGGTGATCGACGTGGCCCGCGAGTGCGGCTACCTCGACGGCCTGCCCGAGTTCCGCCGCTCCGATTCGTGGAAGAGCCTGCCGCGGGAGCGCGTCGTCGCGCTGCTCACCGGCTCACAGGGCGAGCCGCGGGCGGCGCTCGCCCGCGTCTCCCGCCGCGACCACCCGGATATCAGCCTCACCGCCGGTGACCAGGTGATCTTCTCCTCGCGCGCCATCCCGGGCAACGAGCGCGATGTCGGCTCGATCATCAACGACCTGATCGAGCAGGGCGTCGAGGTGATCACCGACCGCACCGACCTCGTCCACGTCTCCGGCCACCCGCGCCGGGACGAGATGGTCGAGATGTACCGGTGGACCCGCCCGGGCACCGCGATCCCGGTCCACGGCGAGGCCCTGCACCTCGACGAGCACGCCCGCTTCGCGCGGGCGCAGGGCGTGCAGAACGTGGTCAAGGCCCGCAACGGCAGCCTGATCCGCCTGAGCCCCGGCAAGCCCGAGGTGATCGACCACGTGAAGGCCGGCCGCCTGTTCAAGGACGGCGACGTCCTGATCGACGAGAAGGACCGGGCGATCCCGGAGCGGCGCAAGCTGATGCAGGCCGGCCTGGTCTCGGTGGCGATCGCTATCGACGAGGACGGCGTCGTGCTCGGCGAGCCGGCGGTGGACATCATCGGCCTGCCGAACCGCGGCCGGTCCGGCGAGCCGCTGATCGAGACCGTGGTGGACGCGGTCTCCCGCACCCTGTCGGGGATGTCGCGGGGCAAGCTCAAGGACTCGGAGAGCGTCGAGAAGACGGTCGACCGGGCGGTGCGCACCGCGGTCAACGAGGTGTGGGGCAAGAAGCCGGCCTGCCACGTGCAGGTGGTGGAGGTGTGAAGCTGGCTGCCGATAGCGGTTGGCTGTAATCTAGACGGAGCCGAAGCAGCCGATCATCCGATCGGCTGCCGGACAGGGCCCGGGTTCCCTCTCGCGCACGGGAGAGGGACAGGGTGAGGGGGACAGGTTCTGCCGGAGAGGGCTCGTCCCTCACCCCAACCCTCTGCCGCACGGGAGAGGGGGCCGGTCGCGTCCGCGCGTACGGGCGGAGCCTTCCCCGCGAACGAACGAAGCTCCCGGACAGGGGGCCAGAACGCCGGGGAGGAAACATCATGATCGGCCGTCTCAACCACGTGGCCATCGCCGTGCAGGATCTCGACGCCGCCTGCGCGGTCTACCGCGACACGCTGGGCGCGACGATCACCGCGCCCCTGCCGCAGCCCGAGCACGGCGTCACCGTCGTGTTCGTCGAGCTGCCGAACAGCAAGATCGAGCTGATGTCCCCCCTGGGCGAGGGCTCGCCGATCGAGTCCTTCGTGGCCCGCAATCCGGGCGGCGGCATCCACCACGTCTGCTACGAGGTCGACGACATCCTGGCCGCGCGTGACCAGCTCAAGGCGCAGGGCGCCCGGGTGCTCGGCACCGGCGAGCCGCGGATCGGCGCGCACGGCAAGCCGGTCCTGTTCCTTCACCCCAAGGACTTCCTCGGCACCCTGGTCGAGCTGGAGCAGGTGTGAGCCGGATGATGAACGCGCTGGCCCGCTCGACGCCGGTGACCCTGGCGGCGATCACCGTCCTGATCGCCGCCTTCGTGGCGGCGGCGGTGAGCCTGTTCAAGCTGACGGTGGGCGGGGCGATCGCCCTCTATTTCGTGGTCTGGTGGACGCTGCTCTTCGCGGTCCTGCCCCTGCGGAACCAGCCGGAGACGCGGCCCAGCCACGTAGTTCCGGGCCAGGATCCCGGCGCGCCGGCGGCGCCGCGACTGCGCGAGAAGGCGATCTGGACGACGCTGGTCGCGGGCGCCGCCTTCCTGATCGCCCTGGCGGTGTTCCCGCTGACTGGACTGTAGGACGGCTCTGAGCGGCGATCCGGGAGACGCCCCGCGTCGGGTCACGGCCCGGGAAACCAGATGGGCGCGGGCCCTCCCGGTGGTCCGACACGGCCGCGCCGACTGGACCCAAGAATAAAAAAAGCAAGGCCCGAGGCCTTGCTTTCAAGCTTCACTGGCTCGACCTAGAAATATCCCTCGCATTGGCTGCGGGGCGGTCGCTTTTCCTCCCGAGACTCGGACCTTGCGCCACCTCTTCCGGGCGTCGCAAACATCGCCGGACGCTTATAGGAACAACAATTCGTGTTGTCACCGGGTCTGCGAGAAAAATCTGCGCTTTCTTGCCGGCAAATGGGCATACCGCTTTCCGCCTAGGCAGCGGCCTCAGCGCGGCCGGGTCGCCGCCTCCGGTTCGCCGCGATTACGCCCCGCCGTGGTCGCGCAGTGCTTGTAATTTGCGTCTCCGGCGTGTTGTGTGCCGGCGCGCCGCGGCTCCTCCCGGCCGATCCTCTTCCAAGACTCTGACGACATGCGTCTCTCCCGCTATTTCATGCCGACCTTGCGCGAGACGCCCAAGGAAGCCGAGATTGTCTCGCACCGGCTGATGCTGCGCGCCGGCCTAGTCCGCCAGGAGGCCGCCGGCATCTACGCCTGGTTGCCGCTGGGCCTGCGGGTTCTGGAGCGCGTCTGCGCGGTGATCCGGCGGGAGCAGGACCGGTCCGGCGCCGTCGAGATCCTGATGCCGACGGTGCAGTCCGCCGAGCTGTGGCGGGAATCCGGCCGCTACGACGCCTACGGCAAGGAGATGCTGCGCCTGAAGGACCGGCACGACCGCGAGATGCTCTACGGCCCCACCGCCGAGGAGATGGTCACCGAGATCTTCCGGGCGAGCGTGCGCTCCTACAAGGACCTGCCCAAGAATCTCTACCAGATCTCGTGGAAGTTCCGCGACGAGGTGCGGCCGCGCTTCGGCACGATGCGCTCCCGCGAGTTCCTGATGAAGGACGCCTACTCGTTCGACTTCGACCAGGCCGGGGCGCGCCACGCCTACAACCGGATGTTCGTGGCGTACCTGCGGACCTTCGCGGGCCTCGGCCTGAAGGCGATCCCGATGCGCGCCGACACCGGCCCGATCGGCGGTGACCTGTCCCACGAGTTCATCATCCTGGCCAAGACCGGCGAGAGCGAGGTCTTCTGCGACAAGGCCTATCTCGACTTCGACATCCCGCCGGCGACCGTCGATTTCGACGACGTCGCCGCCCTCCAGGGCATCGTCGATGCCTGGACCTCGCACTACGCGGCCACCGAGGAGATGCACGAGCCGGCGGCCTTCGCGGAGGTCCCGGAGGACAACCGCATGGCGGCCCGCGGCATCGAGGTCGGGCACATCTTCTACTTCGGCACCAAGTATTCCGAGCCGATGGACGCCAAGGTCGCCGGTCCGGACGGGATCGAGCGGCCGGTCCATATGGGCTCCTACGGCATCGGGCCGAGCCGGCTGGTCGCCGCCATCGTCGAGGCCAGCCACGACGAGGCCGGGATCATCTGGCCGGACTCGGTGGCGCCGTTCGACGTCGCGCTGATCAACCTCAAGGTCGGGGACGCGGCCACCGACGCCGCCTGCGCGCAGATCCAGTCCGACCTCGAGACCGCCGGCCTGTCGGTGCTCTACGACGACCGCGACGAGCGCCCCGGCGCGAAGTTCGCCACCGCCGACCTGATCGGCCTGCCCTGGCAGGTGATCGTCGGGCCCAAGGGCCTGGCGGAGGGCAAGGTCGAGCTGAAGCGGCGTGCCGGCGGCGAGCGCGAGAGCCTCGCGACCGTCGATCTGCTGGCACGCATCCGGCGCGTCTGAGGCGTGCCGATGGCCGCCTCAGCGAAGCTGGACCGGGTTCGGACCTTCGCGGCCTCGTTCGCGGCCTCGTTCCGCCAGGGCACCGCGCCCTTCGCGCCGTTCGAGTGGATCCTCGCCGGCCGCTACCTGCGCGCCCGGCGCCGGGGCGGCGGCGTCTCGGTGGTGGCGTTCTTCTCGGTGCTCGGCATCGCGCTCGGCGTCGCCACGCTGATCATCGTCCTGTCGGTGATGAACGGCTTCCGCGCGGAACTGCTGTCGAAGATCGTCGGCATCAACGGCCACCTGTTCGCGACGCCCATCGACCGGCCATTCAACGACTGGACCGACCTGTCGGACCGGCTGTCGAAGGTGGCGGGCGTGCGCGCCGCGGTGCCGCTGGTTGAGGGCCAGGCCTTCGCCTCGTCGCAGTACGGCGGCTCGGGGGTCATCATCCGCGGCGTGCGGGCGGCCGACCTCGACGCGCTGGCGGCCGTGTCCTCGGCGATCCGCGGCGGCACCCTCGAAGGTTTCGACGACGGCACCGGCGTGCTGATCGGGCGGCGGCTCGCCGACACGCTGGGCCTGCAGGCCGGCGACACGATCACGCTGGTCACGCCCAAGGGCTCGTCGACGCCCTTCGGGACGGCGCCGCGCACCAAGAGCTACACGGTCAAGGCGGTGTTCGAGGTCGGGATGACCGAGTTCGACCAGACCTTCGTGTTCATGCCGCTGGCGGAGGCCCAGGCGTTCTTCAACAAGGACGGCGACGTGAGCATGATCGAGATCTACGTCGACGATCCCGACCATGTCGGCGACATGCGCGAGCCCCTGGAGATGGCGGCCGAACGCCCGATCCTGCTCACCGACTGGCGCCAGCGCAACCGGACCTTCTTCGGGGCCCTGGAGGTCGAGCGGAACGTCATGTTCCTGATCCTCAGCCTGATCGTCGTGGTGGCGACCCTCAACATCGTCTCCGGCCTGATCCTGCTGGTGCGCGACAAGTCGAGCGACATCGCGATCCTGCGCACCATGGGGGCGACGCCGGGCACGATCATGCGGGTGTTCCTGATCAACGGCGCGCTGATCGGCGTCGTCGGGACGCTCAGCGGGCTCGGCCTCGGCATCCTGATCACCCTCAACATCAAGCCGATCCAGCACGTGCTGTTTCCGGGCGCCTGGGACCCGACCGTGCGCTTCCTCGCCGAGATCCCGGCGCAGATGAACCCGAAGGAGATCACCGCCGTGGTGATCACCTCCCTGCTGCTGTCGCTCGCGGCGACGCTGTATCCCTCCTGGCGCGCCGCCCGGCTCGATCCGGTGCAGGCCCTCCGCTACGGCTGACGGGCCGCATCCGATGAGCGATTCGAGCCAGACCGCCGGCGACCAGCCGGTGCCGGCGCTGTTCTTCTCCCGCGTCGAGCGGCGCTACGCCCAGGCCGAGGGTGCCCTCGAGATCCTGCGCGGGGCCGACCTCGCGATCTGGCCGGGGGAGTTGGTCGCGCTGGTGGCGCCGTCGGGAGCCGGCAAGTCGACCCTGCTGCACCTCGCCGGCCTCTTGGAGCGGCCGGACGGGGGCGAGATCTATATCGGCGGTCAGCCCACGGCCGCGATGGCGGATTCCGAGCGCACGCGCCTGCGGCGCGAGGAGATGGGTTTCGTCTACCAGTTCCACCACCTCCTGCCGGAGTTCTCGGCGCTGGAGAACGTGGTGATGCCCCAGCTCATCCGCGGCCTGAAGGCCCCGGAGGCGAAGGCCCGCGCCACGGAACTCCTGAGCTTCCTCGGCCTCAAGGAGCGGCTGCCGCACCGTCCGGCGGAGCTGTCGGGAGGTGAGCAGCAGCGCGTCGCCATCGCCCGGGCGGTGGCCAACGGCCCGCGGCTGCTGCTCGCCGACGAGCCGACCGGCAACCTCGATCCCGGGACGGCGGGCCACGTCTTCTCGATCCTGATGGCCCTGGTCCGCGCCTCGGGGCTCGCCGCCCTGGTCGCGACCCACAACCTGGAATTGGCCGCCCGCATGGATCGGCGGGTCACTATCCGGGACGGGCTGATCACGCAGCTCGACTGAGCGGGCCACCCGCTGAGTAGATCTCCCGTGTGCCGGCGCGGCGACGGCACGCGCGGCGGCGCGCCCCTTACACGCCGCGCCGCGGCAGCTTCGATCAACCACAGGGCGCATCGCTCCCGGCCCGCGACGCCAGCCGGCCCGCAGACCTCCGGGCCCCGCAAGTGCACGCGCTCTTTAATCCGTCGCGCCGCGTGCGACGCGTCACGTCGCGGAAGACACCGGGCCCCTATCTTGTGATCACGCAAGACAAAACAGAGCCGAACAACCGGCCTGTACTGCGTTATCTCTGGAGCCTGACCATGAAGACCCGTATCGCCGCAGCCGTCACCGCACTTGTCCTTGGCGTTGCCCCGATCTCGTCCGCTCTGGCGGCGAACGGCGCCCGCTGGACGGGCCTCGCTCCCTACGAGGTCGAGACCACGGGCTCGCTCGGACTGGGGGTCCACGACAATCCCAACTACGTCGGCTGCCCGCTGAGCTCGGCCGCCGAGGGCAACGCCGACCAGCAGACCCGGCCGGTGAAGCAGTACGGCCAGACCTCCGGCGGCTACCGCTGCTGAGCCGACGCGAGGACGGATGAAGCTCAAGGCTCTCTCCTACGTCATGATCGGCGCCTTCGTGAGCGGCCTGCTCATGACGTTCGTCGGTTCGGCCACCGCGCTGCTCGGGCAGTAATCGAAAGGGCGCCGCTTCCGTCGGAGGGGGCGCCCCCCCGCGTTCGGGCAGCCGGCGGGTCAGGACGCGCGGGACGGGCCGGGACCGGACTCGGCGGCCGTCAGCCGCTCGACGTAGTCGCAGGCGTCGAGGACGGCGTCGCGGCCATTGGCCATCCGCGCCCGGGCCGCCGCGCAGGCCCGCGTCACCGCGGGGTCGGCGAGCAGCCGGCCGAGGACCCGCGCCGCCCGCGCGGGCCGGAAGGCGCGGCGGCTCAGGGTGGCGCCGAGATCCCGATCCTTCAGCCGCCGCCCCTCGTCGAAATGGTCGAAGGCCACGGGCACCACCAGCTGCGGGACGCCCGCGGCCAGCGCCTGCGCCACCGTGCCGACGCCGCCGTGGTGGACCAGCGCCGCGCTGCGCGGCAGCAGGGCGCTCAGGGGGGCGTAGGGCAGGTGGATGATCCCGGCCGGCAGCGGCTTCGGGATCTGCCCCCCCTGCGGGGCGAGCAGGACGCCGCGCCGGCCCATGCGCCGGCACAGCCGCACCGCGGTGTCGAAGAAGCCGGCGCCCTGGCGCATGGCCGAGCCGTAGGTGAACACGATCGGCGGGTCGCCCGCCTCGAGGAACGCTTCCAGCTCCGGCGGCATGGACGCCACGTCGCCGAACCGGTCGACCAGCGGGAAGCCGAGCTGCACCGCCTGGCCCGGCCAGTCGGCCTGCGGCTCCGCGTACCAGTCGGGGAACATCAGGAGCATGCCGGTCGGGCTGTTCCACCAGTGCCGCAGCCGGTAGACCGGATCGAGGCCGAGACGCGCCCGCAGGGCGTTCAGCGGCGGGAGAGTGAACGGGCCGACCGCCACCTTGTCGACGCCGAGATTCACGTAGGCCCGCAGGGCGGCCGGCAGGACGCGCGGCAGCGGCAGGCCCGGCAGGCGCGGCGGATCGTACCGGCTCTCGATCAGGAACGGCATGACGTGCAGCGTCGCGGTCGGCAGATCGTAGAGGTCCTGCGCGAGCCGCGCCCCCCAGCCCAGCGGCGAGGCGACCACCCGCAGGTCGATCCCCCGGGCGCGGGTCGCGCCGAGCCACAGGCAGGCCGGCTCGGCCACCCGCAGGGCGTAGTCGAACATCGGGCGGAACCCCTGCTGCGGGTGCCACAGATCCGGCTGGCGGATCACCGCCTCGTAATCGGCGACCGTGCCCAGGGGCTGGAAGGCGAGGCCGGCCCGGCGGGCCATCGCCTCGAACGGGGCCGGGGCCGCCAGCGAGACGCCGTGGCCGCGCTTCAGGAGCTCGTGCCCCAGCGCGATGAACGGAAGCACATCGCCGTGTGTGCCGACGGCCACGAGGGCGACGTCGAACCGTTCGACCGTCCGGTGCTCGGGAATGGCTTGCTCCTTCGAACTCCCCAGCCGGTGACGAGCTCGTCTCGAAGGCGGGGGCATGCCAGCCCGCCCGATCCGCATCAAGACACTTTTTACCCTGTCGAAGAAACGGGGCCGCCCTGTGACCCGCAGACCCTTCCAATAGAACAAAACATGAACATACTAGGGCCGGAACACAGGAGGCAGGTCGATGCTGAAGCGGGTGATCCTGACCGGAATGGTCGAGTTCATGGCGTTCGGGATGCTGTTCGCGGCGGTGGGCGCCTGGGCGATAGCCTTGGCACCGGTTCGTTAGCCGGATTTTTCCGAAGACTGCCCGGTTCCGTCCGCGGACGGGTTATGCACAGGCGATCGCCCCGTAGGCGTCGATTGTCCACAGGGCTGGGCCGAACTGGTGCTTCCGGGGCACGACCGGTGGATATCGTCCGCCGGCGGCGCGGCGCACGTCGACTTGAGGCCGGCGAGCGGGGATGCTGCCCGACCCCGGAACAAGGTCGGCCATGCCACGCCAGCTCAAGGAGGTCGGATTCGTCCACCTCCACGTCCACTCGTCCTATTCCCTGCTCGAAGGGGCGCTGAAGGTCGGCTCCCTGATCAAGGCGGCGGTCGCCGACAGGCAGCCGGCCCTGGCCCTGACCGACACCAACAACCTGTTCGGCGCGCTGGAATTCTCCGAGAAGGCGGCCGGGGAGGGCGTCCAGCCGATCGCCGGCGTGCAGCTCTCGGTGGCGTTCGAGGCCGCGGACCCGCACCAGCGTCAGGCGCCGACCAGCCACGGCATCGTGCTCCTCGCCCAGGACGAGACCGGCTACGCCAACCTGCTGCGGCTGGCGAGCCGCGCCTATTTCGACACGGCCCTCGGCGAGGCGCCGCGCCTCGATGCCGGAGCGCTCGCGGGCGCCTCCGAGGGGCTGATCGCGCTCACCGGCGGGATGGCGGGCCCCCTCGACGCGGCCTTCCGGGCGGGCCGGCCGGAGCTTGCCCTCAACCGCCTGAAGCGCCTGAAGGAGACGTTCGGCGAGGACCGGCTCTACGTGGAGCTCCAGCGCCACGGCCAGTCCGAGGAGGCGCGGATCGAGACCGCGCTCCTCGACCTCGCCGGCCGCCACGGGCTCGGGATCGTGGCGACGAACGAGCCCTACTTCGCCAAGCCCGACGACTACGACGCCCACGACGCGCTGCTCGCCATCGCGGAGGGCCGCCTCGTCTCGGACGAGCGCCGCCGCCGCCTGACGCCGAGCCACGCCTTCAAGACTCGGGCCGAGATGGCCGAGCTGTTCCGCGACCTGCCGGACGCGCTCCAGGCGACGGTCGAGATCGCCATGCGCTGCGCCGTCCGTGCGCGGACCCGCAAGCCGATCCTGCCGAATTTCGGCGCCGTGGCGGCCGGCGAGACGCCGCCCATGGCGGAGGCCCTGGCGGAGGCGTCCGACGCGGGCGCGCGGGCGGTCTCGGCCGACGAGCCGACCGAGCTGCGCCGGCAGGCCGAGGCCGGGCTGGAGCTGCGCCTGAAGCAGCACGGCACGGCGCCGGGCTTCTCCGAGGAGGATTACCGCAAGCGCCTCGCGTTCGAGCTCGACGTCATCGTCAAGATGAAGTTCCCGGGCTACTTCCTGATCGTCTCCGACTTCATCAAGTGGGCCAAGGACCACGACATCCCGGTCGGTCCGGGCCGCGGCTCGGGCGCCGGCTCGCTGGTGGCGTGGTCGCTGCTCATCACCGACCTCGACCCGCTCCGCTTCGGCCTGCTGTTCGAGCGCTTCCTCAACCCCGAGCGCGTCTCGATGCCGGATTTCGACATCGACTTCTGCGTCGAAGGCCGCGAGCGGGTGATCCGCTACGTGCAGCAGCGGTACGGCGAGGGGCAGGTCGGGCAGATCATCACCTTCGGCACGCTGCTCGCCCGCGGCGTGCTGCGCGACGTCGGCCGCGTCCTGGAGATGCCCTACGGGCAGGTCGACAAGCTGACCAAGCTCGTGCCGCAGAACCCCGCCAACCCGGTGACGCTCGCCCAGGCCATCGAGGGCGAGCCCAAGCTCCAGCAGGCCATGGAGGAGGAGCCGATCGTCGGCCGCCTCATCGACATCTCCAAGAAGCTCGAAGGCCTGCACCGGCACGCCTCGACCCACGCCGCCGGCGTGGTGATCGGCGACCGGCCGCTCGAGGAGCTGGTCCCGCTCTACCGGGACCCGAAGACCGGCATGCGGGTCACCCAGTTCAACATGAAGTGGGTCGAGCAGGCGGGGCTGGTGAAGTTCGACTTCCTGGGCCTCAAGACCCTGACGATGCTGCGGTGCTGCACCGATCTGCTGAAGCAGCGCGGCATCGACATCGACCTCGCCTCGCTGCCGCTCGACGACCCGAACACCTACGGGCCGATGGGCCGGGGCGAGACGGTCGGCGTGTTCCAAGTGGAATCGGCCGGCATGCGCAAGGCGCTCTGCGAGATGCAGGCCGACCGGCTGGAGGACATCATCGCCCTGGTGGCGCTCTACCGGCCGGGCCCGATGGCCAACATCCCGGTCTACTGCGAGCGCAAGCTCGGCCGCGACGCCGGCAACGAGGCGTCCTGGTACCCGGATCCGAAGCTGGAGCCGATGCTGAAGGAGACCTTCGGCATCATCGTCTACCAGGAACAGGTGATGGAGATCGCCAAGGTGCTCGCCGGCTACTCGCTCGGCGAGGCCGACATGCTCCGGCGCGCCATGGGCAAGAAGATCCGCGCCGAGATGGACGCGCAGCGCGACCGGTTCCTCAAGGGCTGCACCGAGCGCGGCCTGACCAAGGCCAAGGCCAACGAGATCTTCGACCTGCTCGCCAAGTTCGCCGATTACGGCTTCAACAAGAGCCACGCGGCGGCCTACGCGCTGCTGACCTACCAGACCGCCTACCTGAAGGCGAACTTCCCGGTCGAGTTCCTGGCCGCCGCCATGACCCTCGACATCGACAACACCGACAAGCTGGCCGAATTCCGCCAGGACGCGCAGCGCCTGAAGATCACGGTCGAGCCGCCCTCGATCAACACCTCCGGCGAGGTGTTCGCGGTGCGCGACGGCAAGATCTTCTACGCGCTGGCCGCCATCAAGGGCGTCGGCCGCGAGGCGGTGCGGGCGCTGGTGGAGGCCCGCGGCGACCGGCCGTTCAAGGACCTCGCCTGCCTCGCCCGCCGGCTGAACCCGCGGATGATCAACAAGCGGACCCTGGAGAGCCTCGTCCAGGCCGGGGCGCTCGACTGCATCGAGCCCGACCGGGCGCGCGCCTTCGCGGCGGTGGAGCCGATGATGAAGCTCGCCGCCAGCGCGGCGGAGGCGGAATCGGCCGGCGTCACCGACATGTTCGGCGGCGTGGTGGCGGACGACGTGTCCCTGCGGATCCCGCCGCACGAGATCTGGCCGATGGCCGACACGCTCAAGCGCGAGTACGCGGCGATCGGCTTCTTCATCTCGGGCCATCCGCTCGACGAGTACGGCGACCTCTTGGACAAGCTGCGGGTGCAGAGCTGGACGGATTTCTGCCGCGCCGTGCGGGCCGGGACGTCGAGCGTCGGCCGCGTGGCGGCCTCGGTGCTCGACCGGGCGGAGCGGCGGACCAAGACCGGCAACAAGATGGGCATCGTCACCCTGTCGGACCGGACCGCGCATTTCGAGGCGATCATCTTCTCCGAGGGGCTCGGCCAGTACCGCGACATCCTGGAACCGGGCCGACCGCTGGTTCTGCAGCTCCAGGCGAACCTGGAGGGGGAGGACGTGCGCGCCCGCATCCTCACCGCGGAACCCCTCGACCAGGCGGTCGCCCGCCACCAGAAGGGCATCCGCATCCATCTGAGCGACCCGCGCGGCGTCGCGCCCGTGCAGCAGCGCCTGTCGATGCGGGGCGAGAGCGAGGTCTCGCTGATCCTCAAGCTCGACGGCGGCGAGCGCGAGGTGGAGATCCGGCTGCCGGGCAAGTTCCAGGCGAGCCCGGCGCTCGCCGGCCAGCTCCGGACCGTGCCCGGGGTGGTGCAGGTGGAGGTGAGCTGAGGGGCGGCTGATACCAAGCGCCCGTGGGTTCGGTCGGCCCGCGCCGTCTTCGCGAGCGGAGCGAAGCGATCCAGGGACGCGCCACGCTCGATGAGGGCGCGCGACACGGGGTTGCTTCGCTCCGCTCGCAAGGACGGGTGGGCTTTTGTGAGTTCTGTCGCCGGGAATTGTAGGTGCGTGCCCGTCGAGGCCCTCAGCTCGCCGCCGTCCCGCTGGCCGCCAGCACCACCGCCCGGCTCCCCACCGGCACGCGGGCGTACAGGTCGATGATGTCCTGGTTCAGGAACCGCACGCAGCCCGACGACACCATCGTGCCGATGGTCTGCGGCTCCGTGGTGCCGTGCAGGCGGTAGAGCGTGTCGCCACCGTCCCGATAGAGGTAGAGCGCCCGCGGACCGAGCGGATTGCCGGCCCCGCCGGGCAGGCCGCCGGCATAGGGCCCGTAGCGCTCGGGCTCCCGCTTGATCATGGCCTGGGTCGGCGTCCAGCGCGGCCATTCGGCCTTGCGGGCGATGACGGCCGCGCCTCGGAAGTTGAACGCCTCATCGCGACCGACGCCCACGCCGTAGCGGATGGCGCGCCCGCCCTCGCGCACGAGGTAGGCGTAGCGCGCCGAAGGATCGACCACGATCGTGCCCGGCGGCTCGGCCGTGGCGTAGGCCACCTCCCGGCGCAGGAAGCGCGGGTCTATCGCGGACAGGTCCACCGCCGGCACGGGGAAGGGCTCGCCGTCGAGCGCGGCGTAGAGGGCCGTGTAGGCCGGGTCGACGGGCGGGCGCAGCGCGGCGACGGGGCGCGGCTCGCGGGTGACGCAGCCGGCGACGAGCAGGGGCGTGCCGGCGAGCAGGCTGCGGCGGGTCGGAAACATCGATGCTGCGCTCCAAGGTCTGGCGACGACGCACAGAACCGCCACGCGGCCGCCCCGTCCATCGGCTATGGGGTGATCGCACCCATAACCGGATGGCATCCATGGATCTGACGCTGGCCCTGCGCGCGTTCCTCCGGACCGTCGAGCGCGGCTCGATGACCGCGGCCGCACGCGACCTCGCGGTGTCGCAGCCGGCGATCAGCAAGCATCTGCGCAATCTGGAGGCCCAGGTCGGCGCGCGGCTCCTCGAACGGTCCGCGCGGCTGGTGCGTCCGACCCAGCAGGGCCAGCGGCTCTACGCGGCCTGTCAGCCCGCGCTCGCCACGATCGACGCCGCCCTGGAAGATGCCCGCACCGAGGCCGGCCGCATCGAAGGCCGGCTGCGGCTGCACGCGCCCGCCTGCATCGGGGCGGCCCATCTGCACCGGATCGTGGCGGCGTTCCAGGCCGAGAATCCACGGGTCACGGTCGATCTCGTGCTGGACAACCGGCTGATCGACCTCGTCTACGAGGATTACGACGTCGCGCTCCGCTACGGCCGGCCCCACGGGCAGGACGTCGTGACGCGGCGGCTCGGCTGGGTGCGCCGAATCCTGGTCGCCGCCCCGGCATACTTGGCGCGGGCCGGCGGCATCGACGCGCCCGGGCAGATCGCCGACCGGGCCCTCGTGACGACCACGTCGGCCCTGGACGACCGGAACACGCTCGTGCTCCAGCACGGCCGCGAGACGCTGAGCCTCGCCGTCCGCCCGGCCCTGCGGACCAACAGCGCGGAGGTGCTGTTGGCCGAACTGCGCGCGGGACGGTACATGGGCCCGGTCCAGCACCTGCTGGTCGCCGAGGACTTGGCGGCCGGCCACCTCGTCCGCGTCCTGCCCGCGTACGAGGTGCGCTCGACGGACGCCTATCTGGTCTACCCTTCGGTCCGCCACATGCGCCCGGTCGTCCGCGCGTTCACCGACTTCGCCGTGCCGCGCATCCGCGCCATCGAGGGGATCAGGCACGCCGGTTGACCGGCTCCGGTGCGCTGCGGCCGCGACGAACGGGCCGGGGTGGCCGACCGCCGCGATCGCGACCCTAGAACGGCGCCGCGAGGCAGCCGCTCAGGGCGCCCTTCAGCGCGGCGGCATCGGCCTCCGCCACCGTGAACGTGGCCGTCAGGGTCGGGTCCTCGCCGCGCGGGCTCGCCTGCGTCCAGGTCAGCTTCGTCCCGGGCTGGACGAGGGCCAGGGCGACCCCGCGCAGCGGATCCTCGCCGCGGCGCGCGCCCGCCACCGTCAGCGTGAAGCCCGCATCGGCCCCGGTCGCGGCGCCGCGGACCGGCATGCGCACGGAGCGCACGCTGCCGGCGCTGGAGACCAGGAGGCCGGTCAGGGGCTTCTCGCTGTCGGCCCCTTCGAGGCCGGCGAAATCGAAGCGCGGCGCCAGCTCGGCGAAGCGCGGCACGGTCAGCGCCGCCGACAGGCCGGTGCCGCCCGGATCGCAGGCGACGTGCAGGGTCGCCGGCCGCTGGTCCGCCGCGAGGGTCGCGGTGCCGCTCAAGTCCGCGCTGCCGCCGGGCGCCCGGGCGCTGCCGGCGAGCAGGGGGGTCCGGCCGGTCAGGATGTCGGACAGGCTGTCGCCGCGGCTCAGCGGCCCGGCAAGCAGAGCAACGGCGGCGATGACGACCACCGCCAGGGCCACGCCGATCCGGAGCCGCATCCCATCCTCCGCTTGTGGACATCACGGGCCGGCGGCATAGACGATCGCGGCCGCATCGCAACCCTCCGTTCACCACGTCCGCAGGGAATCGGCCGCCGACGCGCCCGCGTGCACTGCAGCAACTCGGTAAAAACCGATCGTTCCTATGCACCGACGCTCAACCTTGAGCGTCGCCATGCGCACGAAGATCCTGCTCGTCCTCACCCTCCTCGTCTACGTCACCACCGGCCGCGCCCCCGGCATCCGGGAGCCGCGCAACCCGGACGCGGAGCACGGCGGCGGGCGCCTGGTGGTCGCCACCAAGCGGGCCTGGATCTGAACCGCTGCCCGGTCGACGCGACCGTCCTCGCGAGCACGGCTGCACCGACGCGCTCGACAGGAGACGGTCTCACGCCCCGGGCGCGCAGGCCCTGAGGCGCGCGGCCACGAGGGCCTGGAGGCTCCAGAGGTGGCGGTCGCGGATGCCGAGGCGCTCGCAGGCCTCCACGGTCCGGAACAGGTATTCGGCGCTCGGCCCTTTGTGGCCGCAGGCCGCGGCGATCTTCTCGGCGATCTCGGAATCCGAGAGGCGTCCGGCGTAGCGGTCGCTGGCGCGGTTCGCCAGGAAGGTCAGGGCCGGGACGGTCCCGGCCTCGGTGGCGACCGGCAGCCAGCGGGCGACGTAGCCGCGGCCGCGCATCTCGCGGCGCCAGACCGGCATCAGCGCCTCGCGGATCTCCATGCCGGGCAGGCGGAAGGCCACGCCCCGGCACAGGCCGCCGCGGTCCAGCGCCAGGACGAAGCCCGGCCGTTCCGGCGTGCCGCGGAACCGCCGCTGGAGTAGGCAGAAGCGGCGGTGGAAGCCGCGCACCGTCCCGATCCGGCGCTCGGCCACCGGGAATTCCGGGTTCCACATCAGCGAGCCGTAGGCGAAGACCCAGAGGTCGCTGCCCTCGCGCCCGGCGACGATCGCGTCGAGCCCCGGGCGCAACTCGGCGTCCGACAGAACCTCGAGCGCGCTCGGGTCGTCGGGGATCGGGACGGAATGGGCGCGGGCGATCAGGTCGAGGCTGAGGTCGAGGGTGCGGACGGACGCGGCGGGCATGGGCCCTCAACGCCCGGGCCTCACGGCTTGTTGCCCAGCGCGTCGAGTTCGGGAAAGGGCCGGGTGCGGTGTCCGGTGCAGACCTCGTCGTCGTCGAGCACCGTGAGCCGGTCGTTGTCGTAGCGCAGCGCCACCCTCGGGCGCTCGGGCTTGCCGAAGGTCCGGCCGTACATCCGGCCCGACACGCAGTAGATCACCCCGCCCCCCTCGGCGATCGGCCCGGCGATCCGGCTGCCCGCGAACCGCACCGGCAGCAGCGAGACCGCGCCGAAATCGACCTGCCTCAGCGCCAGGGCGGCGATCCGCCGGAGGAGGGCCGGGGAGGGGTCGGCCTCGGCGGCGGGCTTCGGTGCGCGCGGCGCGGCCTGCGCGCCGGCGGCGAGGAGGACCAGCAGGGCGGCGAGGGCGGCGCGGAGCGGCATCGGTCATCGCTACCCGGCCAAGGTTGCCCGAGGCTGGGACCGCGCGGGGCAGCGCCGGCGGCCGCGGCCCCCTATATGAGAGACAGGCGCGAAGCGCGCCTCTCACCCGATCTCTCACACGAAGACGCGACGTTCGATGCAGTGGACCGACGACGCCCTGGTGCTCGGCCTGCGCCGGCACGGGGAGACCGGCGTCATCCTCGAGGCCATGACCGAGGCCCACGGGCGCCATCTCGGCCTCGTGCACGGTGGGCGCTCGCGCCGGATGCAGCCCGTGCTGCAGGCCGGGAACCGGGTCCGCGTGACGTGGCGGGCGCGCCTCGACGAGGGTCTCGGCGCCTACGCGGTCGAGCCCCTGGACTCGCAGGTCTCGCGGCTGATCGGGTCGAGCCTCGCCCTCTACGGCATGAACCACATGGCCGCGCTGCTGCGGCTGCTCCCTGAGCGCGACCCGCATCCGGCGCTCTACGAGGCGGCGGGGATCCTGGTCGAGCACCTCGACGACCCCGCCATCGCCCCGCCCCTGATGGTGCGGTTCGAGCTGGCGATCCTGTCGGAACTCGGCTTCGGCCTCGACCTCACCGCCTGCGCGGCCACCGGCGGCAACGACGCCCTGGCCTACGTGTCGCCGAAGAGCGGCCGGGCGGTCAGCGCCTCGGCCGGCGAGCCCTACCGGGACCGTCTCCTGGCGCTCCCGACCTTCCTGCACGCGGGCGGATCCCCGGGTCCCGACGGCGTTGCCCAAGGGTTTACCTTGACGGGGTACTTCCTCGACCGGCACGTCTGGGGCCCCCGCGGCCTCGGGCCGCCCGAGGAGCGGGCGCGATTCGTTGCGCTCGGCCGCGAGGCCGGGTAATGTTCGTGTTCTGTTCTTGATACCCCGTCGTCGTTCCGGGTGCCGAAGGCGCGCCCGGAATCCAGAACCACCGTCCGCGCGCACGCGCGGGACGTCGGCGGCTCTGGATTCCGGGCCCCGCTGCGCGGCCCCGGAATGACGGCGCGCGGTGAAGACGTTGTAGTGAGGAGCCGACATGGGCCAGCCCTTCGAGCCGCCGTCCGGCGACGGGATCGAGAGCGTCGAGCTGAAATCCGCGCTGGAGGAGCGCTACCTCGCCTACGCGCTCTCCACGATCATGCACCGGGCCCTGCCGGATGCCCGCGACGGGCTGAAGCCCGTGCACCGGCGCATCCTGTACGGGATGCGGCTGCTGCGCCTCGACCCGACCACCGCGCACAAGAAGTGCGCCAAGATCGTCGGCGACGTGATGGGCGATTTCCACCCCCACGGCGATCAGGCGATCTACGACGCGCTGGTGCGGCTCTCCCAGGATTTCGCCCAGCGCTACCCGCTGGTCGACGGCCAGGGCAACTTCGGCAACATCGACGGCGATGGTCCCGCGGCCTACCGCTACACCGAGGCGCGGCTCACCGAGGTCGCGCGCCTCCTGCTCGACGGGATCGACGAGGACACGGTCGACTTCCGCCCGTCCTACAACGGCGAGAAGGAGGAGCCGATCGTCCTGCCGGCGGCCTTCCCGAACCTGCTCGCCAACGGCAGCCAGGGTATCGCGGTCGGCATGGCGACCTCGATCCCGCCGCACAACGCCGCCGAGCTGTGCGACGCGGCGCTCTACCTGATCAACCATCCCGAGGCGACCTCGGGGCAGCTCGCCAAGTTCGTCCAGGGCCCGGACTTCCCGACCGGCGGCATCCTCGTCGATTCGGCCGAGTCGATCGCCGAGGCCTACCGGACCGGGCGGGGCGCCTTCCGGGTCCGCGCCCGCTGGGCCAAGGAGGATCTCGGCCGCGGCACCTGGAACATCGTCGTCACCGAGATCCCCTACGGCATCCCGAAGGGCCGGCTCATCGAGAAGATGGCCGAGCTGCTGCAGGAGAAGAAGCTGCCGCTGCTCGCCGACGTGCGCGACGAGTCGGCCGAGGACGTGCGCGTGGTGCTGGAGCCGCGCTCGCGCACGGTCGACCCGGTGATCCTGATGGAATCGCTGTTCCGGCTCACGGAACTCGAGACCCGCATCCCGCTCAACCTCAACGTCCTGGTCGGCGGCCTCGTGCCGAAGGTGATCGGGCTCGCCGAGTGCCTGCGCGAGTGGGTCGACCACCGCCGCGTGGTGCTGCAGCGCCGCTCGCGCTACCGCCTCGGCCAGATCGACCGGCGCCTCGAGATCCTGGGCGGCCTGCTCATCGTCTACCTCGACCTCGACGAGGTGATCCGCATCATCCGCGAGGAGGACGAGCCGAAGGCCGCCCTCATGGCCCGGTTCGAGCTGACCGAGCTCCAGGCCAACGCGATCCTCGACACCCGCCTGCGCTCCTTACGCAAGCTGGAGGAGATGGAGCTGAAGCGCGAGTTCGAGGCGCTGACCGCCGAGAAGGCCGAGATCGACGCCCTGCTCGCCTCCGAGCCGGCGCAGTGGAAGGCGATCCAGGCGCAGATCCGCGCGGTGAAGAAGACCTTCGGGCCCGAGACCAAGCTGGGCAAGCGCCGCACGACGCTGGCGAGCCCGCCGGATGTCGGCGGCATCGACTTCACGGCGGCCCTGGTCGAGCGCGAGCCGATCACCGTGATCGTCTCGACCAAGGGCTGGATCCGGGCGCTCAAGGGCCACGTCGCCGATCTCTCGGGCGTCGCGTTCAAGGGCGACGACACCCTGAAGATCGCCTTCCCGACCGAGACGACCCAGAAGATCCTGCTGCTCGCCACCAACGGCAAGGTGTTCACGCTCGAGGCCTCGAAGCTGCCGGGTGGCCGCGGCTTCGGCGACCCGGTCCGGCTGATGGCCGACCTCGACGACGGCACCGAGATCGTGGCGGCGCTGCCGTACCGGCCGGAGACCAAGCTGCTGATCGCCGGCTCGGACGGACGCGGCTTCGTGGCGCCCGCCGACGCGCTCGTGGCCAACACCCGCAAGGGCAAGAGCGTGCTCGGCCTCGACGGCGACGCCACGGCCGCCGTGCTGGTGCCGGCCGACGGCGATCACGTGGCGGTGGTGAACACCGAGAAGCTGCTGCTGGTCTTCCCGGTCTCCGAGGTGGCGGAGCTCGCCCGCGGCAAGGGGGTCCGGCTGCAGCGCTGCCGCAGCGGGACGCTGCTCGACGCGCACGTGTTCAAGCTCGCCGACGGCCTGCCCTGGCAGGACGGCTCGGCCGAGGGCCGGCTCGCGAACGCGTCGGTGCTGGAGAAGTGGCTCGGCCACCGCGCCGAGGTCGGGCTGATGATGGCGCGCAGCTTCCCGAAATTCGAGCGGTTCGGACGGTGAGGAGCCGCGGAGGGTGAAGGATTCCCGACCCACCACCTCATCCTGAGATGCCGGAGAGGAGTCGCCTCGGGGGAGACCTCCGATCAGCCGCGCAATCCCTGGAGCCCGCCTTCGAGGCGGCTCCGCCGCCCCTCGAGATGCGGGCGCGATTGGGAGTGTCTGGAACGGTTCCCGCGGTGCGGAGGCCCAGTCCTCAATGCGCCCGCTGGGCGAGCCAGAGCGCACCGAAGGCTAGCACGCCGCCGCCGATCGGAACCGCGAGCAGGAGAAGAAGCTGAGCTGTCGTCATGGGCGAAGGTTCCGCAATGCGCGCCTCACAGCCCAATGTATGGCGCCACTCATGATCCAGCAAACCACCATGGCGATGAGCACGGGCGCGAAGTGCGGACGATCCGACAGGGCAGTCGAGATGAACGGCGCGAAACCGCCGACGGCGAAGATCGCGACCGCGAGGCCGTTGGCGTAGGTGGCCGTGAACTTGATCCGCTCGTTCGCAACAAGCGTGTCGCGCGCTTCGCTGTCCGCTTCCGACATCGAACCTGAGCCCCCCGGCCGGCCGCAAGCTTAGCCGATATCGGCGATGGGGAACATGAACCTCTCGGTCGCCTCATCGCCCCGTCGCGGATGCTTCGTCCGCCGCCCAGAGGTGCTGCGCCGCGTAGGCGCGATACGGCCGCCACGCCTCGGCCCGGGCCAGGAGCGCCGCCGGGCTCGGACGCCCGGTGGCCCCCTCCAGCGCCCGCAGCAGCCCGACATCGCCCACCGGCAGGGCATCCGGCAGCTTGAGCGCCCGCATGGCGATGTACTGCGCCGTCCAGGGACCGATCCCGCGGATCGCCGTGAAGCGCAGCAGCGCGGCCTCGAGCGACTCCGCCGGGGCGAACAGGTCCGGATCGGCCAGCGCCGCCGCGGCCAGCGCCCGGATCGCCGCGCCGCGGGCCCGCGGCATGTTGAGCGCCAGCGCGACATCCGCCTCGACCAGATCGGTCGGCGCGGGAAACACGTGGGTCAGACCGCCTGCCGGCTCCGCCAGCGGTGTCCCGAACGCCGCCACCAGCCTGCCCGCGAGCCCGATCGCGGCCGCCACCGAGACCTGCTGGCCGAGGATCGCCCGGCAGCCGGTCTCGAACGGGTCCCAGGCCCCCGGCAGGCGCAGACCCGGCCGCGCCGCGACGAGCGGGGCCAGGACCGGATCCCCGCCGAGGCAGGCCGCGACGGCGGCCGGGTCGGCGTCGCAGTCGAACAGGCGGCGCAGGCGTCCCGCGACGGCCTCTTCGTGCCCGGCCTCGACGCCGCGCAGCGCGACGTGCAGGCAATCCGCGCCCGGTGCCACCGTCAGGAGCCCGTGCCGCCCCGCGACGCTGATCGTGCGCGCGTAGGAAGCCGCGGGATCCGTCGTCTCGACGCCCGGGATCGCCCGCTTGGCGAGGAACGCGCGGATCGCCGGCCAGTCGTAGGGCGGCCGGACGGGCAGGCGGCGTTCGATCACCTCCGCGAACGCGAAGGGCGGCCTCTCGGCCGCCCCGCTCGACGCTTCCCGGGGCAGGTGGTCCCGCCTCAGCCGCGCTGGTCCACGGCCACGTAGTCGCGCTGGGCCGGACCGACGTAGAGCTGGCGCGGACGGCCGATCTTCTGCGACGGGTCCTCGATCATCTCGGCCCACTGGGCGATCCAGCCGACGGTGCGGGCCACCGCGAACAGCACCGTGAACATGTCGGTGGGGAAGCCCATCGCCTTGAGGGTGATGCCCGAGTAGAAGTCGATGTTCGGGTAGAGCTTCTTCTCGATGAAGTACTCGTCCTTGAGCGCGATCTGCTCCAGCTCCATGGCGACGTGGAGCAGCGGGTCGTCGGTCTTGCCGAGCTCCTTGAGCACCTGGTGCGTGGTGTTCTGCATGATCCGCGCGCGCGGGTCGTAGTTCTTGTAGACGCGGTGGCCGAAGCCCATCAGGCGGAACGGGTCGTTCTTGTCCTTGGCCTTGGCGACGTACTTGCTGACATTCTCGGGGGTGCCGATCTCCATCAGCATCTTGAGGGCCGCCTCGTTGGCGCCGCCATGGGCCGGGCCCCATAGGCAGGCGATGCCGGCCGCGATGCAGGCGAAGGGGTTGGCGCCCGAGGAGCCGGCGAGCCGCACCGTCGAGGTCGAGGCGTTCTGCTCGTGGTCGGCGTGCAGGATGAAGATCTTGTCGAGTGCCCGGGCGAAGACCGGGTTCACCTCGTACTCCTCGCACGGCACCGCGTAGCACATGCGCAGGAAGTTCGACGTGTAGTCGAGGTCGTTCTTCGGGTACACGAAGGGCTGGCCGATCGAGTACTTGTAGGCCATCGCGGCGAGCGTCGGCATCTTGGCGATCATGCGGATCGACGCGATCAGCCGCTGGCTCTCGTCCGTGATGTCGGTGGAATCGTGGTAGAAGGCCGAGAGGGCGCCCACCGAGGCGACCATGACGGCCATCGGGTGCGCGTCGCGGCGGAAGCCGGTGAAGAACCGGTTCATCTGGTCGTGCACCATGGTGTGGCGCGTGACCCGGTACTCGAAATCGGCCCGCTGGGCGGCGGTCGGCAGGGCGCCGAACAGCATCAGGTAGCAGGTCTCGAGGAAGTCGCCCTTCTCGGCGAGCTGCTCGATCGGGTAGCCGCGGTAGAGCAGCACGCCCTCGTCACCGTCGATGTAGGTGATCTTCGACTCGCACGAGGCCGTCGAGGTGAAGCCCGGGTCGAAGGTGAAGGCGCCGGTCTGGGCGTAGAGCTTGCCGATATCGATCACGTCCGGCCCGATCGTGCCGGTTTTCACCGGCAGTTCGATCGACTTGCCGTCCACGGTGATGGTGCTGGGTGCGCTCATGGATCGTGGACCCTTCTCTGGCGACGTGGCGGATGCCGGCCTCGGGCTGCCCGAGTCGGTCCCGGGGGCCTGAGCACACGCATTATGCTGCGGGTGCTCACAGCCATGGGTTACCCAAACGGCAGTGCAGCAGCAACGGGGTCGGTGACAACCCGCCCCCGTCGCCAAGCGAATTCCGCCAACCGATTTCCACCCAACGCAATCCGGGTCGGGGCCGGCAGTTCCCTGTCCGCTCCCGGTCCGCGCGCGGCGGTCCCAGCGCCGCCTCGTCCCCGCCTCGTCCCTGCCCTCAGCCCGGCCTCAGCCCTGCGGCGCCTGATCCCCGAGGCGCGCCAGGCTTTCCTCCCGGCCGAGCACCGCCATCACGTCGAACAGGGGCGGGGAGGTGGTGCGGCCGGTGAGCGCCGCGCGCAGGGGTTGGGCCACCTGCCCGAGCTTGCAGCCGGCCGATTCCGCGTACTGCCGCACCGCGCCCTCGGTGGAGGTCGCGCTCCAGTCGGGCAGCGCCTCGAGCACCGGCCGCACCCCGGCGAGGCGTCCGCGCCCCTCGTCGGAGAGCAGGGCGCGGGCCTTGTCGTCGAGCGCCAGGGGCCGCTGGGCGTAGAGGTAGTAGGCGCTGTCGAGGAGCTCGATCAGCGTCTTGGCCCGCTCCTTCAGGCCCGGCATGGCCTGGACGAGCTTGTCCTTGAGATCGGGCCGCAGCGGCGCCGACAGGCCGCGCTCCGGCCCGACGTTGGGCAGGATGGTCTCGATCGCCGCGACGAGGTCGGAATCGGCGCTGGTGCGGATGTAGAGGCCGTTGAGGTTGGCGAGCTTGGCGAAGTCGAACCGCGCCGCGGAGCGTCCGACCGCGCCGAGGTCGAAGGCCGCGACCATCTCGTCGGTGGAGAAGACCTCCTGGTCGCCGTGGCTCCAGCCGAGCCGCACGAGGTAGTTGCGCAGGGCCGCCGGCAGGTAGCCGAGATCGCGGTAGGCCTCGACGCCGAGCGCGCCGTGGCGCTTCGAGAGCTTGGCCCCGTCCGCCCCGTGGATCAGCGGGATATGCGCCATCCTCGGGATGTCCCAGCCGAGGGCCGAGAAGATCTGGCTCTGGCGCGCCGCGTTGGTGAGGTGGTCGTCGCCGCGGATGATCTGCGTGACGCCCATGTCGTGGTCGTCGACCACGACGGCGAGCATGTAGGTCGGCGTCCCGTCCGAGCGCAGCAGGACGAGGTCGTCGAGGTCCTTGTTGGCCCAGGTCACGCGGCCCTGGACGGCGTCCTCGACCACGGTCTCGCCCTCGGTCGGGGCGCGCAGGCGGATCACCGGCTTGACCCCGGCGGGGGCCTCGGACGGGTCGCGGTCGCGCCAGCGGCCGTCGTAGCGCGGGGCGCGCCCTTCCGCGCGGGCGGTCTCGCGCATCTGCGTGAGCTCCTCGGCGGTGGCGTAGCAGTGATAGGCGCGGCCCGCGGCCAGCAGCTCCTCGGCGACCGCGCGGTGGCGCTCGGCGCGGGCGAACTGGAAGACCACGTCGCCGTCCCAGTCGAGGCCGAGCCAGGAGAGGCCGTCGAGGATCGCGTCGATCGCCCCCTTGGTGGAGCGCTCGCGGTCGGTGTCCTCGATGCGCAGCAGCATCTTGCCGCCGGTGTGGCGGGCGTAGAGCCAGTTGAACAAGGCCGTGCGGGCCCCGCCGATATGCAGGTAACCCGTGGGCGAGGGGGCGAAGCGCGTGACGACGGCTGAGGACATCGGTCCGGTATGTTCCGGGGCTGGTCGCGGACGGGGCGCGACGGACGGCGAAGGGGCGGCGGAGCGGCGAGGGGCTCGACAGGGCGCCCGTAGCACGAAGAACCCGCTGTAGCACGGGCCGGCGGATGCGTTAAGAATCGCCCGCAGAATCGCCCGGCCCCGACGACAGGTCGCGCGGAGCGGGGCGGCGGCGATGCGGCGGATCGGCGCGAGGCGGGCGGACGGCGCGGTCGCGCTGATCGGCCCGCGCGCCCGAGCCCTTCCCGCCGCCCTCTTGGCCGCCCTCCTGGCCGCCCTCCCGGCGCTCCGCGACTGGGTCGTCGCCGGCCTCGCCCGCGAGGCCGAGCAGCGCCGGCTGTTCCCCTGGCTGGCGGTGGCCTTCGGCGGCGGGATCCTGGTCTACTTCGCGGCGGCCGACGGCGCGCCGAGCCTCGCCGCCCCCCTGATCGCGGCCGCCCTCGCGCTGGCGCCGGTCCCCGTCCTCGGCGCGCGGCCGGCGGCCCTGGCGGCGGCGCTCGCGGTGGCGGCCGCGTTCCTCGGCTTCGCGGCGGCGACCTGGCGGGTCTCGCAGGTCGCCGCACCGATCCTCACCCGCACCACGATCGGCCCGCTCGTCGGAACGGTCGAGGCCCTGGACGAGCGCGAGGTGGGCGCCCGGCTGGTGATCCGGGTGGAGAGCTTCGCCGGCCTCGCGCCGGAGGCGCGGCCCGCCCGGGTCCGGGTCTCGTTCCGGAAGACGCCGATCCCGCGTCCCGGGGACGGCGTCGCCGCCACGGCCCGGCTGCTGCCGCCCCCGGAGGCGGCCCGGCCCGGCGGCTACGACTTCGCCCGGGACGCCTATTTCCAGGGGATCGGCGCGGTGGGCTCGCTGATCGGCACCGTCACCGTCCGGGAACCGTCCGGGTCGCCGCCGCTGGGCCTGCGGCTCGCCGCTGCGCTCGACGCGGCGCGCAATGGGCTGACGCGCCGGATCGCGGAGGCCGCCGGCGGCCAGGCGGGTGCGGTGGCGGCGGCCCTGGTGACGGGCAAGCGCGGCCTCATCGGGCCGGCCACCAACGACGCGCTCCGCGCCGCCGGCATCTACCACGTGGTGTCGATCTCGGGCCTCCACATGGTGCTGGCCGCCGGCGTGGTGTTCTGGCTGGTGCGGGCGCTCCTCGCCGCGGTGCCGCTCTGCGCGCTCCTCTGGCCGATCAAGAAGATCGCGGCCGGCTTCGCCATGGTCGGCGTCACCGCCTACTGCGCCTTCTCGGGCTGGGACATCGCGGCCGAGCGCTCGCTGATCATGACCCTGATCATGCTCGGCGCGATCCTGGTGGACCGGCCGGCCCTGTCGATGCGCAACCTCGCCCTCGCGGCGCTGATCGCGCTCGCCCGGGAGCCGGAGGGCCTGCTCGGCCCGAGCTTCCAGATGTCCTTCGGCGCCGTGGCCGGGCTGATCGCCTGCGCGCGGCTGATCGACGGGCGGCTGCTCGTGCGCCCGGGGGCCGGGTGGATCGGGCGGCTCGTTGGGACCGGCCTGTCGGCGATCACCGGGACCCTGGCCACGACCCTGGTGGCGCAGGTCGCGACGGCCCCCTTCGCCACCTACCACTTCCAGACGGTCCAGCCCTTCGGCCTCGTCGGCAACGCCCTGACCCTGCCGCTCGTCTCCCTGGTGGTGATGCCCGCCGCGGTGATCGGCTGCCTTGCCTATCCCTTCGCCCTCGACCGGCCGGTCTGGTGGCTGATGGGGCAGGCGGTGGCCGGGATGCTGGCGATCTCGGACTGGATCGCCGGGTTCGAGCGGGCGGTCCTGGTGCTGCCGGCCTTCGGCGCCGGGGCGCTGGCCCTGCTGACCGCCGGCCTGCTGCTGGGGACGCTGCCGGCCTCGCGCCTGCGCTGGCTCGCCGTGCCGCCGGTCCTGCTCGGGCTCGTCCTCGCGGCCCGGCCCGACCGCTACGACCTCTACGTCGACCGGCAGGGCGCGGGGGCCGCGGTGCGGGGCACGGACGGGCGGCTCGCGGCCCTCGGCAGCCCTTCGGGCTTCGTCCTCGAGCAGTGGCTGAAGGCGGACGGCGACGGGCGGCGGCCCGCGGCGCTGATCGTCCGGTCGGGCAGCGGGCGCTGCGACCGGCTCGGCTGCACCGCCCGGCTGCCGGACGGGCGGGCGGTCGCCCTGGTCCGGGACCGGCGGGCCTTCCCGGAGGATTGCGCCCGCGCCGCGGTGCTGATCACGGGTCTCGCGGCGCCGCCCACCTGCACGGGGCCGCTGGTGATCGACCGGCGCGTCCTCGCCGCCCGCGGGGCCGTGGCTCTCCGGGCCGACGGCGACGGCTTCGCCGCGCGCTACGCCCGGGACGACGGCCGCGCCGTGCCCTGGCGGCAGGCCGCGGGGCGCGGGCCGGGACCTCCGTCGCCGGTCACCGCGGAGCCGGGCGACCGCCCCGCGGAGGACGGGGTCGCCGCGACGCCGGAGGCCGACGCCGCGCCGGGCGGAGACCTCGCCCCCGGCGACGCGCCGGCCGAGCCGCTTCAGTAACGGCGGACGAGGCTCACGAGGCGGCCCTGGATCCGGACCCGGTCGGGCCCGAGCACGCGGGTCTCGTAGGCCGGGTTGGCGGCCTCGAGGGCGATCGACGAGCCGCGGCGGCGCAGGCGCTTGAGCGTCGCCTCCTCGTCGTCGATCAGCGCCACGATGATGTCGCCGGTATTGGCCGTCTCCTGCTTGCGGATGACCACGAGGTCGCCGTCCAGGATGCCCGCCTCGACCATCGAGTCGCCGCGCACCTCGAGGGCGTAGTGCTCGCCGCCGGCCACGAAGTCCGGCGACAGGGTGATGGCGTGGCTCTGGTTCTGGATCGCCGAGACGGGCGTACCGGCCGCGATCCGGCCCATGACCGGGATCGAGATGGCGCGGCCGGACTCGTCGATCATCCGCGTGCTCGCCGGGGCCGGCGGCTGCTTGGACTTACCGCCCTCGACCACGCTCGGCGTGAAGCGGCGCGGCTCGGCGGGGGCCTGAGTCGCCGGAGCGGCCTGGGTCAGGCTCTCGGGGATCCGGATCACCTCGATGGCGCGCGCCCGATTCGGTAGGCGCCGGAGGAAGCCGCGCTCCTCGAGTGCCGTGATTAGCCGGTGGATGCCGGATTTCGACTTGAGATCGAGGGCATCCTTCATCTCGTCGAACGACGGCGGGACACCGCATTCCTGCATCCGGCTCTGGATGAATCGCAGGAGGTCCAGCTGCTTGCGCGTGAGCATCGACGGGGGACTCGCGGCTTGGCGGACCGCCACGTGACGGTCTCCGAAACAAATCACGAACAGGTTAAACGTTCCGCAAGTGTTCCGCAAGAGCGGCACCGCTCGGCCCGGCGCGCCGCGGGCGCGCCCGCGGGAGAAGGTCGAGAAACGCATTGACGGCGCAAGCGGAGCCGTTTCAATGCATCGCGGCGCCCCGCCGGGAAGGCGGCGGATCCGGGGTGCGGGCTGGGACCCTCTTGGAATGACGAGGATGCGACGTTCCGCAGCTCTGCTGCCCCTCGGCCTCGCCGCCCTCGGCCTCGCCGGCTGCACCACCGGATTCTCCTACATCTCGCGGAACTACGTGGCGCTCACTCCCCAGGTCGTCACGATCGGCTGCAAGGAGCCCTACGAGGTCTACGACAACCGGCAGCTGCGCCGGATGCTGATCGTGTCCAACGCCCTGCGCGAGTATACCGGCTGCAACCTGAGCGAGGTCCGGATCGATCCGGAGCCGGGCGCCACCCGGGTGAAGCGCTTCCGCACCGCCGCCCGGGCCTATCTCGACGAGACCGTGCGCGAGGATTGCCGGATCACCGGCGAGACCGTGTTCGATCCGCTGAAGACCGAGTTCGCCTACGCCTGCGACGCGCCGATCGAGAAGCGCGGCACCGTGGTCCCCCGCCTGCCGGGCCGCAATCCGGGCCTCGGCGTGCGCTGACCGGCCGGCGGCGCGTCCTCAGGCGCCCGGCTTCGGGAAGGTCCGCTCCGCGGCGTCGCCGGCGGCGGCCAGCAGGGCGCGGGCGAAGGCCCGGGCCTCCGTCCGGTCGAGCACGATCGCGGCGGTGACCGGCGCACCGCCGAGGTCGGCGAGGGCGAGTTCCAGGCGCACCCCGTCGGGCACGGCGCTCGCCTGAAGGCTCCAGCCGGAGCCCCGGTCCGTGCTCTCCGCCATCGTGTTCCTCCCGCATGCCCGGCACGGCGCCGCGCGCCCACCGGAACGGCCAGGCCCGGGACCGCTCCCGGAGCCGCGCTCCGATCTTCCCTGCCTCGCCTGTCCGCGTTCCTCAAGGCCACAGGCCGCGCGGGGGTGGAGATGCGCGCCGTCGCGGATGCCGGCGGCCGCATCGCGGCGACACGGGGCGGCACGGGGCTGCGCCCGCGCCGCGGCGCGGGCGAGGGCAGGGGCGGCCGGGATGGGGGCCGGCCTCGGGGCGATTGACGCGAGGCCGCCGATGATGTCTCCCGCGGGCTCCGATCAGGTGGAGTTCGAACATGCAAGAGATCTGGTTCCGCACGGGCGAGGCCACGGTGCTGGCGGCCGAGGGCCAGTACACCGACGCCATGCCGGAGGTGCTGATCGGCTCGGTGCGCGGCCCGGTCGGTCAGGCCTTCGCGTCGATGATGGGGCAGGTCCAGGGCCACACGCGGATGTTCGTGGTGCGCGACCTCAACCAGCTCGTGCGCCCGGCCACGATGATGACCACCAAGGTCACGATCCACACGGCCGAGTATGCCGAGCTCCTCGGCGGCGTGGTCCAGGCCGCCACCGGCGACGCGATCGTGGACTGCATCATCGAGGGCATCCTGCCGAAGGACGGGCTCGACGAGCTGTGCATGATCATCATGATCTGGCTCGATCAGCGCTGCGCCGAGGACGACAACCTCGACCAGAAGGACCTCTACCGGACCAACTACGAGGCCACGAAACTCGCCATCGCCCGCGCCCTCAAGGGCGAGCCGACGGTCGACGAGCTGATCGCCAACCGGAAGACCGTGAAGCACTACGCGCTCGACGGCGTGATCGAGTACTGAGCGGGCCCGCGTCGCGCATCCTGCCGGCTCAGGTCCGCCTCAGCCCGGCGGGATGCGCCCCACCGAGCAGAGGGTCCGCATCGCGCTGCTGCCCGGGTCGGTGTAGCAGGACGCCGACCAGCCGTTCTGCTGGATGAACGACTTGCGCCGCTCCGCCAGCGCGGTCCGGTAGGCGGTGGCGATGATCGGCTCGACGGTCGCGGCCGGTTGGCCGACGAGGATCTCGGAGGCCACCGACAGGTCGCGGAAGAAGGTCGCCGAGGGACTCGGCTCGGCGGAGGTCGCCTGCACGATCGGCTCGGCCCGGCAGGTCACGTCGAACTTGATCGGGCCGGCCACGCGGATGTCGATGCTGGGGCCGGCGCGCTTGCCGACCCGGCCGCCGATCGCGTCGGCGATCTGGCGGGTGAGGTCGTCGCAGCTGTCGGCCCGGGCGGCCTCCGCCAGGAGGGGCAGGGCCGCGCAGGCGGCGAGGAGGAGGCGCGGGACGGCGAAGCTCGACATCGCCGCACTCTACGCGCGGCGCGGGGCCTGTCGAGGGGCTGGTCGAGGGCCGCTCGAAGGGCCGGCCTCAGTGGAAATCCCGGCTGGGGAACACGCGCCGGTCCGGGGGCACGCCGAAATCCGTGTTCTCGGGCGGCAGCTTCATGCCGGCCTCGCGCAGGTCGCGCAGGGCGGCGGTGAGGTCGCGAAACCCCTCCGCCACGAGGTGGACCACCCCGTCCGCCCGCTGGATCCGGCCGCGCACGGCGAGGAACCGCGCCTGCATGGCGATCCGGCGGTTCGCCTCGAACACGGTCTTCCAGACGATCACGTTGGCGATACCGGTCTCGTCCTCCAGCGTCAGGAAGACCACGCCCTTGGCGGTGCCGGGCCGCTGGCGGATCAGCACGAGCCCCGCCACCGTGACCCGCGCCCCCTGGGGCAGCGCCGGATCGAGATGGGCCCGGGCCGGGATCGCGCCGATCCGGGCGAGCCGCCCCCGGAAGAACGCGACCGGGTGCCCCTGGAGCGACAGGCCGGTGGCGGCGTAATCCTCGGCCACGGTCTCGGACGGGGCCAGGGGCTGAAGGTCCACCGTCGGCTCGTGCCGGAACAGGCCGTCATCGGCGTGCCACGCGAAGAGCGGCAGGGGTGCGTCGAGGAGATGGGCGCGGCGCTCGCTCGCATCGGCCTTGGCGGCCTTGCGGGATGACGTCCCCTCCAGGGTGCGGACCATCCACAGGGCGGCGCGCCGGTCGAGGCCGAGCGAGCGGAACGCGTCCGCCTCGGCCAGCCGCTCCAGGGTGTTGCGGGGCAGGGCGAGGGACGCCTGCAGGCCCTCGATGCTGGCGTAGCCGTTGGCCCGCAGCCGCACGAGCCGGCGCATCGCGGCCTCGGGCAGGCCGCGCACGACGCGCAGACCGATCCGCACGGCGTGCAGCGCCGGATCCCCGGCCGGCTCCAGGGTGCAGTCCCAGTCGCTGGCGTTGACGCAGACGCCCCGCACCTCGACCCCGTGGGCCCGGGCGTCGCGCACCAGCTGGGCCGGCTGGTAGAAGCCCATCGGCTGGGCGTTGAGGATCGCGGCCAGGAAGACGTCGGGGTGCCGGCACTTCATCCAGGCCGAGGCGTAGACGAGGAGCGCGAAGCTCGCCGCGTGGCTCTCCGGGAAGCCGTAGGTCGAGAAGCCGCGGATCTGCGCGAAGCAGCGCTCGGCGAAGTCCTGCGGGTAGCCCCGGCGGGTCATGCCGCCCACGAACTTCTCCGCGAAGCCGCCGATCGAGCCGACGTGGCGGAAGGTCGCCATCGCCCGGCGCAGCCCGTCGGCCTCGGCCGGGGTGAAGCCCGCCGCCGTGATGGCGATCTGCATGGCGTGCTCCTGGAACAGCGGCACGCCGTAGGTCTTCTGCAGGACCTCCTTCAGCTCGTCCGCCGGGCCGTGATCCGGGTGCGGGGCCGGGTACTCGACCGGGTCGATCCCGGAGCGTCGCCGCAGGTAGGGATGGACCATGTCGCCCTGGATCGGGCCGGGGCGCACGATCGCGACCTGCACCACGAGGTCGTAGAACTCCCTGGGCTTCAGGCGCGGCAGCATCGACATCTGCGCCCGGCTCTCGACCTGGAACACGCCGACGGAATCGGCCTTCGTCAGCATCGCGTAGGTCGCGGGATCGTCCTGCGGCAGGTCGGCCAGCGTCTCGTAGAAGGTGCCGTGATCCTTCTCCAGGAAATCGAGGCCGCGCTTGAGGCAGGTCAGCATGCCGAGCGCCAGCACGTCGACCTTCATCAGGCCGATCGCGTCGATGTCGTCCTTGTCCCACTCGATGAAAGTGCGGTCCGCCATGGCGCCGTTGCCCACCGGCACGGTCTCGTCGAGGCGGCCGCGGGTCAGCACGAAGCCGCCGACATGCTGCGACAGGTGGCGGGGGAAGCCGATCAGCTGGTGGGCGAGGTCGAGCGCCTGCCGGATCGCCGGGTTCTCCGGGTCGAGCCCGGCCTCGCGCACGTGCTGGTCCGGCATGCCGGTGCCCCAGGAGCCCCAGACCGTGTCGGCGATCGCCGCGGTCACGTCCTCGGTCAGGCCCAGGACCTTGCCGACCTCGCGGATCGCCATGCGGGGCCGGTAGTGGATCACCGTGGCGCAGAGGGCGGCCCGCTCCCGGCCGTAGCGGGCGTAGAGGTGCTGGATCACCTCCTCGCGGCGCTCGTGCTCGAAGTCGACGTCGATGTCGGGGGGCTCGCCCCGGTTCTCCGAGATGAAGCGGGCGAAGAGCAGCCGGTGCTTCGACGGGTCCACCGCGGTGATGCCGAGGCAGAAGCACACGGCGGAATTGGCCGCCGAGCCGCGGCCCTGGCACAGGATGCCCCGGCCGCGGGCGAACTCGACCACGTCGAACAGGGTCAGGAAGTAGCGGGCGTATTTCATCTTGGCGATGAGCCGCAGCTCCTCGCGCAGCGTCGCCGCGACGCCGTCCGGGACCTCGCCGCCGTAGCGCCAGCGCGCCCGTTCCCAGGTCTTCTCCTCCAGGTATTCCTGCGGCGTGCGCCCGGGGGGCACCGGCTCGTCCGGGTACTCGTAGTGCAGCTGCGACAGGCTGAACTCGCAGGCCTGCGCGATCTCGACGGTGCGGGCGAGCGCCTCCGGGTGGTCGGCGAACAGCCGCGACATCTCGGCGGCGGGCTTCAGGTGGCGCTCGGCATTGGCCTCCAGCCGGTAGCCGGCGTCCTCGATCCGGCAGCCTTGGCGGATGCAGGTGACCACGTCCTGCAGCGGGCGTCGCTCGGGATGGTGGTAGAGCGCGTCCGAGACCGCGACCATCGGGGCGCCGGAGGCCGCGCCCAGCTCGGCGAGCAGCCCGAGGCGCCGCCGCTCGTCGCCGCGGCGCGTGTGGCTCGCCCCGAGGAAGGTCCGGCCCGGGGCGGCGGCGGCCAGCGCCTCCAGCCGCGCCCGGAAACCCTCCGGCAGGCGCCGGGCCGGCGGCATCGCGATGAACATCTGCCCCTCGGCGGCCTCCACCATCTCGGCGAAGGAGAAGCGGCACGCGCCCTTGCGGACGCGCCGGTTGCCCAGGGTGAGCAGCCGGCAGAGGCGCCCCCAGGCGCCCCGGTCCATCGGGTAGGTGACGGCCTCGAACCCCTCCTCGGTGACGAGGCGCACCCCCGGCAGGATCCGGATCGGTGTGCCTTCCTGGTCGAGCGCCAGCGCCGCCGCGTGCGCCCGGACCACGCCGGCCACGGTGTTGCGGTCGGCGATGCCGATGGCCGCGAGGCCGTAGGACGCCGCCTGCACGACGAAGTCCTGCGGATGGGAGGCGCCGTGCAGGAAGGAGAAGTTCGTGGTGACGGCGAGCTCGGCGTAGGCGGGACCGCTCACGCGAAGAGCCCGTGGACGTACCACGCGGCCGGGCGATCGGGGGCGTGCGGGCCGTCGCGGTAGAGCCAGAGCCGGTGCCCGGCCTCGCACTCGATGCGGTAGTAATCGCGATCCGCACCGGGCGCGCGCCACCATTCGGCGGCGATCCGCTCCGGCCCCTCGGCATGGGCGACGCGGTGGATCCGGGCGCGCCAGCGGAAGCGCCGGGGCGGCCCTTCCGGGACGGTCGAGAGCACGTCGAGGGCGGCCTCGCCGCGGGGGAAGATCACCAGGGGGCGGGGCGGGAGGTGGTCGGGCCAGGGGGACGCGCCGGTGCGCGCCTCCTCTTCCGCCGCTGGGCCGGAAGGCTCAGCCATCACGGTTGAACGCCGACGCTGAAGGAGCGCATCCGGCCCACTCTCCCGTTCGGGAGCGGGGGGCGGGAGAGGCGCCCGTGGCCGGCCGACGCCTCGATCGGTCGACGGTCCGTGCCCCATTCCGGTAACCCAGACCCGGTCCCGGTCGGCCCGCTCCGGCAGGTGGCTCGCCCGCGGCTCGAGCCGCAGGAGCGCCCGCCCGAGGCGCTGCGCCAGGGCGTCGGCCAGGAACCCGATCCCGTCGCCCGGGTCCGCCGCGCCGAGATCCGTCTGGCGGGCCGGCATGGGGCCGGTCACCGTCACGGCGAGCGCCACCGTCTCGAAGCCGAAGCCGGCGTCGAGGGCGGGGCCCAGCCGGTCGAGGCGCAGGGCGACGAGGGCCGCGACCCGCTCAGGATCGCGCTCGGGCCGGGACAGGCCGAGATCGATCACCCGCAGGGCGCCGTCGACCCGGTGCAGGCCGAGGCGCAGGGCGCAGGCGCCGAGCCCGTCCCGCTCCAGCCGCGGCGCGGTCTCCGCCATCAGGTCCCGGGCGGTCCGGACGATGTCCGACTGCCGCCCGATCGGGTCGAGGAAGCCGCGGGCGGCGGCGTAGGCGGCCGCCTCCGTCAGGGGCGCCAGCGGCTCGGGCCGGCGGCCCAGGGCCTGGTCGAGGCGCAGCAGCAGCGTCGCGCCGAAGCGGCGGGCGAGGGGCCCCCGGGGCAGGGCGTCGAGTTCGCCGATCCGGCGCAGGCCGAGCCGCTTCAGGCCCGCGACCGTGCCGGGATCGAGGCGCAGGGCGTCCACCGGGAGGGCCCGCAGGGCCTGCGAGGCCCCGCCCGGCAGCACCACGACCGGATCAAGCCCGCCCTGCCGCGCCAGCGCGAAGGCGGCGCCGGGCGTGTCGGCCAGCGCGATCCCCGCCGGTACGCGGCTCCGCGCGAGCCGGGCGGCTAGGTCCGCGACGAGGTTCGCCTCGCCGCCGCGCAGGTGGCTCGCGCCGGCGACGTCGATGTAGAGCCCGTCCGCCGCCTCGCCCGGCCCGAACGGCGCCACGTGGGGCGCGTAGCCGCTCGCCCAGCGGCACAGCCGCAGCAGGGCGTCCCGGTCGGCCTCCGGGTCGGCCGGGTAGACCTGGAGCGGCACGCCGATCCGCGCCCGGACCCGGCCGAGGGGCTCGCCGACCCGGAGGCCGAGGGCGCGGGCCTCCGGGTCGAGGGCCACGAGCCGCAGCCCGCCGGACCCCTCGGCCGCCACCGCGAGGGGGCCGCGCTCAGGCGCGAGACCGGCCCGCCGCAGCCGCGTCACCGGCCAGTGGCTCAGGCAGATGCAGACGATGCGCGGCATGGTCCCACTCCAGAAGCCAGTCGCCGCCCCGCCCGTTGCGGCAGCGCTCGAGCCGCGCCCGCCAGCGCGGCCTGTCCAGGGTCCCGAACCGGTCCCGCGCCGCCGGCGCGGCGGCGATCCGCCAGCGCGTGGCGGCCCCGTTGGGCAGACCGGCCGGCGCCGGCCGCAGGATCAGCAGCAGCGGCGGCGCCGGCCCTTCCGCGGCGAGCTGCAGGCGCCGGCCCGGCTTCAGCGGCAGCCCGTCCCGTAGGAGGCCGATCAGGGCCGTGAGTGCCCGCGCGTGCAGGGCCGCCTCCAGGGCGCGGAACACCTCCGCGTCGCTGCCGGCTTCCAGCAGCAGCAGGCGGCCGGGGTCGAGGCCGAGGCCGGCGAGGCCGTGCCCGTAGGGCAGGGGCTGGCCGGGCGCGGCGGCGATCAGCGCTTCCCCCGGCTCCCGGGCGAGCTGGCGGGCGCAGAGCGCCAGGGCGAAGCCCAGGGCCGCGATCGCGTCCGCGGGCTCGGCCGGCGCGATCTCGTGGGGCGGCCCGAGGGCGAGACCGCCGCCCGGCAGGTGCGCGTCGAGATCCGGAACGCCCAGCGGCAGGACCGGGGCTGGATCCCGGCCGCGATCCGGCGGCGCGAGGCGCGCCCGCAGGACCGCCAGCCGGGCCCGGGGATCGCCCCGCGCGATCGCCGCCTCGGTCTCGTCGGCAGGGTCCAGCCCCATCTCCATCGGCTCCGGTCATGCTGGACGATAGGAACATAACAGGAACATGCACAAACGGTTTCCGCGGGGTCCCGGAATCGCGCGTGGCGGCAGCGGCTTGGCCTGTGGACGGCTGTGGACGCCTGTGGAATCGGCCGCCCCCGCGGCGTCCGAGGTCGCGGTTGACCGCAATCGCAGGGCGAGACCAATGTCCGGACGCCGCGCGCGTGACGCGGCCGAACCGGACCGCGCATGCGCTCAGCCCTCAGCTCAGCCCTCACCCTGACGCTCCTGCTCGCCCTGCCGGGCGCGGCGCTCGGCCAGCAGGCGGATCCGCCGGGTGCCGCCGCCCCGGATCCGGCCGCGTCCGCACCCGCGACAGGGCGGGCGCGCCCGGCCCGCCCGCGGGTCCGCCACGCGCAGGCCCCGAGCCAGCCGATCATGGTCTACGACGCGCGGATCGAGGCCGGCGACCTGAGGATCTCGGGCTCCGTGCGCAAGCCCGGCGCGATCGTGGTGCTGGACGACGACATCTCGATCCAGGCCGACCGACGCGGCCGGTTCACCTTCCGGCTGCCCTACCGGCCCTCGACCTGCGTGGTGACGCTGAAGGCGGAGCCGGACGAGCGCGAGGCGGTCGTGGCGAACTGCGCGCCCGAGGGTCCGCCCGGACCGCCCGGTCCCCAGGGTGCGGCGGGACCGCCCGGCGAGACAGGGGCCAAGGGCGAGACAGGGGCCAAGGGCGAGACCGGCCCCAAGGGGGATCAGGGTCTCAAGGGGGATCAGGGCCTCAAGGGCGATACGGGTCCCCAGGGCGAGCCCGGCCCGAAGGGGGAGCCTGGTGCCACGGGCGCGGCCGGCCCGCAGGGCGCACCGGGCCCGAAGGGCGACACGGGAGCCTCGGGCCCGCCGGGCGCACCGGGCTCGCGGGGGCCGATCGGGCCGCAGGGCGGCCCGGGCCCGAAGGGCGAGGCCGCCAGCCTGCGGCCCGTGCGCAAGTCCGATTGCCCGGGGGGCTGCGCGATCACCTGCGGGACCGGAGAGATGCTGGTCACGGCCCACTGCCTCAAGGGCGGCGCGCCGACCTACGACGGGGAGGGCGCCAGCTGCCCGGCGGAGGCGACCGGCATCGTCGGGTTCTGCACGCGGCCGTGAGCCGGGCGGGTCAGCCGCCGGTCTCGCGCAGCCAGTCGAGCATCCCGGCGGCGGCCGACCGGCCGCCCGCGAAGGCGCCCTGGAGGAGGTAGCCGCCGGTCGGCGCCTCCCAGTCGAGCATCTCGCCGGCCAGGAACAGGCCGGGATGGGCGCGCAGCATGGACCGCCCGTCCAGCGCGTCGAGCCGGACGCCGCCCGCCGTCGAGATCGCCCGCTCGATCGGCGCGGAGGCGGTGAGGGTGACGGGCGCCGCCTTGATCAGCCCGGCGAGGGCCCCGGGCTCCGCCGGGAGGGCGCCGCCGGCCGCCTCGCGCAGCAGCCCCGCCGCCGCGGGCGCGAGGCCCGCGGCCTTGCGCAGCCGGGTCGCGGCCGAGTCGCCCGGCCGGGCGCCAGACAGGCGGCGGGCGAGGGCGTCCCGGGTCAGGTCCGGGCGGAGATCCACGACGAGCCGGGCGCTGCCCCCGGCCGCGATCGCCTCGCGCAGGGCGCGCGAGAGGGCGTAGACCGCCCCGCCCTCGAGGCCGGCCTCCGTGATCACGGCCTCGCCCCGCACCGTGGTGCCCGCGCAGGTGAGCGCCACCCGCTTCAGCGGCGCGCCGGAGAACCGCTCCCGGAACAGGTCGGACCACGCCGCCGCGAAGCCGGCATTGGCCGGACGCAGGGGCGACACCGCCACGCCGAGCCCCTCGAGGAGCGGCACCCAGCGCCCGTCCGAGCCGAGGCGCGGCCAGCTCGCCCCGCCCAGCGCCAGCAGGGTGGCGCGCGGCCGAATGTCCAAGAGACCGTCCGGGGTCTCGAAGCGCAGGCCCCCGGCGATCCCCGTGAGCCGGTGGCGGGTCCGGATCCGGACGCCGAGGCGGTCGAGCCGCGCCAGCCACGCCCGCAGCAGGGGCGAGGCCTTGAAGCTGCGCGGGAAGACGCGCCCGCTCGAGCCGACGAAGGTCGGCTCGCCGAGATCCCCGCACCACGCCCTGAGCGCGTCGGGCGGGAAGGCCGCGATCGCCGCGTCGAGGGCGCCGCGCGGATGGTAGCGGGCGAGGAACTCCGCCCGCGCCTCGCCGTGGGTGATGTTGAGGCCGCCGCGCCCGGCGATCAGCAGCTTGCGGGCGACCGACGGCATGCGCTCGTAGACCGTGACCGCGCGGCCGGCCTCGCCCAGCACCTCGGCCGCGGCGAGCCCGGCGGGCCCCCCGCCCACGATGGCGATTGCGTCCCTGTCATCCGGCATGGGGCGGGAGAGCGACAGCCCGGACCCCTCTGTCAAGGGCGAAGGTCGGATCGGCGCCGGGCGCCATGGGCCGGCCTCCGGCGTTGCGCTAGGAAACGGACACGCCCGAACGCACGTTCTTCCCGATCCCGGGCGCCGCGGTTACCGGTGCACCGACCCGCGACCGCGGCCCGCCCGCGCCCCCTCATGCCGCCCCAGGCCCCGTCCGCCCCGGACGGTCGGCCGGCACGGTCCGGATCAGAGGCTCTCAGACACGTGGCCAGTCCCGTCGCCGTCACCGAGATCCAGCCGCAGGCCCAGGCGCGGGCCGCCCCGCAGGCCGCGCTCAGCCCCGGCGAGATCCGCGCCATCGTCTACGGGCTGATGACCGCGATGCTGCTCGCGGCCCTCGACCAGACCATCGTGGCGACCGCCATGCCGACCATCGGCCTCGACCTCGGCGACGCCGCGAACCTGCCCTGGATCGTCACCGCCTACCTGCTGGCCTCCACGGCGGTGACCCCGCTCTACGGCAAGCTCAGCGACATCCACGGCCGGCGGGTCATGCTGCTGATCGCCATCGCGACCTTCGTGGTCGGCTCGCTCGCCTGCGCGCTCGCGCCCACGATGGTGGCGCTGGCGCTCGCCCGGGGTCTCCAGGGTGTCGGCGGCGGCGGGCTGATCGCCCTGGCGCAGACCATCCTGGCCGACATCATGTCGCCCAAGGAGCGGGCGCGCTACCAGGTGGTGATCGCGGGCGTGTTCGTGACGGCCTCGGTGGCGGGGCCGCTGCTCGGCGGCCTCTTCGCCCAGCACCTGCACTGGTCGCTGATTTTCTGGATCAACCTGCCGATCGGCGTCCTCGCCTTCGCGCTCACCAACGCCAACCTCAAGCGCCTGCCCCGCCACGAGCGCCGCCACCGGCTGGACTATCCCGGCGCCGCCCTGATGGTGGCGGGCTCCGTCACCCTCCTGCTAGCCCTGAGCTGGGGCGGGGTGCGCTACCCCTGGGACTCCGCACCGGTCCTCGCCCTCCTCGCCGGGGCGGCCGTGCTGGGCGGCGGCTTCGCGGCGCGGCTCGCCACGGCGGCCGAGCCGCTGATCCCCACGGAGGTGCTCAAGGACCGGGTGGTCTACAGCGCGACGCTGGCCGCGTGCTTCGCCATGGGCACCTTCATCGGGCTCACCATCTACGTGCCGATCTTCCTCGAAGGGGTGATCGGGCTCTCGGCGAGCGAGTCCGGGGTGGCCCTGGTGCCGCTGATGATCGGCACCGTCACGGGCGCGACCCTGTCGGGCCGGTCGATGCTGCATTTCCGGCACTACAAGCGCGTGCCCCTGGCGATGATGTGCGTCAGCCTCGCCTGCTGCGCCACCATCGCCTGGCAGGGCCGGGCGCTGCCCTTCTGGCTCATGGAGGTGCTGTTCGCGCTGCTCTCCATGGGGATCGGGACGATCCTCCCGCTCTCGACCATCTCGATCCAGAACGCGGTGGAGACGCACCAGCTCGGCATCGCCACCGCCGCGATGAACTTCTTCCGCTCCCTCGGCGGGGCGCTGATCGTGGCGGCCTTCGGCACGATCGTGCTCGGCGGCGCCGCGGGCGGGGCGGGGGGAGGGGCCCACGACGTGGAGAGCCTGATCCGCGGCGCGGACCCGGCCCAGCTCGCCCTGACCTTCCGCCACGTCTTCCTGGCCGCCTGCCTCGGCCTGCTCGGGGCCTTCACGTTCCTGGCGCTGATGGAGGAGCGGCCCCTGCGCGAGCGCACATCCCCCAAGATGGCCGCCGAGACGCCGGACGCCTCCGCCTGACGGCGGCGCGGAACCGGACGCGGTCCCTCACCCCGCGCGCGCTCCTGCTCCGGGACAGGAGGTCGCCCCGACACGCGCGCCCGCGTCGCGGCGGGGCCACGGGGAGCGGATAGCGTCACCGGACCGCGCGCCGGCCGGGCGCTCTGCCCTTGATTCGCCCGGATCACCGCTTACGTCGGCCCCATCGGCTGCGGGCCCCTCTGGCGGGCGCTCCTCAGCGCCCGTGATGTCGGAGCCGATGCTTTCCATCTGGAATCAGCATCAGGTCCCCGCACATGATGGACGTCCTCACCGTCGAATGGCTCGGCAAGCCGTTGTGGATGTGGCTCGGGTTCCACGTCCTGATCGCCTGCCTGCTCGCCTTCGACCTCGGGCTCCTCCACCGCGACAAGGAGCACGAGATCGGCGTCCGGGAGAGCTTGGCTCTCACCGGCTTCTACCTCGCCCTCGGCCTCGCCTTCGGCGGCTGGATCTGGTGGTATCTCGGGCCGTCTTCCGCCGAGGAGTACGTCACCGGCCTCGTGGTCGAGAAGTCGCTGTCGATGGACAACGTCTTCGTCATCGCCATGATCCTCACGGCCCTGGGCATCCCGCGGGCGGCCCAGCACCGGGTCCTCCTCTGGGGCATCCTGGCGGCCGTGGTGCTGCGCGGCCTGATGATCGGGCTCGGCGCCGCCCTGGTGCACGAGGTGCACTGGGTGCTCTCCCTGTTCGCCGCCTTCCTGATCTACGCCGGCCTGAAGATCCTGATCGCGGGCGACGAGGAGGAGGGCGACTTCCAGAACAGCGCCGTCGTGCGCTGGTTCAAGACGACCTTCCGGGTCACCCCCGACCTGCACGGCCAGCGCTTCACCGTGCGCAAGACCGACCCGAAGACCGGCAAGGTCGCCCTGTACTTCACACCGCTGGCCCTCGCCCTGGTGCTGGTGAACGGCGCCGACGTGATCTTCGCGGTCGACAGCGTGCCGGCGATCTTCGCGATCACCACCGACACGTTCGTGGTCTACACCTCCAACATCTTCGCGATCCTGGGCCTGCGCGCCCTCTACTTCGCGCTCGCCGCGATGGTCGACCGGTTCGCCTACCTGAAGACGGCGCTGGCCTTCATCCTGATCTTCATCGGCGCCAAGATCGTGGTCGCCGACACGTTCGAGCTCGTCCACGTGCAGCCCTGGGTCTCCCTGGTGGTGACCCTGACGCTGCTGGCGGCCGGCGTCGTCTACAGCCTCTGGCGGACCCGGACCGACGCGCCGGTCGCGCCGGCCCCTGAGGCCGGGCACCCCCGTGAGGCCCGGGCCCACCGCGCCTGAGGGGGCCCGGCGGGCGCCCGGCCCTCAGGCCGGCGGCAGCGCCGCGATCAGGTCGCGCAGGGTGGTGATGGTCGAGGCGTCGGCCACGCCGTCCACCCGCGCCGGGCGGAAGTGGCGCTGGAACGCGGTGACCACCGCCTGGGTGCGCGCGTCGAACAGCCCGGTCACCGGCAGGTCGTAGCCGTAGAGCGCGAACATCGCCTGCAGCGCCTCGACGGGCTGGCCGGCATCGCCCCGCGCGAAGAACCGGCCGTCCTGGAGGTGCGCGGGGGGCACGCGGTGGCCCACCCCTGCCGCCGCCAGACGGTCCCACGGGAAGATCTCCCCCGGATCCTCCTTGCGCTCGGGCGCGACGTCGGAATGGGCGAGCACCCGCTCCGGCGGGATCGGCCAGCGGCCGAGGACGTCCCGGGCCAGCGCGATCACCGCCTCGACCTGGGCCTCCGGGTAGGGCGGCAGGCCGCCGGCATGGCCCGGGTTCACGATCTCGATCCCGATCGACCGGGAATTGACGTCGGTCTCGCCCTTCCAGGCGCCGGCGCCGGCGTGCCAGGCCCGGCGGGCCTCCGGCACCATCTGGACGATCCCGCCATCCTCGAACACGAGGTAGTGCGCCGAGACCTCGCTCAGCGGGTCGCGCAGGCGCGCGAGGGCGGCGGCCCCGCTGTCCATCCCGGTGTAGTGCAGGATCAGCATGTCCAGCGGCCCCGCGCGGCGGGCGCCGTGGTTCGGCGAGGGCGCGACGCGGCGGGCGAGGGGGCTGTCGGGGGTCAGGCTCACCGCAGCCCGCGCTCCTGCGCGATCCGGTCATAGGCGGCGTTGATCGCAGCGAGCCGCCGCGTGGCGATGGCCACCGCCTCCGTCGGCAGGCCGCGGGCGAGCGCCCGGTCCGGGTGGTGCTCGGCCACCAGCGCCCGGTGGCGGGCCTTCACGGCGGCGTCGTCCGCCTCGCGGTCGAGCCCGAGGACGCCGTAGGGATCGTCCGGCAACCGCACGTGGCGGGCGGCGATGCGCCGGAACGCCGCCTCGTCGAAGCCGAAGATGCCCGAGACCGCGCGCAGGTAGCGCTCCTCGGCCTCGTGCAGCGCCCCGTCGGCGCCGGCGATCTGGAACAGGCCGTCGAGCACGTCCTCGAGGAGCGCCGGCTCGTCGCCGAAGGTGGTCGCCAGTTGCTGGGCGTAGGCCTCGAAGCCGTTCGTGGTCTTCTTGGCGAGGTCGAACAGGCGCTCGACGCCCGCCCGCGCGGACGGCTCCACCTGCACGACCCGGCCGAACGCCTCGACCTCCGAGGGCAGCACGACGCCGTCGGACTTGGCCATCTTGGCGGCGAGCGCCACGAGTCCGGTGGTGAACACGACGTCGCGCGGCGTCCGCCCGAAGGGCGCGCCGACGCGGTCGAGCAGGAAATGACCGGCGACCCCGCCGATCAGCGCCCCGAGGGGGCCGCCGATCGCGAGGCCGAATCCGGCGCCGCCGAGCTTGCCCCAGACGCCCTGAGTCTTGGTCGCCTGAGTCATGGGACGACCGGTCCCGGCGCTGATCCTCGGCTCGGCTCTGTCATCGGCGGCGGCGGGGTTCCGGCACCGGGACGGGCCCGGCCGAGCGACGGGATAGCCGCTCCGCACGCCGCGAGGAAGGGCCGGGACGCGCCCGGCCCGCCCCCTTCAGCTCAGCGGCAGTACACGTTGCCGTAGGCGTCGCGATAGGTGCCGTAGGGGCAGCGCGGCGCGGTCGAGGCGCCCACGATGGCGCCGCCGGCGCCGCCGATCGCGGCACCCGCCAGGGCACCGCCCGCGCGGCCGGTGGCCGCCGCGCCGATCGCGGCACCGGTCAGGGCGCCGAGGCCGGCGCCGCCCAGAGCCCGGTCCTCCGGGGTGTTGCAGCCGGCGAGCGAGAGGGCGGCGATGGTGGCGATGGCGGCGGCCGTCAGCTTCTTCATGGTCCCCAGAACTCCCTTGTGAATCCGGTCCGGCCGGTGGCCGTGATCGTTGCGGATCGGGTCGAGCTTAGCAGGAAAGGAATGTCGGCCATACGGCTAAGGTTCCATCGGCCGCGAGACGCGTTGCCAGACGAGTTGCGCCCGGTTCCCGTCTCGCCCTATGCCACGTTCGGAGGCGCTCCGGCCGCGGTGCCGCGACGCCCTATCCGGCACCACGCCCGGCACCAGTCCGGCACATGTCCGAGGGTCCCATGCCGACAGCCACCACGATCGTCCGCCGGGCCGCGGTCCGCGCCGACCGCGTCGCCGACACGGTGACCCTCGACCGCGCGGGCCGGGCTGCCGTCGCCGGATCCCTGGTCGCCGAGGGCGGCCTCGGCTTCGACGTCGCGCTCACCAAGGCTGCGGCGCTCGAGGACGGCGACGCCCTGCGCCTCGACGACGGCCGGCTCGTCGCGGTGCGGGCGGCCGCCGAGGATCTCCTGGAGGTGCGCGCCGAGAATCCGGCCCGCCTGCTGCGCCTGGCCTGGCAGCTCGGCGGCAGCCACGTGGACGCCGAGATCGGCGCGGACGTGCTCTACGTGCCGGCGACGCCCGCCGCGGCCGAGCTGGTGCGCGGGCAGGGCTGCGTCGCGACCCCGGTCTCCCGTGCCTTCCGTCCCGAGCAGGCCGCCCACGATCACAGCACCTGTGGGCACGATCACGGGCACGACCATCACGCCCACCATCATCACGACCACGGCCATGACCACGGGCATGACCACGCCCACGCGCACGATCATGGGCACAGCCACGATCACGGGCACGAGAAGCACGGCCACGTGCACGGTCCCGGCTGCGGCTGCGGCCACGATCACTAGCGGTTGCGCCGAGCCCGATCGGGGATCCCGCACCGGGCCCCGACCGCGGACGGTCCGCCGCCGTCACGCGGCCCTCACGCAGCCCTACGCGGCCGTCACTCTGCCGGGACGAAGCGCAGCGTGCCGGCGCGCCGCGTGGGCTGGCCGGTGTCGTTCGTGTGATTGACGCCGTCCATCACCGGGACCTCCGGAAAGTCGAAGGGACTGACCCCGTCCAGGCAGGCCACGTTGACGGCGTGGACGTTCGGGTCCGACCGCCGCTGATGGTGCGTGTAGACGCCGCAGCGGGAGCAGAAGAAGTGCTGCGCCGCCCCGGTATGGAACCGGTAGGTCGTCAGCGCCTCCGCCCCCTCCAGGATCCTCACCCCGCCCGGCCGCGCCATGACGACGACGGCGCCGCGCATGCGGCAGTAGGAACAGGTGCAGCGTCGGATCGACGCGAGATCGTCGTCGAGAGCCGCCTCGAAGCGCACCGCCCCGCAGTGGCAGCGTCCGGACCGGATCGTCGCGTCATCCGTCATGGTGCCGGGTCTTCCGTGCGTTTTCCTGCGATCGGGCGCGGTGGCGGAGCCAGCCGGCACCTCGAACCCTAAGTTTCCGGCACCGTGCGGACAATCACCATGTCCTCACACGATGTGTCAGGAAAACTCACGCAGGGTCTCCGGCGGGCCGAGATCCTTGCCGGTCACAGGCGCTTCGGGACGGGCCTGAGGCAGTAGAGGCGCGCCGCCTCGGCGGACAGGCTGTCCTGGGCGGCCACGCACTGGTCGAGGGTGAGGCCGATGCTGGCCGCGTAGGGCTCGTTGGGCGACAGCGCCGCGCGGGCGAGGGCCGCCAGGTACAGCAGGAACGCCGCGACCGCGACGACCAGCGCGGCGACGAGGACGCGGTTCAGCAGCATCGCCGGCGACCGCTCACGGGATCCCGACCAGCAGCAGCGCGAGCGCGAGCACCGTGAGTCCCGCTCCGATCAGCGTCACGGCGGTGTAGTCGCGTCCGGACCGCCGCGCGGGCGCGCGACCGGGCCGGATCGTGATCCGCGCCCCGGATCCCTGCGCGGGACCCGGATCCCCGGGCTGGCTCACTGCAGCAGGCCCCACAGGCCCGTCGCCAGTCCGAAGGTGAGCGAGAGCATCGCTGCGCAGAGCAGGACCCGGTCGATCACGCGGGCGGCCCGATCCTCCGGCTGAACGTCGATCATGGCGGGACCTCCTCGCGGCCAGGATGCGGAGCGGCTGTTGCTGACCTGTGTCGGCCGCTCGCCGACACACGGGTTCGTGTTGTCCGCGAGGGGGGAGGGCGGCGGGCGGCCTCGAACAGGGCTGTGCCGGCGGGGCGCGGCGCCAGGGCACCGGAACACCCGGGATGCCGTGCGGTTGGACCGGCATCCCCATCGGAGACGACGCGTGACCACGGATCCGCTGCACAAGTATCCCCGCCCGCCCTTCGCGGCGCAGCCCCAGAGCTTCCCCGGCAAGACCGGCCGCATGGAGCCCGAACCCGACCACGGCGAGGCGAGCTACAAGGGCTCGGGCAAGCTGACCGGCCAGGCCGCGCTGATCACCGGCGGCGATTCCGGTATCGGCCGCGCGGTCGCCATCGCCTTCGCCCGGGAGGGGGCCGACATCGCCATCTCCTACCTGCCGGACGAGCAGGCCGACGCGGAGGCAGTCGCCCAGTGGGTCGAGAAGGCCGGTCGGCGGGCGCTGCTCCTGCCGGGTGACCTCAAGGACGCCGCCTACGGGCGCCAGATCGTCGCCCGCACCGTCGAGACGTTCGGGCGCCTCGACGTGCTGGTCAACAACGGCGCGTTCCAGCAGCCGAACGAGGATCTCGCCGCGATCGACGACGCCGTGTTCGAGGACCATTTCCGCACCAACGTGTTCGGCGCGTTCTACGTGACCAAGGCGGCGCTCGCCCATCTGAAGCCCGGCGCCTCGGTGATCTTCACCTCCTCGGTGAATTCCAAGCACCCGATGCCGTCGCTCATGGCCTACAGCGCCACCAAGGGCGCCCTGAGCAACATGGTGCTCAGCTTGGCCCAGCTCCTCGCCGAGAAGGGCGTGCGCGTGAACGGCGTGCTGCCCGGGCCGATCTGGACCCCGTTCATCCCCTCCGGGATGAGCCAGGATTCGGTGAAATCCTTCGGCAGTCAGGTGCCGTTCGGCCGGCCCGGACAACCGGCCGAACTCGCCTCGGCCTACGTGATGCTGGCCTCCGAGGAGAGCAGCTACACGTCGGGCGCGCTCGTCACGGTGGCCGGGGCCATGCCGGTGTTCTGACGCGCCTCTCCCGCGCGTTTCCCGGACAGGCCCCGCGGCAGCGGCGCCCGTCCGGGGCGACGGCGCGCTCAGGCGGCGCGCATCTCGACGAGGAAGCGCATCACCTCGGCGCGCAGGGCCTCGGCGCTGCGGCAGACGTCGCCGGCCGCGGCACCGACCTCCCCGGCCACGCGGTGCGTCGCCTCCGCCGCCGACGAGGCCGAGACCACGTTCGCGCTCACCGCGTCGGTCCCCCGGGCGGCCTCGTCGATGTTCTGCGAGATGTGCCCGGTGGCGAACCGCTGCTGCTCGACCGCCGCCGCGATCGCGCTGGCGATCGCGTTCATCGTGTCGACGGTCCTCCCGATCGAGTGGACCGCGCCGACCGCCTCCGTCGTCTCGCCCTGGATCGCCGCGATCTGCGCGGTGATCTCCTCCGTGGCCTTCGCGGTCTGCCCGGCCAAGCCCTTCACCTCGGCGGCGACCACCGCGAAGCCGCGCCCCGACTCGCCCGCCCGCGCCGCCTCGATCGTGGCGTTCAGCGCCAGCAGGTTGGTCTGCTCGGCGATCGCCGAGATGATCCGCACGACTTCCCCGATCCGCTCCGCCGCCCCGGCGAGGCCGCGGATCTGCCGGTCGGTCCGCTCCGCCTCGCTCACCGCCTGACCGGCGATCGCGGCCGACTTGGTGACCTGCCCGCCGATCTCGCCGATCGAGGCGGACAGCTCCTCGGTCGCCGCCGCCACCGTCTGCACGTTGGCGGCGGCCTGCTGCGCCGCCCCGGCGGCCGAGCCGGCCTGCCGCGACGCCTGCGCGGCGGTGTCGGCCATCGCCCGACAGGCCTCCCGCATGCCGGCCGCGGCGGTGTCGACCCGTGCCAGGAGCTGGCTCGCCTCGGTGTCGAAGCTGCGGGTCACCGCCTCCATCCACTGGGCCCGCTCCTGCCGACGCTCCTGCTCGGCGCGCTGCTCGGTCGACAGGGTCCGCGCCTCGATCATGCTGTCCCGGAACACGCCGGCGGCCTCGGCCATCTGGCCGATCTCGTCGCGCCGGCCGAGACCCGGGATGGCGACGTCCGTCGCGCCGCCGGCGAGGCGGCGCAGGGCGGCCGTGAAGGCGCTCAGGGGGCGGGTGATGCTGCGCGCCAGCAGGAACCCGACCAGCCCGATCCCGATCGCGAGGGGGATCAGCTGTACCGCGACCTCGAGTTTGTCCGCAAAATCGCGCTTAAACCGGCCTTCGAGCCGCGAGTTGGCCCGCGCCATGACCCATAGTTTGCCCGCGATTTGAGATCCGTCCGACGACTTGGCGGTGGCTTCTCGACGTGGAAACCGTAGGACACGGAGGCTCGGACCACCGGGGCGCTGCCAGTAGCCCTTCCGGATTATGAGGTGCTGATATTTGGCAGGTGCAGCGTGTTCGCAGAGGAACTACAACCGCTGGAAATAACAACGCTTTAACAGCGAATGATTCTGAAATATCTGATTCAGAGATAAATTATTATCCCAAATTAAACCTTCCTATCGATCGCGTTTGACACTTTCGATGAAAGCGAGCGCTTCATCCAACCGATAGATTTTAATATTTTGCTCGGCATCGACAAAAATATGACTGAGACCGAACTCAAGGCATAGCCGATCTACGGCATCGTATTTCATCTTCAACGTTCGCGTCAATCGATGGCGCGTCATATATGTCTGCTCGAAACGTTCGACCGAAGCGATTGAAATGACGCGATGCGGCTCACGCCGCGATTCATTGCCAAAGATTTTTGCATCGATGTAGCCAGAGGCAATCAAAGCATTCAATAATTTTGGCTTGATGCGCATTCGCCCTACGGTTTTATGGAATGTCAAACCATTGATTAATTCTGGATGAATAGCAGCACGAACATCTTGTACGTCGACCAACAAAGCTGCAATGCCTTCGACGCCTTTCAAACGGCCAGTCCATTTAAGACGACGTTCGAGAATGAGATCGATGATCATGCGCACCCGGCATCGAGCCCGTCGTGATGCTTGGAGGATCGTGCACATCGCGGGCGTCCGAGCATCGACAGGCCGCGCATCCTGAAACAGCCGATCAAGAAAACGCTTAACGTCCTCACGTCGGAACAAGACATTATATTTCAGATGCTCCACTAAAGGAACAATCGGCTCGATAAGTCCTGGTCCAATAAAATTTTCGATCGTTTCGCGGTTTAGACCGAGATATGGCCCCAGATCCGTATAATTAATACATTCTCTAAATTCTTCAACGACGTTTATAATATCATCTACGGGAACGATGACCTGATGATCGGCGAGCGTGAGAGTGTCCTTGGAGATCCGACCTGATGCGACGAGGGCGCTGCGCAGCCGCTTGGCTCCGATGCCGAGGGCAAGATGGGCGGTTCGCAACGAGTGCCAGGGTCGGCCCTCAATGGGCTTTCCGAACACTGTGCTAGCAAGGTCGCTTGTCGGATGTCGAACGATGTGATCGACGACATGATTTTTGATCCGGGCGAATTCGGGCTGAGAGGCTCTATACAACCATTTGTAGAGTTGGCTGTAGACGACCGCGGGCTTTCCGATGGCCTGGCTATTGCCAAGGCACGTTGTGCGGACGCGATCCAACAAGTCAGTGATGCCGGTCTGCCCCCGATCGAGGGCCTCGAAGCCGACACCGCCGGCGATCGTGGCCTCTTCCGGGCTCAGCGTGTTGAACTTCCGCGCGGGCCCGAACACGTCCGCGGATCCGAACACCTCACAGGCACGGATTACCGCTTCCAGGGGCATCTCACCGAACACGGGATGGCGTCCCCGCCCGAACTCCATGCGCTCGTGAATGTATCGTTCGAGGACGGTCGCTTGCCGAGGAACCGCATTTGCGAGAGCGCGGTCGAGGGCCGGGATCGAGCAATCGATCCGCCGGATGAAGTCCCGCAGGAGGTAGAAGTCGGTGGGCGCGGGGACAATCGTGAGTGCGATGGCGTGCTCCGGGCAAGTTCGGAACGCGGCCAGTTCCCAAACCAGCCGATCGTAGGCTTTTACCTTGGGATCCGGATCGCTGCCGATGTCCCGACGAAGGCAGGCTGGACAATAGCCGATTGCGGAGCGCCGCAGCGACGTTCGCTTGAATCCTTCGCCTCGGATGAACCAGCCGTCCTCAGTCGAAGCTGGAGCGGCCTGCTCGAGCGTATCAATGGGCAAGTTCGTCAGGTCGGAAAGGCGCGCGAGTGCATCGGCGTCGCCGTAGCAGAGCCGTCTGAATGAGAAACGGAGTTCACGGCCGAAGTCGTTAGCGGTCTTGATCCGATGCAAGGCGGCGAGCCGTGAGACATAGCTCGTCAGCGCCTCGTCCGGATGGAGTGGGAGGAGGGGGCGCAGGCGGGTCATGGTTTGACGCGCGTCCGCTTCTTCTTCACAGGCGGCGTCACCGCGGGTGCGTCGTAGGCACTGGGCTTGGTGTCCCGTCGCAGGAGACTTGCTGGTTTGACCGCGCGCCAGTCGGCGACCCGGAACGGGTTCGCGTCGGGACTGCATCCAGACAGGTACGCGTACCCGAGTGCGAAGTGTTCAATCTGGAGCCGGCCTGCGTCCACCTCCAACGCTTTGTCGATGGCTTCCTGAATCAGGTTGATGGTGGTTCCGAGTTGACCGGAGGCCGCGTGGAACAGCCTCGGCATCACGGCGGTCTGCAAGGCCTCGGACACGATCAGGTCCGCCATGCCGGCCAATTCGCCGGTGACGGCAGCGAGCATGCCCTCGTCATCTTCTAGGGATAGAGGCAGGAATTCGACCGGGCGTGTTCGCCGCTTCAGTTCGCTCGACCCTTCGATGAAGGTCACCAGCTTCGGCAGGCCAGAGACGATGACGGATATCGGCCATTCGGGATCGACGACGAGGCTTTTCAGCGTCTGCTGCAGATGCTTCGTATCGGTGATCTTCGCGAGGTCGGTGAGATTGTGCATCTCGTCGAGGTGAAGGACCGTGGTGCCGGACAGCGGCAGGCGCTGTGACACGCGTTGCCAGATCTCGTGCATCGGAAGCCGCCCGGCGAGCGGGTAGCCCGTGGCGGCTAGCACCTGCTGTCCCACCGCCAAAAAAGTGCTCGGCGCACGGATCTTGATGCTGATCGCGGCTGGGTTTGGGTTTGCCGGGTTGGCGTAGCCGGTATAGGCCGGATGGGTGTCGAGCATCCGGTGGATGGCATTGGACTTACCCGCACCGGTCTCGCCGACGACGAGGACGATTAGGCCCTCTTGCCTGTTGCCAGGACCGAACGGCCTGTCGAGACTTTTCCGCATGACGAGGGGCTTGAGCGCCGCCCCGAACGTTTTGACGAGCGTCGCATAACGATCCGTGGTGAGAAAGCGGGCCCGGATCCGTTCCATGACGTCCATCCGGACCAGTTCGCGTTCGGCGTAGGACGCTTTGAGCGTGGCGAGGGCATCAAGACCGTGAAGCGACATGGTCAGTCCAGGCTCCAGGTCTTCGGTGTGGACGCGGGCCCGTCATCGGCCCGGGGTGACGGGCGGGGGTCGGCAGCCGGCGTCGGTGTCTCGGTCGACGGAACGGTCCCAGCCTGAGTGGATGTCGGCATGTCGTCACCGAGAGCGGCACCGGTCTCCACGGCGTCGTCGTACAGACCACCTACGCCCTGGGGTCCAACGACAGCGTCGGCGTCGCTCCTGAGAATACGGAACCCGATGACGAGCGTGGCCTCGGCGTGATCGATCTGCTCCTGGGTCGGCGCGATGGGATCGACCCCGGCGAGCCCCTGGGCCGTCTTGCGACGAGCCTCGATCTCGCGGTTCGCCTGCTGAATGACCGTCGAGGTCACTCGATCGGGGCTGAAGCGGGCGCGGATGTCGGCGAGTGCCATCATCCAGGTCTGAATGGGAATGTCGTCGAAGCCGGGGGTCGTGCACGGCACGCTCAGGTATGCGCCGTTCTCCCCGAGCTTGACCGATACGGTCCCGAGGTCATGCGGATCGATGCGCATCTCGACGTCGACGGTCGCAGTATCGTGCCCGTGCTTGCGACGATGGCGCTGCAGGTGTTGGGACTGGTAGTGCAGCCCCAGGAAACGGACGCCCTCATGGTCGAGGACGGCGTTGCGGGCGAGGCCGAAGGCGGCGCGCTGCGTGTCGCGGTCCGGCGGCGGCACGACATGGAACATACGGGCACGCTCGTCCCAGACCTCACGCGGCGTACGGCCCTGCAGGCCTTCGTGTGGTCGATTGTGGTAGATGTCGACCACATATCGTACGAGGATCCAGCAGAAATCCTCGTCCGTCAGACTGGCGTCGCGTTCGGGTTTGTAGTCGCCTTTCCGGACAATGTTCTCGAACGTGCGACCAGTGAAGCGCGCGATCAGTGTCGCGTGCACGGTCCGGAACACGCGCTCGATCCGTCCGCGCAACCAGGGAATGCCGCTCACTGCGAGAACCGGGTTCAGGCCGAGGATCAGGCAGGCGAGCCGAAACCGCGCGTTCGAGAAGGAAGGCCCTCCGTCGGTGACGAGTTCCTCGATCGTTCCGTGCATGTCCCACGGGGTGAGAGCGCCGACAGCATCGGCGTAGACACCCTTGTCGACGACGACCATCCGCAAGGCCGCGAGCACGTTGTCGGTCGACGGCGTCCAGGCAAAACTGAGGCCGCAGATGCAGCGTGTCGCGCAGCAGATCGCCACTGCAATGTGGCATCGCCGTCGCGCGATGCGTTCCCGTTGCTCGGGGGTGAGGCTGTACCAAAGGCCCGCCTCGACGGCGATGACCATGAGTGAGACCTCCCACTCATCCATTTCGACACGCTCGAGGGGGCGATGGACGTCGAGCCCCTTGGCCGAAATTCGGAACTTGGCCGCGGCCGTCTGAGGGTCATAACGTCCGGACCAGACGTGGAAAGCATCGAGTTGGCGGATCTGTTTGAAGAACCACTTCTCGGACGGGACCGGGAGTGGTGGCAAACCAGATTTTTCGCGCTCCACGTTGAGATCGTCGATGTCACGAGATAGATCTTCGTGCTTATCTTTCTTCGACGGTCGGGCGCGCGTCGCGAACTCAGCCGCGCGCTTGGTCGCGAGTGTCCGGATTTCATTGGCGATGACCGGCGCTCGCGGACCGCAGCGGCTGTAGCGCGGTATCAAGGCTCGCGGATCGAAGCCGCTTTCGCGCAGGCGCTTGTACCAGTCGCGAACGGCCTTTGGACCGACAATGTCGGCCCGATCCTGTCCTTCCACGGTTGAGTTCTTGATAGGCCCACCGCGCCGCTTGCGCGGCTTCCCGTCCTTGGTCCGTCGCAGCGGGTTTTCAATGAGTTTGATCTCCCCCTCGATTTCGGGGAGGACACGCTTGAGTGACGGGTCGGACAGTGAGGCTTCGCCATCGTCGATGCGACGGATGAGAATGCTGCACACCGTCATCCGATATAGAATGACTTTTTGGAGGAAGTCGCTGCAATCGGCGATGTAGGCGACCCCTGCGTGGAGCCGCGCCTTCACGCGGCCGGGGTTGAACCAACCGCGATGAAAGCGATAGTCCCGTTCCCGACGTACTTGGTCGAAAGCCGCGAAAGAGAATGCTTCTCGCAGGCTTGGATCGTCGACCCGGGAAAAGATGTAGCCGTCAACGGTGGTATCTTCCCACCGGTATTCGTGGCCGCCGATCTCATGCATGTCGTCGGGGTACAGGCGCAGTGGTATCGGCGCATGGGGTCCAGGGAAGGCACTCACGAGAGCCCCTCCAACAGCGCCGCGGCCTGCAGGCTGGGTACGACAGCCACGGAGCCGGGATGGAAGCAGCGGGACGAGACCTCCGATTTGGAGCCCGTGACGCTCCCTAACGGCGCGCCGTAGGAGACGCCGGCACTCCATCGAACTGCGGGCGACTGCAGGTTAGACACGCTGTCCTGACTGCGCCAAACTCGGGTGCGATAGCCGATCCCCCAGCCGCTCCGGCTCAGCTGTTCGTCCGCGATCGCGCGGACGACGGCGCTGAAGGCACGGGCCTGGAGCCCTGTCTTGGCGACGAGATCGGCGATCGTCATCGCCCCGTTCAGATCGGCGACGACGTTTGCCACCGCAGCGTCGGCTTCCGGATCATCGTGGCGACGAACCGACCAGATCAATTTGGCGTCACGCACGCGCATGTGGCCGAGCGAGCGTTCAGTGACCAACACCACGCGCTGTGCGAGGGAGCGCGGCACGTACGCGGCGATCCGCTTCAAGTGCTCAAGAAAATTCTTCGCCTCGACCCGCGCATGCGGCTTGACCGCGATGAACGTCGACTGTCCGGAGCGATGAATCAGCCGGAAGTCGAAGGTGTGATGTCGCTGTTGGCCAAGCTCATCGAAGAATGCCACCGCAGGCGGCTGTTCCAGAATATCGACGATATCCGGATCGGCATCGAAGACGTATGTGGCGTCGGCCTCGAGGTTGCTCTCGCACCGGATCTCACGGGGCGGTTTGCCCACAAGGACCGTCACACGCGAACCGCCGCGTGAGGGACGAATACTGGAACGGGAGGCACGGCTCGGCAGCGGCTCGTAGCGCAGGCATGGCTCCGCCGTGCCCAGAAACATGGGTTGCATGGGTTCGCAGTCCTCGGGTCATCATCCGATGTGGAGCACGCCGCCTGCGGCAGCGCGCGGGATGAAGCGGACAGCCGTCAGCGATCTGCGCTGGCGCGCAGGTCGACGCTGGGGGTCGCTTCAGGATCAGGGATGATGAGGATGCTGGGTCCCCGGTGCGGGCTATTGCGTCGCCGTCATCGACATGCGACCTTCCAGCCCGTGCCAGCCCGGCGCGATTCCTCGCGCCGGTCGACACAGCATCCTCGTCGTGGGGATTGCCGACAAGCTTCTCAGGGCTTTGCCGTCGGCAAATCGGGTCATCACCGCTGGGGGACGTCCGCCTCGAACACGGACGTCTCCTGGGTGAGGCTTGGATCTTTGGTTGGGCATCGCAGTTCGGGTCGTGGTTCGCGTCTCCGTAGTTGCAGCCAGCTCGTCACCGCCGCTCACAGGCAAAGCTTAAGCGCACTGCAAGGTCTGACACCAGAGGGTCCCTGCCGTCGTGGGGCTGCACCTGGCCGATTGCGCGTGCTCGATGGTCTCGCGAATCGCTGATGGATCAACGGTTTAGCGTTCCCGCCCCCTCGGATTCAACCCCTTGATCGGACTCGATCTTTTTGCCGAGCGGCTTCGTTTTCCCGTCTTGGGTCACCCCGAATCGAGACACGTTGAGAATTTTTTAACTATGAATCGCCGCGCCCGATCGTTGGCTCGACGTGTTCGCGGACCCACCGAGGACCGCGCGTGACCCGCGCACGGGCTCGGACAAGGCCTGAAGCAAGAGGATCGCGAGGAGGACGACCGCGATCTGCATCATCACGTACAAAGCGAGGTATCCGTGCCAGCGCGCCACTTCGTGCTTCAGGCCTTCGACCGTCTCTTCGGCCGCTGTGTGCACGATCTCAGCGAGCGTCCGCGCTTGCACCTCCGTGAAACCCGAACTGGTGAGCCGTGCGACGGACGTGATGCGCGGCATCGCAGCTGGTGCAGGTTCGGTCTTCATCGGCGTCACGCCTGACGATCGGAAAATCGGACGTAGGCATCGATCTCGATCACCAAGGGCTCGAGCACGTCCGCGCGATCAAGGCCATCGAGGAACCGGAGCTCGGCCTCGACCTCCTCACCGGTGACATCGCGATGCCACGCTCGCGGCCGCCCGTCCGTGCCGTTCGACCACCGGTAGCCGCGGGCGCGAACCCGATCCTTCAGCTCATAAGGAAGGCCGAGGGCGTAGACTCGCAGGTTCGGCCGACGGACCGCATCCAGCATCTGGGCGAGCGGCGTCTGGCCGGACTCCGGCAACGGGTGCTCCAGGATTTCCAAGAGCGCGAAGCAATCGTCGATGGCGCGATGAGCCTCGTAGTAGAACCGGTTGTGGTAGGCTAGGTAGACGAGCTTGGTCCCCTCGATTCCCTCCTCGAACCACTTCACTTGGGTTTGCGAGCATGCCCAAGGCAACGTCTCGAAGATCGGGCACACCCGCTCCAGGAAGCGGCGATCGAAGCCGGCATTGTGCGCGATGACGATGTCGGCGTCGGCGACGAACGCCTCGATCGCCGCGACGTCCAAGCGCTTGCCGCGGACTGCGTCGTCGGTAATCCCGGTCAAGCGCGTGACAAGGGCTGGGATCGGATTTCTCGGCTGCTGGAAGCCCGTGTGCTGACTGAGGGCACCGAGCACGACACCGCCCGTCGTATAAGCGAAACGCAGCAAGCCGACCTCGATGATCTCGTCGCCGTTGGGCCCGGTATCGAGACCCGTGGTCTCGACATCGACGATCACGCCGATCTTGGTGCGCGGTCCGAGCGGCTTCTCGCAGTACTCACGACGGGCGAGCTTGCGCAGCACGCGAAACTCGGTCGAGCATCGCAGAGCGATGGCGTGAAGTTCAGCCTCGAAGAGGTCCATGTTCAAGCTCCGAATGGGGTTTGTGCCGTTCTGCAAACGGCAGGGACATGCGAGATCGATCCCGCGTTGCACTCGGGGGAGCGATGCCTGTGACGGGGAGGGGGGTAGTTCGGCGATCAGCGCGGGTTGCGCGTGCGAATCGGCAGGCGGATCGCGTCGGGCCCGACCGGGAAGATCGCCTCGACCAACCGCTTGACGGTGGCGTCGTCCTGGGGCTCGGAAGCCGCATGGGCGACGTCGGGGACTGGCCGTGGCTGAACGGGCGGGAGGCTCTCGAACCGCTGGATCATCGGGCGGAGCAGGTCGGGGATTGCACGATGCAGTTCGTCGCGGAGATGATTGGTCATCCGCTCGACCGTCGCGATCACCGGAACGCCGAAGTGGTCATCGACGTCCGGTCCCTGGACGGTGAGATGCGGCGGCAGGCCGGCGGCACCGCACCAGTCGATGCAGGCCGATGTCGTCACGTCGACCGTCGAATAGCCCTGGTCGCGCAGGTAGCTCCGCAGCAGGAGGCGCACGCAGGCGACGTCGCGTTCGAGCGGCTTGCGCAGCCCCGCGCCCATAGAGCCACCGCCGCGCTTGATGCTGTACGCGCCGGCCCACCCCATCACGGGGTCGATGACGACCAGATCCTGATTGACGGAACGCACCGCGGGCTGATCATACCGCAGGTGGATCCGTGCTAGGCTCTCGGGGGAGTTCGACGCGATGAGACCATCGGCGGCGGCCGTGATCGGGATGCAGGGGTTGTGCAGGACTTCGAAACGACCGCTCGCCCCCAGAGCCTCGACACACGCCTTTTCCAAGAGGATGCCGTGGCGCTTGACCACGGAGGACGAGACGCTGATGAGGCGACTGAGCTCAACGCCGAGGAGCTCATCGAGCGGGAATTTCGTACTCACCGCGGCGGCAACAGCATCGCTTGCGGCTTTCAGGAGCGTGTCAGGGACAAGATGTTCGGACGGATGAGACAGCATCCGATCACTCCAAAACCTACGGGCGTCCAAGGAGCGGACCCGCTTCGTTACGTGCGTAAAATGCGCCAATATGCGCATTTTACGCAAATAGGTCTAGAGTCATATCCGAGGACCATATGATTACGCCGGCACAGTGCCGTGCCGCTCGGGCACTCCTCGAAATTTCACAAAAGCAACTCGCTGAAGACTCGGGTGTCAGCTTACGCGCAGTGCAAGGATTCGAGGCTGGCGAACGTCCTTTGCAGAGCTTGGCGATATCGGCAATCGAACGACTCTTGCAGGATCGGGGAATCGTGATCATCGCGGACTCGCGATGGTCTGGCGTTAAAATTGATCAGCGCCATAAACCATTTTCGATTGCGTCCGAAGCAGACCGACGACCGAGATAGAGGCGAATGCTGTCTCCACTTATCCACACCTCGTGTGCTTTAACAAGAAATCTGGCCCGCCTGACACAATCTTATCAAGAAGCGCGTGAGGTCGTTGCCATTTTAGGTTGTCGAATTCGGCCGCGATGGCGTGACCTGATAGAATTCCTATCGGTTGCTGGTCCGTCCCCGCCGGACACACTGGCCCGAAAGCCATACCTCAGGGCGGACCACTTCACTGGGGGCGGATCAGTTCAAGGCGCAGCCCGAACTCGATCCAGACCGGCTGGTGTTCCTGGACGAGACGGCGGCGGCCACCAACATGGCGCGCCGCTACGGCTGGGCCCCACGCGGCGAGCGCTGCCGGCTTGCAGCCCCGTTTGTTCACTACAAAAGCACGACCATCACGGCCGCCCTATGAACGGGCGGGCGGTGCGCGACCGCGCTGCTGGACGGTCCCACGAACGGCAGGCGCTTCCGCAACTATGTCACCGAGACCTTGGTACCGGTGCTGCACCCGGGCGACATCGTCATCATGGACAGCCGCCCACAAGGTCGCGAGCGCGCAGGACGCGATCGAAGCTGCAGGAGCGCGGCTGCTCTACCTCCCGTCCTACAGCCCTGATTTCAGCCCGATTGAGCAGGTCTTCGCGAAGCTGAAGGCGCTGCTGCGGAGTGCGGCCGCACGCACGATCCCGGATGTCTGGGCAGCGATCTGTCAGGCCTTCACGCGCTTCACTCCGCAGGAGTGCCGCGACTACCTCGCCGCAGCCGGCGATGAGAACGACTCGGCCGTCCAGATCCGCTGCACGGCACGCAACGAGATCCCGACCGCGCTGGCCACGGCCCGGCCGGTCCAGTGTGTGACCTCGCCTGGCGACTCCGAGCAGGTCAGGGCCAGCACCCTGGCCACCGTCTCGGTCGAGTGGGTCGGCGTGCCAGGCGGACGCGTCTTGTCGCGCAGCAAACCTTCGACACCCGCATCGGCTTCGCGCCGCTGCCAGCGCCACACGGCCGTGCGGCTGAAGCCGACCCGCCGGGCGAAATTCTGGACACTCAGGCGCTCGGCCGAGAGCAAGACGATGCGGGCGCGCTGGATATGTTTGAGCGGGCGACAGCGGTCGCTGGCGATTGCAGCGAGCCGTGCCGCATCGCTCGCATCGAGAAGAACGCATACCGTCTGAGCCATGGCCCAGAATCGCACGCTTCACCGCCTGCGTGAATCCTCCGTCCGCGTCACCGCACTAGATGCATCTATATGCAGGCCCCCAAGAAACAGAACGTCAAGAGTATACACCTATAGATTTTCCGCGACGCAGCAACAGAGGCCTTTTGCGTGTTAGAGCCCGCTGTTATCTCAACCAAGGGTCGGTACTGTTTGGTCGGCAGGGAGGACGTTCCATGTCTCGCCGACGTCTCGAGCGTTGACTCGATCGCGTTGCAGCAACTCACATCAGAGCCCTTGCCCAACGCCGGTGTCCGCGTCACCTGCATCCTGGAACATCTCGGCCTGATCGACGGCATCGTGCTGCATAGAAGACCGGGCGGCTTCGTCTTTCAGGTTGTGGCGAATCCGGAGAGACGCTGCAGAATTGAAGCGCAGCTGGCATGGCTGCGAGACATCGGCGACCGGGAGGATCAGCGCAAGGCGACCCGCATCATCCCGATCTATCGCGATGTGCGGGTCGAAATCGCGGGCGATCACGTAGCGAAAGCGTTAATCGCCGACCTTTCAAGAACGGGGGCGGCCCTGATGCTCGATGAGCGGCCCCAGGTCGGCACGACCGTGACCGTCGGCAAGCGCTTCGCACGCGTGGTCCGCCACACCCCTGACGGGGTCGGCGTGGCGTTCCGACTTCCGTTCGGCCCGTTGACTTTCAACGAGCGCGTCATTCTTTGAAGGAACTGCTCCGCGCAACAGTGATGCGATTGAGCGGAGAAGGAGTCCTAACGAATGCAATGGCCGACGAGAGCTACGCTGTCCTGGCCAGGGTAGCAGCGGCGCAGTACGCAGAGAGAAGATCTACACCGAGACTCATCGCATGTCGCTGTTTACGCGAGCGTGAGCGGGCTCGGATCGGCGCGGGCCCCTGTCTCACCGCCACGGCTTCCGATCACGCATCCCGATGAGAGTCACTCCGAGTCGAGCGCTGTACAGTCCGATTTTCGATCTCGAATAGATCGCGACCCATCTTTAGCGCGCCGTAGGTATTACCACTTGCGAGTGCCGCCCTGATCCGCCTCATAACCGGCAAGCCCTCTGGCATCTGCTCTCCCATAACGTGGAAGAGCGATGTCAGTTCAGTGAGTTGCGCTTGGCGATCCGCGCTGAGGTGTAAATTCTGTAGCGCCAGAGTGACCCTGCCGGCGAGTGTGTTGGCATCATCGGCCGCGATACACTCGGACTCACGCAAGACACGCGCGGCATTCTCAATCGTGAAGTCGGCGGTGCGGGATTTGACGTTTTGGATGATCGCACCGTTGATGAACAGCCGCTCGCCAGGTCTGATATTGAGATGCAACGGCATCACGTGCCCCCCCGATTCGCCTCGCAAAATCCACTTGGCTCGTTAAGACTTGTTTAAGTCCCGGAGTCGGCCGACAAACGGTTTGAGAGTCTCGCGACCGTGGGGCGAACGCGCGATCCGGCCGCTTCCATCATGGCGCGGACGCCCCACAGATAGTTTGCAAGATCGGGCGCAGCGATGTCCTGCCACTGCTTGCCGATGGATCGGCACATTTTGCCCAGAAATCAGGAAGAACTTGCCGCCCAATGCCTCGAAAGGTGAGGTTTAAATCTCTAAGCCATTGGTACACAATCAATAATTTTTGGACCATCTTTTGCGAGAGGCCTCTCGTCGTTCGCACGAGTTTCACGATGGACCTTTTTCGCGCTCTTCAGACTTCAGTTTCTGGCTTACAGGCGCAATCCTACGCCATCAGCAACATTTCTGGGAACATCGCAAATTCTCAGACTACCGGATACAAGCGAGTCGACACCAGCTTCGTCGACATGGTCACAGAATCTGCGCCGAAGCGAGAAGTGGCAGGGTCGGTTCTTGCTCAATCGCAGCTAACCAATTCGATCGCCGGAAACATCATTTCGACGACCATACCTACTAACATGGCCATCAATGGCACCGGCTTCTTTACCGTGATGCAAAAGACAGGCGACGCTAACAACCAGCCCACATTTGACAAAACGCCATTATACACACGTCGCGGCGATTTCGCCCAAGATAAAGATGGGTATCTCGTCAACGGCTCGGGCGCGTACCTAAGCGGCACCACCACCAATCCGACGACCGGCGAAACGACCACCGGACCGATTAAAATCGGGAACTATGCACTCAAGGCGCAAGCGACGACTACGATCGACTATGGGGGCAATCTTCCGGCGACACCAACTGTCACAGCTAAAGATTCTCACCTATATAACCCCAGCACGGCATCCTTGAAGGTGACAACCACGGACGGATCTGTAACGCCAGATCTCGCGACCGCCTCAGCGACAGACGTGTCGGATTTGACAAACAACAGCATCCTCGGCCCACAGCTCACAATGTATACTGAGACTGGCTCGCCGGTCACCCTGTCAACTCGATGGGCAAAAGTCCAAGATGCGGATCCAGCGAACAAAAAAGATGCCGTGTGGAATCTTTTCTATCAGTCCGACACGATCTCAACACCGCCCGTTTGGACCAACGTCGGGATGGGAGTCACTTTCGATAGTAGCGGGCAGATGAAACAACCTGCGACGGGCGTGATACCGATTGCACCACTGACCGTCAACGGAACAAGTTTCGGATCGGTGAACGTCAATCTTGGAAAAAGCGGTCTTACTCAGTATGCCGATGCCACGGGTGCTGCGACAACGAGCAACCTAAACCAAAATGGTAGCGCGGCAGGCACGCTCACAAGCGTTTCCATGGGTGTTGACGGCAAGATCAACGGCGCTTTCTCGAATGGGTCTATTGTTCCGATAGCCACAGTAGGCATTGCCCAATTCAAAAATCCGGACGGTCTCAAGGCCAACTCAGATGGTAATTACGTGCAGACCGCCGAATCCGGCAAGCCAGATGCGGGATTGAATGGCAGCACCATTACAGGTTCCAGCATTGAGCAGTCGAATACGGATATTGCTTCCGAATTTTCGAAAATGATCGTCACGCAACAGGCCTACTCTGCAAATACGCGGGTGATGTCGACAGCTCAGACGATGATGTCTGATCTTCTCAACGTCATCCGGTAGACGGGTCGCAGGCTGGCTAGCGGGGCCTTAACGTATGTCGCTCAACGCACTCTCGAACGCGACGGCCGGCCTCGCCGCCACGCAGGCGGCCATCGGCATCGTTTCGCAAAACGTGGCAAACGCCGGTACGGCGGGCTACGTCAAGCGGACGATCGCACCAGTCGCTACCGGCACAAACAATTTAGGTGTCGCCTCTGGCACGATCACGCGCAGCTTCGATGCCGCGGCGCTGAAGCAGCTGAGGCTCGAAACTTCCGGGGCATCCTACACCAGTACGAGATCGAGCACGCTCTCGCAGCTCGATCAGCTATATGGAACACCCGGCAGCACCACAGCCTTCGACGGGACGCTGAACACTTTTACAGAATCGCTTCAAGAGCTCGCTGCCAACCCGACCTCGGCGGCCGCTCGCACGACGGTAATCAGCAACGCATCGGCACTTGCTAGTCAAATCAACAGCGCTGCGAGTACAGTGCAGAGCATGAGAACTGGAATCGAGGCTCAGCTCGGCACCGATACGAAGGCAGCCAGCGCACTCCTCTCCAACATCGCAAACTTAAACAATAAAATTCAGAACACTACGGATAGCGGGTCGATTGCGGACCTACAGGATCAGCGCGATCAAGCGATCAACAATCTGTCTAGTTATATGGACGTACAGACTGCGACCCACACCAATGGGACGGTATCGGTCTTAACCCAATCGGGCGTCACTCTGGTGGATCGCGGATATGCCGCATCGCTGAGCTTTGATGGACGTGGAGGCCTCAGCGCCAATTCGATCTACTCAACTGATCCAGACAAGCGCGCTGTTGGCACGATCACGGCGACGCTGCCGGGTGGCGGTACGATCGATCTCGGTGCGTCCGGGGCGCTGCGCTCCGGCACCCTTGCCGCGCAAATTGAGCTGCGCGACCAGACGCTGCCGCAGGCTCAGCGCCAGCTCGACGACTTGGCCGCTGGTCTTGCGAGTTCCTTGACGGACTCGCAGCGAACCGCAGCCATGGTCAGCGGCACCGCAACCATAGATCTGAGCGGTGCGATACCGGCACGCAGTGCGACTGCCGGAGCCGGCTTACAAGCTGGCAATGCCCTGACGATCACGGTCACCGGTGTTGACAACGTGCCGAGGAACATCATCCTCGTCGCATCGAACGCTGACCCACTGCCGACGGTGACGGCCAGCCAAACTAATGATGCCAGTGCCGTCACGGTGGCATTCAGCATCAAGGACGGACCTGCCACCTACGCCGACACCATCCAAAAAGCGCTCGATGGCCTGACGGCGAGTGACCCGAAACTGCCGGCGTTGACGGTCAACACGAGCACGAGCCCAAACTCAAGCGCGGCAGCCAACACCAGCGGGGCAGTTCTGGCGATCGCGAGCAAGAACGCTAAAGCGCCAGTCCTGGCTGCAACGGCCAACGTCACGCTCCCCCTTAAATCGACCGACTTAACGACCGGCTATCCGCAGATCGCGATGTTCACGGACAGCTCCAGCAATGCGCTCTACACCGGTTCGTTCGATAGCGGCTCACAGCTCACCGGTTTGGCGCAGCGTATCAGGATCAACCCTGCGATCGCCAGCAGTACTGCTGCTCTAACAGCGTCGAGTGCGACCGACTCGAGCGCCTCCGGTGCGCGCGCGCAGACGATCTACAAGGCACTGACATCGACACAGCAGACTTTCTCGTCGTCGAGCGGCATCGGTGGTGTCTCCGCCCCCTACAAGGCTAGCGTCGTCGGTTTCGCGCAGGATATCATCGCATCGCAAGGTGCGGCCGCGGCCAACGCCGCAGCGCTTGACGCGACGCAGCAAACGGCTTTGTCGACCGCCCAGAGCCGATTTTCCTCGGGGGCGGCGGTCAACATCGATCAAGAGATGTCGAACCTGATCACCCTGCAGACCGCCTATGGCGCTAATGCCAGGATCCTGACTGCCGCCCGTGACATGCTCAACCAACTGCTCCAGGTCTGATCATGACCACCATCACCCCCTTCGCGGCCGGTTCGTACATTGCGAATCGAAATGCAACGCAACTGCTCTCCTTGAAGGGTGAGCTCAACGATCTCTCTACGCAGCTCGCGACCGGTCAGACTGCGCAGACCTACGGCAAGCTGGGCACTGGTCGATCGACGGCGCTCGGCGCACAGGCGACGATAAGTGCGCTGACCGGCTACGCCGCTGGCATCTCGGCAGCAAAAACCCGAACCGACCTGGCGGTGGCTAGCCTTACGCAAGTGGCCGCAATGGGGACGAACGCCAAGACGGTTTTGAACAATGGCCTGCAGAGTACGCCGATCAACACGATCGCGAGCACCAACGCGGCGATGGCCAATCTCTCCTCCGCACTCGATTCCCTGAACCAGTCGGCGGCCGGCAGCTACATGTTCGGTGGCAAGAACGTTTCAACGCAGCCGGTCGCAGGCGCGGATATGATCTTGTCGGGTACAACTGACAGTACGGGCCAGCCTATCGCTGGCTTGAAGACGTTGATTACCGAACAGATTCAGGCGGACCTCGGCACAAAAGGGCTTGGGCGTCTTACGCAGACCGCCCCAGGTGGGACGACACCGAACAATGAGACCCTAGGTCTCAACCAGATCGCGCTCGCAGACGACACCTATGCTGGCGCGACGACGCAATTCGGCTATGCCTTGACCGGAGCCGCCACCGCGACCGGCTCGTTCCTGATGTCAGGCTACACACCACCGACGGCGAGCACGCCGTCCTCTACGAAGCTGTCGTTGACCGCTCAGCCAAAGGTGGGCGACAGCGTGACTCTCTCTCTCAAGCTGCCGGATGGCACGATGGCGAGCGTCACGCTGACGGCTGCGACCACCGCAGACAGCACTTCGACAACGAGTTTCGCAGTCGGATCCGACATCCCGACAACGACAACAAACCTGTCTCAAGCTCTGACCCGTGCCCTCGGCAGCTCCGCCGGGAGCACGCTGATGGCGAACGCGGCAGGCCGGGCCGCCCAAAACTTCTTCGCGGCCTCAGCCTCGGCCGGAACGACGCCGAACCGTATCGTAACAGATACCACCTCTGGTCGTCCCACCGGCTACGTCACGGGTGCTGCCAGTAAAACCGTCGTTTGGTATCAAGGTGAGAGCGGGGCAGGTGACAGTGACGCGCGAGCGACTCAAACGGTTCAGGTCAGCGCCACCAGCTCTATCGCCGTCGGCAGCCGAGCGAATGAAACCCCGATTCAGAACGTGCTCGCCGGCCTCGCCACAGTCGCGTTTGGCATGCCAGCGACGTCGAACGTCAACGTGGGAGCCACGTATCAGGCCATCGCGAGCAAGGCTAACAGCCTCCTGGCTTCCGCGGATACCTCCCCCAGCGTCCAAGACATCGTGACGAATCTCAGCCTCGCTTCCGCTGGGCTGACGAACGCGGCCACGACCAATACTGCGACGCAGAATACGATTCAAAACACTCTCGACGGCATCGAACAAGCGCCAACCGAGGTGGTCGCGACAAAGTTGCTCGATCTGCAGAGCCGCCTTCAGGCCAGCTACCAAATCACTGCATCGCTTTCGAAGTTATCTTTGGTCAACTATCTGTCTTAGCATGGGAATTTACATCCTTAACGTCGATCTTGGTCCGGGTGATCATCGGCCCGTCCGTTCCATCTATTCCGAATTCGTCAAGGAGGCACGGAAGGGGCGTAGACCCGAGCAGATAAGCCTCAATGGCTCCTTGATCATCGTGCAAACGCCGGAGACTTCGCGCGCCTTGATGACGCGCATGCTCAGTGTAAATCGCCTTGACCCTGCGTTTGACCGTGTCTCCCTCGTAGATGTCGCCGTAAAGAGAATGCTGTTTTGGGGCCTCTCCGATGAAGGCGCAGCGGATAAATTTCCTCTCCTGATCGAGCAGTTCGTCCCTTAATGCGATGGCCACCGAGACTGTGCCACTGCGAATCGACAATGCCTTGGAGCCAAACTCCGATACCAACACGTCAGCGGCAGCCAGCAAGATCCTATGATCTTACTTTGTCCAGAGGTCTGGTCACCGCACATCTTCCAACAGCAGCTTGACAGCGTCGCTCAGAGCCATTCAAATTCGCCTTACATGCTCATTGGTGAATCGACTTGCACGATGCTGCGATTCGTCTTCGCAGAGGCAGGGATTGATCGAAGATTGATCGGGATGTCGGATCGCGGCTTCCCTGAGCAGACAGCTGATGAGGAGAGTACGGTGACGAAGCCTGGAACGCTTGGGGCGGACGATCAGGGTGCTTCAGCGATCGAGTATGGGTTCATCGTTGGCTTGATCGCTATGGGTCTCGTTGGATCTCTCGTCGCGACGAAATCGTCGTTGTCGGGTGCCTTGAATCGGAACAGCGCTGCCATCGCGGGCGCGACTGGTTCAGGAATAGCCAGCTCAACACCAAACATCGCGAACATGTCGATCGCTGATGGGCAGCCAGGAGTCGCCAAGCTCGATTTCGCCGCGAAAGGCCCTTACGTCAAAAAAGTCGTCTATACCGGGTGCAATCTGGGCCGTTGTGGAATGGCCAATACCACATCCTACCGCTATGCCGACGGTTCCTCGATCGATTACCAGCCCGCCAGTAGTGCCAATGCCGCCAATTATTCTATCACCGATACCACTGGGACAACTACGACAAGCTACTATTTTACAAGCCCGACCGGCGATGGATCGGCCGGTGACAAGCTCACAGTTTATGGAACGGTGTCAGGATTCAATTTTGGAGATAATCTTACCTTCGAATCGGACGGATCTATTTCCGGAACACGTACGTATAGCAGCAGTGGAGGAGCAGCGGTGAGCTTATCAAGGCCGACCATGCAACATTCAGAACTCGAGGCTTTGTACCGTGCTGCGGCCTACGCTCGGTCCCTCTAGCGACCAGTCGCCCCTCTTGGTGGGTGCAGACGTACCTGACGGAAGCACGCTCCTGCGGCTAACCCGAATCGGCACGAACTACCGTCCGGACTCATAACCAGTAGCTGGTGGCGGCGGCGAGATAGTTGGTCGCCAGACGGTCGTAGCGGGTGGCGAGGCGGCGAAAGTCCTTGAAACGGCCGAACATGCGCTCGATAGCGTTGCGCCCGCGATAGAGCACGGGTGAGAAGCACGGTTTCCAGCGGCGGTTGATCTTGGGCGGAATATCGGGCGCAGCTCCGTTCGCCTCGATCTGCCGCCGAATGACGTCGCTGTCGTAGTCCATATCCGCCAGCACGATGCGGCAGGTCGGCAGGCGTTCAAGCAGCAGGGTGCCCGCCTTGCAGTCGGCGGCCTGTCCGCCGGTCAGCAGGAAGGCGAGCGGGCGGCAGAAGCGGTCGGTGAGGGCGTGGATCTTGGTCGTGCGCACGCCCCGCGAGCGGCCGACGACCTGGTTCTGCTCCCCCCTTTGCCCCCGCGACACAGCAGTGAGCCTTCACTGCGGTGGAGTCGATCAGCACCTGAGAGGGTGGCCCGCCAGCTTGGGCCAGCGTCTTGAACAGCTCGGCCCAGATCCCCTTGGCCGCCCAGCGCACGAAGCGATTGTAGAGGGTCTTCTTCGACCCGTAGATCTCGCGCCGCGCGTCCGTCGAGTGCCTTCCAGATTTGAGCACGTGGACGAGGCCGCTGATCACGGTAAGCGTCGTTCTCAGGCCACGGCCCTGAGGGTCTGCGGGGCGTAGGCCCAGGGCAGCAGGTCGTCGATATTGCTCTGCGGATGTCCGGCGACGATGCGGGTGATGACGTCGGTCAGGTAGGCCTGCGGCTCGACCCCGTTCAGCTTGCAGGTCTCGACCAGCGAGGCGACGACAGCCCAATGCCCGGCCCCACCGTCCGAGCGTAAGCGATGTTCCGGCCCCATCTTCTGTGGGGCGACCTGACCGGGCAGTTTGACGATCCGCCACGAGAGGATCGTTTTGTGTCTCGACTTGACCGTAGACTTGAGCCGGAGGGGACGGTCCGGCGTTTTGAGGTGATCGACGGCGCGGTCGGCCGCAGGCGCTGGAGCGCGGACGACCGGGCGCGGATCCTGGAGGAGACGTTCGTTCCGGGCGCGGTGGTGTCGGTGGTGGCCCGCCGGCACGGGTTGACGCCGCAGCAGCTGTTCACGTGGCGACGCGAGGCGCGCCAGGCCGCCGCCGCGCTGCCGGCTTTCGTGCCGGCGGT